>JBGSOW010000024.1:0-11544 GCA_041738875.1 Candidatus Dojkabacteria bacterium
TTTATTTCGTTCTGACCATTACTGCTAAAGCTTGACGATCGTTCTTGAAGAAGAAGGAATATAACACTTAGCAATAAGAGGATTGCTACGAGCGCTATTGAGGCTATTATAATTAGATTCTTTGTACTATTTTTTGGTAAAACTACTTCCTCTTTTTTCTGTATATCCTCTTCCATAGTTGCCAGTAATATAACAAACTATGATAAGAAAAGCTATCCAAATTTTGACTAGTGAAATATATCTATCAAGAAATAAAATTTTGTATATGAGTGGTAATTTCGTCCCTTTTTAACTCAATTACGTTATGGTCAGTATTGAACTCAACCGAAGTGATTTGAGAGTTTTTATTTGGGAAAAATTTACTAAATGCTTCCACCTGTTTACTGTACGAAACGATGCTATCTTTAAGAGTATAAACGACTAAAGTCTTTGAACCTTTTCCAATATTTAGTTCACTAGCTTTCCGGGAAAGTTCATTTGGTGAACTTTTGGTCTTTTTAGAATTTCGTTTCAAATTTATGATTGCTCCATAGTCCTTTGCCCTTAATTTGGTTAACAAATAAAAGAAAACACTTTTAGAAAAGAGTTTAAAGTCTATCTTAGGTAGGACCAAACATGGACTTATTGCGACAAGAAATCTAGGAGGATTTTTAGGATTAATTTCATAAAATCGATCCAAAAATCTTGCAAACCCGAAGCTATGAGTAATGACTATTTGAGCTATTTGAACTCCACCTTCTCATCCCTGTTCCTGAAAACCCTCTCTACCCGGATTGGCTCCATCATCTTTTGCACCTTGGGTCTCAAAAAGTTCATCAAACAGAACCACGTAACCTCTACTCTCAAAATACTCGATAAATTTCCTGTAGTCATCTCTATTTGTCCCATACCCACCCCAAAGGCTAATTAATCTCGCTGAATCACTATTTTCACTGGACACGCCATTATTAACAGATTTAAATTCCATATTCAACCAATGCTAAAATTTGAATTCTTTGATTGGGTCGCCTTCACTACCTTTATGAAGTTCGTCATTCCAGAATTTGATGTATTTTGGCTTAATTATAAATGGTTTTGATTTGATCAGACCTTCAGCAATGCTCTTTAAATTGATAGTTTCTTTCCAACTTGGGGAATATTGATAATGGTTTTCTAGATGGCTTGCAATAGCCTCTGAATCACTTACCTGCATGCAAGTTCCGCTTCCTTGAATTCCTTTTCTATTACTCAAATCATTTTCATCAAACCAAGCCACAGAGAAACTGATCTTTGAATTTTGTTTAATGTGTTTCGCGTGCTTCGCATCAAGTGCGCTTAAAAAAAAGAATTCACCTTTCTCATTTACGGAGAAATAAACGGTTGTATTCCATGGTTCCCCATTAGAATCTACTGTCCCGATCGTTAGAGTTCTTTGTGATTGTAAGAATTGTAAAAGTTCTTTCATATTGAACTGGAGCTGTCGGTCAGATTTGAACTGACGGCCAATGGTTTACAAAACCACTGCTCTACCACTGAGCTACGACAGCGTATTGGTTGACTAATGCCAAATATTATATCAGGCAAACTAACATATAACCAGAAACCTGGAAGAATTTACCGCGAAACAAACGCAAAGCAAAAAAGTAGCCCCGCAACTCAGCTTAATTGACCGTTGTGCGATCAAGTGGGCGCCTCAACTACATCCCAAAGAATGTAGTAATTTTGTGCTCCCTTTAGGAAAAACGTCAACGCAATTCGCCAAGCATTGGAGCTAATTTATTATAGCAAAAACAAACTCTTTGCATATAGGTTATAATGCAATATGAGAAAAGCAACAGAAATAATAATGTATTCAACTAGTTGGTGCTCAGATTGCTTTAGAGCGAAGGCCTTTTTTAATGAATATGAAATCCCCTATTCTGAAATCGATATCGAGAAAACAGCAGATGCAACTGAAATAGTTAAAAAGATTAATAACGGGAATGCTTCAGTGCCAACGATTATCATAACTTGGGAAGATGGAAGAAAAACAGTAACTGTTGAGCCATCACGTTTGAAATTAGCAGAAATATTTGCAACATCGTGAAAATAGAAGGACGAAACCCAGTAATAGAGCTTTTAAGGTCAGGACGAAGAGTAAAAAAATTATTCATCGAGAAAGATATAAATAGAGATGGCAAAATAACCGAGATTTTGAAGTTAGGACGCAAAAGGCACGCCGTAATTGAACATGTACCAAAAAAGAAACTAACCCAAATGTCTGAAACAGGAAACCACCAAGGCGTGATTGCCCTCGCAGATATTGAAATATTCGACCTTTCGGCTGTCTTAGAAAGTTGGGACGAAATGCAAACGTTGCAAGAAAAATCAATTAGCCTCATCTATATAAGAGAAGCCCAACTAGAAGAAAACGTTGGTGCAATCACCCGCAGCGCAGAAGCAGCAGGTTTTTCTGGTGTTATCGTTCCACCAAAATTAAAAATCACCCCGCAAATGTTTAGAAGCTCAATGGGAGCCATGGCAAACACAATTATTATGCAGGAGAGCCTTTTTATCGCGATCAAAACCGCCAAAGACTTTGGACTCAAAATAATATCTATCGAAATTAGTGACAACGCCCTACCCTACAGTGACGCTGATCTCACTGGCAACACGCTGTTTATTATCGGAGGCGAAGACCGTAGCATCAGTGAACCAATACAAAAACAATCCGATGCTATTGTTAAAATACCAATGCATGGTAAAATTAACTCGCTAAATATGAGTGTAGCGGCTAGTATAGTTATGTTTGAAAAGCTTAGACAAGAAAATACTAACGACTAGAAACCAAATTTAATTAAATAGACAAACTAAAATGGCAAAAAAAGGAAATAGACAAATTATCAAATTGATCAATAAAAAAACAGGAACTGCTTACTACGTTACGAAAAATAGAATCAATGTAACTGAAAAGCTTAAATTGCAGAAATTTGACCCGAAAACTGGTAAGCACGAGGAGTTTAACGAAGCGAAGTTGAAATAATACTGAACGCCTGAGCACTAAATTTTTAAAAATTTAGTGCTCAGGCGGGCATCGGTTAACTGGTAAACCACGGGTCTCCAAAACCCGGACTCTCAGTTCGAGTCTGAGTGCCCGTGTATTATGCCATAAAGTAAGTTAATACAAATAATTAGTTAGTAAATTAATAAAATTAAAAGGTAAGATTAAGAAAATGAAAAATGTACTATCACAATTTGGCAGTAGAATTACTAAGCTAGTAAGCCAATTCGGTAGTTTCTTTCGTAATGCAGCCGGCTTTTTCGTAGATGCATTCAAAGAACTAAGGAATGTAACTTGGCTAAAAGCAAAGGATGCTGTAAAATTCAGTACTTTAGTTATTACGTTCATCGCAGTCACGGCAGGTTTTATCGCTTTACTTGACTTGGTGTTCTTTAGATTATTTGAATTAGTTATATCAAGTTAATATGGAAATACCTGCTAAACTTACTGAAAACGAATATTGGTATATTATTCATACCTACTCTGGCCATGAAAAAAAGGTTGCAACTCAGATTGAACAGCGCGTAAAAGCAAACAATATTGAGAAAAATGTTGTTGACCTACTTGTTCCGACTCAAGAAAAAATATTAGTTAGCGAAGGTAAAAAACGCAAAAAAGAAGAAAAACTTTTCCCTGGATACGTTTTAGTAAGAATGAAATTAACTGAAAAAGTTTGGCAAGTTATCAGAAATACTGAAGGCGTAACTGGATTCGTAGGTACAGAAAAAAAACCTACTCCACTCTCAGACAAAGAGGTGAAAGGAATTATGGCGTTTATGAAAGTTGAGCAACCTGCTTATACAGCTTCATTCTCACTTGGAGATGCAGTGAAAGTTATGGACGGTCCGTTTAAAGATTTCGTTGGATCTATCTCTGAAATTAATGAGGACAAAGGACAAGTTAAAGTGTTGCTTTCGATCTTCGGACGTGAAACTCCAGTAGTTTTGGATTTCCTGCAAGTGACAAAATTATAAATCAATTTTGAGTATTATAGTCTATTAGGTATAATCATTAAGAATTATGGCAAAAAAAGAAAAAGCACAAGTAAAATTTGAAATTGAAGGTGGAAATGCGACACCAGGACAGAAAATCGGTCCAGCGCTTGGCCAACATGGTGTAAATATTGGTGAATTCGTATCACGATTTAACGAGCAAACACAAGATAGACGAGGTCAACTTGTTCCAGTTATTCTTCATGTTTATGAAGATCGTACTTTTAGTCTTGAATTTAAGCAATCACCTGCATCTTACCTTGTTGCTAAAGCAGCAAATATTTCCAAAGGTTCAGCAAGCTCAAACCTCGTAAAGGTTGGAAAAATCAACAAAAAACAGGTTGAAGAGATTGCAAAACAGAAATTACCCGATCTAAACACAAACAAATTAGCATCTGCAATGAAAATTATTGCTGGTACTGCAAAAAGCATGGGTGTTGAAGTAGAAGGAATGTAATTTATTATTAGATATTGAGCAAATGGCAACAAAAACACCAGCAAAAAAAACTAAAACAGCAAAAGTAGAAGATAAAGCAGAAGCTACTGAAGAAATAGTTGCTGTAGAAGAAAAAACAAGCAAAAAAGAGTCTACGAAAGCGCCAAAGGTCGCTAAAGTTGCAAAGAAAACTGATTCAAAAAAAGCTTCTGATACTAACAAAGTAAAGAGAATCCCACGAAAACAAGCAGAAAAAACAGTTAGAGCACTAGTAACTAAACCTTTCTACTCCGTAGATGAAGCAGCAGAGCTGTTAAGCAAAATCAGTTTGAGCAAATTCGTAGGTGGAGCTGATTTAACTGTCAATTTGTCGCTAAAAGATAAGCAGGCAAACGAATCAATCAGAGGAAGTATCACCTACCCTAACCGCTTCGGAGCGGAAGCAAGAGTAGTTGTTCTTACATCCCCAGACAAACAAATTGAAGCAAAAAAAGCTGGTGCAGATCATGTTGGTTTAGATGATTTGGTTGAGAAAATAAGTGGTGGATGGATTGATTTTGATGTGGTTATTGCAAGTCCAGATGCTATGGTTAAAATTGCAAGATTAGGAAAAGTACTTGGACCAAGACAGCTTATGCCTAACCCTCGAACTGGAACAGTTACTGATAAAATCGAAGCAGCAGTTACACAATACAAATCAGGAAAAACTGATTTCAAAATGGACGCTGGCAAATCAATAAAACTATCATTTGGTAAACTTGATATGGAACCAAGTAAATTGGCTGAAAATCTACAGACTGCAATTGACGCAATCCACTCTGAAACAAGAAGATTAGGATTAAATGCGATCAAATCAATCGTAGTAAAGCCAACTATGGGTCCAGTTCTCAAAATCAAGCAGTAAACAAAACTCAAGCAGAAACATTCAATTGCAATACCAGTTGAGTGCCTTGCAATATAGCGGCAGATGTAATAAAATACACTAGTTAAGTCTAAGAAGTCGGCTCAAACTTACTCACTAAACGAAAAGTAAGTGCAAATAAGACCTGCGGAGACAAAAAAGTTAGTGGAGTTTAAATATTTTGGTCATTATAAATAAAAATTAGTTTATAATACTGCTATTTTTCCTTCCCTTCTCTCTTTGTACTTCTCCAAAATGCTTTCTTAGCTAGAAATTGAATCTAATTAGTTGTATTCATACAATAATTTAAATTAAGTGGGCAAAAAAAATGCCAAAGACAAGAAAAGAAAAACAAGAAGTTGTAGAAAAGCTGAGCACTAAGTTGGCAGCGAGTGAGGCTTTATTGGTTCTGAGCCCAAAATCTATCAATCCAAACGAGGCAGCAACTTTGAAAATGCAACTCGATGAAGTTGGTGGTGAGTATCATCTTATTAAAAATAGCCTCTTCAGACGAGCACTAGTTGCAGCAGGAATCGAGCCTACTGAATCAGCAGATAGTGGTCAAAACGCGATTGTTTTTGCAAATGAAAATTCAGCGGAAGCTGCAAAGGTAATGAGCAAATTCATCAAAGAAACTGACAAAGCTGAGTTTAAAGGCGGATATTTCGCTGGAAAATCAATCACTATTGCGCAGGTGCAGGAACTTGCAAATCTTCCATCTCGTGATGTACTTCTTGCACAGGTACTAGCTACAATGAATGCTCCTGTTACAGGATTCGTTAATGTACTAGCTGGAAATGTTCGCAGCATCGTCACAGTTATCAGTGCAATCAAAGATAGCAAAGAAGGAAAATAAAAATAACTCAATTCTTTAGGTTTATTTAATTTAATTAATATATAAAAAAATGGCAGACACAGATAAAACAACTGTAGAACTTACAGGTGATGCACAGAAAATCGCCGAAATGCTTGAGAAAATGACTGTTCTTGAGCTTTCTCAACTAGTCAAAGGACTTGAGGAGAAATTTGGTGTTTCTGCAGCAGCTCCAATGATGGCTATGGCAGCAGCTCCGGCTGAAGCAGCACCAGCAGAAGAGGAACAGACAAGTTTTGATGTTATCCTTGCAGAAGCAGGTGCAAACAAGATCGCTGTGATCAAAGTTGTAAAAGCTGCTACAGGTCTAGGGCTTAAAGAAGCTAAAGATCTAGTAGACGGTGCACCAAAGCCAATCAAAGAAGGTATCTCAAAAGATGATGCTGAAGCATTGAAAAAAGAGCTTGAAGAAGCAGGTGCAAAAGCTGAACTAAAATAAGCACGCACTAAATTTAAAACCACGAATAAAGGCTTAGGTATTACGTATTTGTAATAATATTTTCGCCAATATTCGTGGTTTTTTCTTGCGATTAGGAAATTACAAATTAACGTGTACAATAGAAATTATGAATGAGAGAAAATTCCAAATTTCCTATCCACTAATTAGCAAGAAATACTGATATGGTCTGGTCTTCTGAATCTCACAGTAGACCAACCGCTGAAAACTCACCCCCTCGTCCAAATTCACAACATCCAGATACTGCGGAACAAAAAACATACTACCAACCTCCACTTTTCGATACATATGGCAACCCAAGTGACCAAACAGATCAACTAAATACTGCGGAAGATCCTTATTCTGCACTACTTCCAGACAGATCCATTAAATACACGCAAAAGCCACTCCTTCTTGTTACTGGGGATGAGTTAAGAGAGCAAAAGTTTGAAGATAGAAAGACACTACAACGTGAGCAACAAAAACTAGCAATTGATGCAATATTAGATGGAAAAGGGTCAGTAGTAGATCCCATAGCAGTCGCTGCTGCTTTAGCCACAGAAACTCAAGTAAAGCCACCCACGAATTGGCAGATTAATATAAGTGAAATAGCGAAATTAGTTACTTTAATCGCGGGATGTGAAACTAGTGAAGAATTGTTGACTCGCCTCTACGAGTTGACCGGCCAAGATTACCAGAAACTGATAGAACAGATGAATGCGGAAAGAATTATTCCACCTGCTTCTTTAGTAAGGGCGAAAATGTTTGCTGAGATACCTCGAATATCTGCTGGTGATATTGAGTCGGGTTTAAGAGAGGTTATGAATGAACTTATTGAAGACAATGATACTATAACAGAGGTACTCTTTGCTGATGATCAGTCTATCTTATTGGACGAATTAATTGGGGAGGTGGGAAGACATGCTGCTCATTATCCTCGGACTCATATTGATCGAATATTGTGCGAGTTAGGTCTTGCAGGTAAAATGCGAGAACCGGTTGCCTACCCATCTATAAGCATGGGGTTAAGTTTCGTAAATAGAAATGATAGAAAGCCGGGACGCAAAACAGTAAAGAAGGAAAAACCAACACCAGATTATAGTAAACAAGGATTTCATATGCCTTCAAGACCTATTTTTTGTAGCGAGATTATTGACCCAGAAGATGACACTACCGTCCATTTATTATTGGAAGAAGCTGTTGTATTAGGAAAGGATTCTAACTCAAATCCAGAAGATTACTGCTTAAATCCAAATAGTGTTGCATTGCGAATGTTGGCAGCGTGTATTGCCAATATTAGTGACCATCCAAATGCTGATCACATTCATATAAAAACTTTATTTGTAGATGGTGAAAATCCTAGTTTAAAGATATTTAATCTAGCTAAAGGAGTAAGAGATGGAGAAGTTAACTTATTAGAACTATTCAAAAGAACAACTTGCACTGTGTACATTGGCTCGGAGGATGAGAATGTGAGCCCTTCCCTTCATGTATTTACTGGAGTGGAACTGGCGCAAAATTTAATTGAAATATTTAGGGCGTTAGAAAAGTTTTCCGGGATTATTGGCAGAGATGGTGGATCACGTAATCTATTTGACGAAGTTACTGGTTGGATGCCATTGGTAAAGTTGCATAGGGAATAATGGTCGCATTAATGCACCTTTACTGATATAATTTCGGCATATGATCGAATTCAATTCATTGACTGAAATAGTTGCGGATAAGCAAGTGCTACTTATATTGCTTATGTTTCCGATTGTCGCGACAATTGTGGGTATCGCACGTCACATTATTGGGCTAAAAACGCTTGGAATTTACGCGCCTGTCGTTCTTACTTTCAGTCTGTACGCGATGGGAATAACATTTAGTCCTGATGGCACTGCAAATGGAGTCGATTTCCTAACTGGGTTGAAATTTGGACTCGTTTTCACAAGTGTTGTGATTCTTACAACATTAATAACATCAAACGTACTAAAACCGGCACGGATGCACTACTTCCCAAAGATTGCGATCGTAATTTCGATGGTGGCTTTAAGCTTGTTCATCGCGATATTGTTAGGCGAAATACTTGGTAGACAAGGTTTTGCCTCAACGAACGTCTTTGCAATTATTCTAATTGCCTCAATTGCTGAACAATTTAGCTCAATCCTATTCAAAAAACAATTCAAAGATTCGCTTTTCCTACTTCTCGAAACAATGATTCTTGCAGTTATCTGTTTCGCGTTGATAAGTCTACCCGAATTCCAAGAAATTATCCTCACCTACCCTTACCTGGTGTTATTAACCCTATTAATTAATTACTTTGTTGGTAAATACAAAGGCTTGAGAGTGCGCGAGTACGTTCGTTTCCGCGAAATACTTAATATGCCGGAAGACGAAGCTACAAAATGAATTTGTGGCGAATATTCAAAAATCGGAAAGGTATTCTCGGCATCAACGAGCGCAACCTCAACTATGTTAAAAAGTATAATTCAGCTAGAGCCTATAAAATTGCCGACAACAAGCTGCTTACAAAACAGGCACTCGAAAAAGCAGACATCCCTACCCCAAAGCTTATTGGGGTTATAAATAATTATAAAGAATTAAACGAATTTGATTGGGAAAAACTACCCAAAAGTTTTGTTGTTAAACCGGTTTCAGGCCTAAAAGGCGGTGGAATTGAGATATTTTATAACAGGGACAAAGACGGTAATTGGATTCGTGCCGACGGCAGTAGATTTAGTTTGGAGCAGATTCGTAATCACGCAGCTGATATAGTTGACGGTTCGTTTTCGCTGCACAACCAGCCAGATCAAGTCTTTTTTGAGGAACGGGTAAGGATGCATAAAAACTTTCAGTACTACTCATTTAAAGGCGTTCCAGACGTGAGGATTATCATATTTAAGCAGGTGCCGATCATGGCAATGCTCCGTTTACCGACGAAAGAATCTGGCGGAAAAGGTAACCTAGATCTTGGCGCAATTGGAACTGGAATCGATATATCTAGTGGTGTTACCACAAGTGGAGTTTATGGAAAAAGCAAAATCATCGAAGTCATCCCCGGGAATAATTTACCTGTTTCAGGATTGAAAATCCCCTATTGGAATAAAATTCTCGAACACGCAGTAAACGCACAGAACGCAACAGGCGTTGATTTTGCAGGGATTGATTTCCTTGTGGACCGCGACAAAGGCCCGATGATTATCGAGGTTAACGCGCGCCCAGGTTTGTCAATTCAAATTGCCAATATGGACGGCCTGCGCTGGAGGTTGAGGAAAAGTAAGGGATTGAAAATTAAATCCACTGCGCGCGCAGTGCGCATCGCAAAAGACCTATTTGGTGGGGATATCGAGGAGGACATCGAACGTATCTCTGGTAAAAATCTGATCGGGCTTTACGAAGAAGTAACTGTATTCCCCCACCCTGAGTTTATCGACCCGATAAATCAGCGCATCAAGGAGATTGAGTCAGGCTTGAGTGATGTTGATAATTTGGACGGCGCAAATCTTGCAAACGGCGTGGATGCAGCTGCGAACAACGAAACTAGAAGAAGTGAAAAACCTGAGGTAGCTGTGAATGAACTAAGCAACGTTGAAGAATCAATTAATTCTCAGCTGCTCAGCAAATCCGAAGCCAAATCACTCGTTAAAAAAGAAAAACGCGCGCAGCTTAAAAGTCGCGGCCAAATCTTTATTACAAAAGCGAAAATTGATACTGGCGCAGACTCTACCTCAATTGATGCACTCGCACTAAGTGCAATGGGCTACGATAAATTAATTAATTACTACCTAGAATTCAGAAAACGGGTTGGCATCCCTGACGAAGTGCCAGAATCGGTAAACGGAGCGAAAATGGCAGACGAATACACTGCCCAAATACAAAAAGAACTCGGTTCAAACCGCCTAGGAATAATTTCAATAAGATCGAGTCACGGCAGAAGTTTCAGATTGTATGCAGAAATTTCTTTGAAATTAGGCGATATAATTTACACGACAAGTGCAAACGTATACAACCGTTCTAAACTAAGCTATAGGGTAATAATTGGCCGAAAATCTCTCAGTAAATTCTTAATCGAACCTTCAAAGTTGAATTAACTAGGAAACAATTTACTCAATAGTTATAGTTAGACTGATCTTTTTTGAACCTGCCTTGATGTCATAACTATTTGCTGGGTCTTGCATACTTGCAGCGTCATGTGAATTGAGTGGATTTTGCGTATTTGTTGTACTTTGTGTATTTGTTGTGTTTGGTATATTTAGAGTATCTGCTGTATCATGTGTGTTTGAGGTAACTTGGTTCTCAGACTGTGTGAGTGTATGAATTCTTTTTTCATACTCCATTAATGGGTCTGCACCGATTAAATCGCTTAGAGTAGTTAGTTGGTTGTTTTGATCATTTTGGTTATTTTGGCTATTATTATTATCTGAAGTTGATTGCATCGAATTCATCTCCAGCTCACGCCTAATGTACCTGGCTAACGGTATACGTTCAATTTTTGCTCTTCTGACAAGGTCGTCATACATTTTTGGTTCAACTGTTAATTTTATATGACGCATTGCCATGGATTAGTGGGCTAAGGTTAACTAGAAACTTATGTACATTAAAGCAAAAATTGAACCTGGAGTCCAGTGCTTTAAACTTAAATTGCTAGATTGTGAACTTTTAGTTCACAATAATGAACCTGTAGGCCATTATTCTTTTCTTAAATATTAGAGACAAGCACCCCCATTTGTGTAGTATGCTGAAAGTCTGACATCCACATCGTCTCAATGGCCGTAAAGAGCTGACAGACTTAAGAATCCAAAGTCATCATATTTAGAATATCAGACATTCTAAATATGCACGTTTTATGATTACTATACCAAGATGACAAGCACTGGATTAGTCTGATTAATAAGACCTTACAG
>JBGSOW010000032.1:0-15041 GCA_041738875.1 Candidatus Dojkabacteria bacterium
GGACTCCGGTTGGGGGCTGCTCACCAGCCCCGTGCGGCGGCGCCCGACCCTTGGTCGCCGCCCCTCACCACGCCCGCATCATGATATCAGAGCTACTCGGAATACAGGGCTGCAAAGGCTACTGGCAGCGCAAGTACTTCAATTTCTTTTCCAGGATTAGTAAATGAATCACCTGGGTAGAAAAATTTGTTTCCTACAAAATACCCTGTATTCTGCACAAGTCCAAACTCACCATATATTTCCTCATGGGTTGTACCAAATCCTTCAATATTGACACCTGAAAACTCATTGGACTCTCCATCCTCAATCTTTTCATGCATAATCAGTGACTCAGTCAATAACTTCCCGACGGAAGTATTAGTTATAATTTGTGAGTTGGGGTTATTCTCTAGAATCTTTTTTAATGATTCTAAATGCAAATGGTCAGCATGTTCGTGTGTGATTAGCACCAGATCAATAGCTCGAAGATTATCTTGCTTAAAGCTCGACCATCCACCCGGGTCGGTAAGTATACGAAGACTATCAATCTCAATCAACATACAACAATGACCTAATTTCGTAATCTTCATAGTCTATATTAACAAATAACAATCTTTTATCGCAGAAGTTGCGATTGGCATTGGTTGGCTATTATAGATATACTGCATTGGGTATAAATTTATTCTTGAACATTATGAACGACAAAGTGCATGCAATTTTTAAATCGGTTTTGGAATCAAGAAATTCGTTTGGTCTGGCATTGCGAATTGAAAAAGGTGATGGTGAAGTAGTTTTCGATGATGCTGGAGGTAACCTAAAGCTAAATCCATTGTATTTTATTGCTAGTACGACAAAGTTATACACAACAGCGATGATTTTTAAGCTAATCTCAAAGAATAAATTAAAATTAGAAGATACATTGCCTAAATTTTTTGACCAGAAGCTAGTCTCAGGGCTTAACAAATTTAAAGACAAAGATTATTCTGAAGAAATCACAGTTAGACAACTTCTTGCACATACATCTGGTATTCCGGATTACTTCTCGGGCAAAGATGCCTCAGGGAAAAGCCTAGAAAACAAACTCATGGAAGGTATTGACGAGAAATGGGATTTCGAAAAAAGTTTAGAACTTGCTAAAAGCATGAAATCAGATTTCTATCCTGGTCAGTCAGGAAAAGCAAAATACTCTGATACTAACTTTCAAATCCTAGGCAGAATTATCGAGATTATACGAGGGAAGAAAATCGAGGTTGTATTTCAAGAGGAAATATTTAATTTTCTGAATCTGAAAAATACTTATTGCTTTGAAAATTCATCAAAGCAGAAAAGCCCAGCGCCACTTTATTATAATGACGTCGAACTACAAATACCTCTTGCTATGAGTTCTTTTGGTCCTGATGGAGGAATAGTCTCAACAGCAGAAGAGAGTATGATCTTTCTGAAAGCATTTTTCCAAGGTAAACTTTTTGCAGAGGAATATATAAATACAATGATTTCCGAGTACAACCGCATATTCTTCCCGCTACAATACGGTGTAGGGATTATGAAATTCCAGTTGCCTAGGATTTTCACACTTTTCAGAGTGTATCCCCCACTACTTGGGCACTCAGGTTTGTCAGGTTCATTCGCTTTCTACTCACCAGACAAAGACTTATACATAACTGGAACCGTAAATCAGTTAGCTAACGTCGGCCGTTCCTACCAAATGCTCGTAAAGCTTTTAGGAGTATTGTAATAACGGTTTATGTATCGAAGTTCGAGTTAAACCTCAAAATATGATTTATTAAATACCTGAGCTCTGCGCAACTAAATCCTCTAACTTATAAAAGAGGTTGAATCGTACAGGTATTAATCTAAGCTCTAGTCTATCATCTTGATATAGAAGCCCACCTATAATTAAGAGTTCGTCAGCTAATTCACCCGCATCAATTATTGTTTGATTTAAAATGCTAGCTAGTAAATGAGCTCCTATTTCCGTGTAACCTTGATAGTATCTGAGAGGATTTAAGCCTGCCAAAAATTCTTCTTGATTAATTGGCTGTGCTGCAACCATAGATGACATACTATTTAGCAAATTGACTACTCGCGTAGGTCTCTCAGCACTTACTATCTCTGCAGGAGTATTCTCAGACCATTGTAAAAAGGTACTCACTTCGTCTACTAAATGCTGCTTGCCAGCATCTGTAAGCTCATAAGAAGTTGGTATAAATGGATCATTCCATTCAGCTAACCTCTCATCTATAGCTACACGCACTCTTTTTACATACTTAGCTTGTTCAGCCGTAATTTCAGTCGTCATAGTTCTCAGGTAATTTTTTTAAATTAGCGGGTGAGGGGAATCGAACCCCTATCTTCAGTTTGGAAAACTGACATAATAGCCGCTATACTACACCCGCGTGAAAAGTATTATACTGAATATTATACCAGCAAATATATTTTTTAATAATTATTAAATTAAATTTAGGAAACTATTTATGAAAGCCTATATCTACGGTTCAGGTAACGTCGGTGCGACTTGTGCATACTACATCGCAAGTGGGAGGCTGGTTGAAAAGATCGTATTAATTGATATCGATCAAAAACTTGCACATGCGACTTCACAGGATATATTCCACAGCACGCAAGGAGATGTCAAGGTAAGTGCGGGAGACATTTCAGAATTAACAGATGAAGATATACTAATAATCACAGCAGGTGCAGCAGGAAGCGGTTCACAAAGTAGGTTGGAACTCGCAGAAACCAATAAACGAATCATAGACAACATCACGCAGCAAATAAACCAAACCGGGAAAAATCCATGGATGATGATCGTCACAAATCCAGTTGACGTGCTTACAAGCTACGCATATGAAAAGTTAAATTTCAAAGAAAAAGTATTTGGCACAGGAACAGCATTAGAAACATATAGATTGAGGGCGCTTGTAACGAAGGACGCAGAAACCAAGCAAACAGGAGGGACGGAGACAAGGGCAGAAGAAACTTTCGTAGTAGGCGAACACGGCGATTCAGCAGTAATTACAAACGATAACTTCGCAAAATTCACCCAAGAACTTCGCACCTCAGCCTATGAAATAATCAGTGGAAGAGGCGCAACAAGTTACGGAATCGCAAGCGTAGTAGGCGATATAATTAGCGCGTTAAGCTTACAAAACACGTACGAGCTTACAATACCACTAAGTATCAAAGTCTCAGAAAGCCTTATAAAGCAAGAAATACCCAAACAAAACATCTTCTCCGGCTGGCCCGCGAAAGTAAGTGTAGACAAAATAAGCCCTATTGAAATGCCACTTAGTGATAGAGCGACGCAAGAATTAAAAATTTCATTAGGAATACTTGCAGAACACGTTTAACTTGCTAATCACAAACTTGACCACGGCTCTTGTACGTCATAGTATTAAGTAGATTTAAGTTCAGTAAATTACCTCATGGCAAAACGAATAGCAATTAACGGATTTGGACGAATTGGAAGACTATTTTACAGATCTTTGTACGAGCGTAATTTCTTCAATGGACAAGTAGAAGTTGTAGTTGTAAATGACCTTGCACCAGCCGATAATCTCGCTTACTTGCTCAAATACGACTCAACACAAGGCAATATGCACATAGATGTGACAGCTGAGAATGATGAAATTAGTGTCGGAAGTCACAGATTCAAAGTATTATCACAAAAAGCTTCACCTCATGAATTACCTTGGAAAGATCACGGAATCGATTTAGTTATAGAAGCAACCGGGATTTTCACCAAATACGATGATGCAAAAGGACACATCACCGCTGGTGCAAACCGTGTAATCGTGAGTGCACCTAGTGATGATGCCACCAAAACATTCATAGTCGGGGTGAATGACGGAGAATACGCAGGTGAAGATGTAATCTCAAACGCAAGTTGCACAACTAACTGCATAGTACCTTTGGTTCATGTACTTTTAAAAGAAGGCATCGGAATCAAAGAAGGATTAATGACAACAAACCATAGCTACACAGCAACACAAATGCTTGTAGATGGAATTAGCAAAAAAGATTTCCGGGGCGGTAGAGCAGGTGCAATCAATATAATCCCAGCCTCAACCGGAGCTGCAAAAGCGGTCTCTCAAGTATATCCCGAGTTGGAAGGAAAATTAACCGGGATGGCATTCCGTGTCCCTACACCAACCGTTTCAGTTGTAGACCTTACCTTTAAACCAGTGAGGCCAACCAGCATGGCTGAAATAAATTCGCTTATGAAACGAGCAAGCGAAACATACCTAAATACAATTCTCGGCTACACCGAAGAGCCTGTAGTTTCATCGGATTTCATCCATGATCCACGCTCTAGCATCTATGATGCAACAGCAGGAATAGAGTTAAATCCCGAATTCTTCAAATTAATCGCATGGTATGACAACGAATGGGGCTATGTGAATCGGTTGGCAGATTTGGTTGGTAGGATTGCAAATTCGCATTAAGATTATCAATTAATAATATGTTCAAAAGACCAAATCTTGAAAAAGAGTTGCGTGAGAAAAGATTCAAGACGTCTGATATTAAAGACAAGGTAGTTATCGTACGCTCCTGTTTGAACGTGCCACTTTCAGAAGATGGAAGTATCGCTGATGCAACCAGAATTAAAGAAGCACTTCCAGGCCTTAAAGAAATAATTCGCAGTGCACGTAGAGTAATAATTATGGCTCACCTCGGTAGGCCTAAAGGCAAAGATTTAAAATATAGTCTAAAACCTGTCGCAAGTTATCTCGCAGACGCGCTAGGTGAGCCGATTAAACTCCTTGAAGAAGATTATAAATTCCAATTTCGAGGTGGGATTGATTCGCCGCGAGTATATCTTTTGGAGAATATAAGGTTTTTTCCGGGCGAAGAAGATGAAGATATTAATTTGCGTGAAAAGTTTGCAAAAGAAGTTGCATCTCTCGGAGATGTATTTATAAATGACGCATTCCCGGACTATCGAGAGTCGGCAAGCACATATGGTATCACTCGCTACTTACCTAGTTTTCTAGGCCCAAGCTTTGTAAGTGAAGTACTTGAACTTACAAAATTAGACGCACCCGAGCACGAATACATTGCTGTATTGGGAGGCGCAAAACTATCGGAAAAAATCCAACTTCTAGCAGAACTTGGCAAAAGCGCAGACAAAATCTTAGTCGGCGGCGCTCTCGCCTACACTTTTCTCAAAGCAAAAGGAGTTGAAATCGGCAATTCACTTCATGAACCAAAGCAAGTTGAGATTGCAAAAAAGATAATCGCTGAATTAGGTGACAAAATCATACTTCCAAAAGATCATCTCTTAGTCACAGAATTCTCAAAACCTGAAAAAGAAGATGGCTATACAATTACAGAAAATGAGCAAATTCCAGTGGGTAAAACTGCAGTTGATATTGGGCCAAGAACTATCCAATTATACAAACAGGTAGTTAGGGACGCGAAAACAATCCTGTGGAATGGACCACTCGGAGTATGGGAATGGGAAGGACTTGCTGCGCGCGGTACAAAAGAGATAGGTTTAGAAATAAGCAGAAATGTCTCTGCTTATACAATTCTTGGCGGCGGAGACACCATCTCTGCTATAGACGAATTGGGTCTTTCTGGTTTTGATCACATCTCAACTGGCGGAGGAGCTATGCTGGAGTTTCTAAGCGGAGATAATTTTCCCACACTTGAAGTGATATTAGATGGTAGAGAAGCGCCTTCAGATGCAGTCAATAGTCTAGTTAACAACAGTACTGAAACTAATCACAGTAGTCCCAATGTTAGTAGTATTGATGATAGCAATAGTAGTCTCAATGACAGTAGTAGCTCAGTTGCAATTGTCTACGGAACGGGATCAGGGAACGCAGAGCTAGTTGCTGAATTCGTAAATGAGAAGCTCGCAGACAGGAGAGAAATTAATAGTATTTATTTCACACGCGCAGAAAGTGCGGTTATGGAAAAAGTTCTGCAAGCGAATACGATTTTCCTAATTTGCTCCACTTGGAATGTTGGCAAATTACAGGATTACTTTATACCCTTTTATAAAGAACTACTTGAAAACAAACTTCCAGACAAAAAAATCGCGGTTATCGGTCTGGGCGATAGCAAAAATTACGACATATTTTGTGGCGCTGCTGACATTTTGGAAGACGCTGTGAAAAAAGTTGGTGCAACGCAAATAGGCGAAACTCTTAGAATTGACGGTCTTCCTCACCAGCAAATGGATTTTGTAGAGAATTGGCTAAATAGTTTTGCTATTTAGTTTAGTTAGCTTAATCTAGCTTGTCTATACAAGGTACTAGGCAGAAATCAAAATCTTCACATCAACCACAAAGACATCTTTTCTAGTAACAATTACCGGATTCAAATCAAGTTCAGTAATCTCAGGATTTTCTAAAACGAGCTTTTGCAAATTTACTATTAATTGATTAAGTTTTGCTGTTGCAAAAGGTCTTCCACCACGAGCTCCATTTAGGATTG
This sequence comes from Candidatus Dojkabacteria bacterium, assembly GCA_041738875.1. Taxonomy (GTDB): domain Bacteria; phylum Patescibacteriota; class Dojkabacteria; order CALFHW01; family CALFHW01; genus JBGSOW01. The sequence goes on from JBGSOW010000032.1 coordinate 6,424, forward strand.
AACCAATCTTACTTTGACCTACAAGAGAATTTAGATCTTTTTCAGACGAAGGCAACAGTGTTTTTGCAACATCACCATAAATTTCAGTATAGATTCCACCAGTTCCCACAAGCATAAGGTGACCAAAACCTACGCCGGATGAATAGACATCTGAGTCGCCATCTCTTTTCACGCCAAGAAGTATCTCTGCAGAAGGACTGCCTTTTGCCATAGCTTGGATCAACACCGCTGGGTATTCCGAGCCAAATAGTTCGTATAATTTACTTTGCAATTTTGTAAGCTTTTGCTTCAATTCAGCATCGTTTTCGATCCCGACATAAACAGCCTGAAAATCGCTACGATGCAAAAGTTGTTCTGAAGTTGCTTTTAAAACCAGAGGATATTTGATTTTTTTGGCAGCGACATAAGCCTGTTCCAGATTTCTAACTAACGCAGTTGGGACAACATCGATGCCATAATTCTCCAAGAGTTCAATTGCTTTCGCGTCAGGCAAAACTTTTGCTTCTTTTGGTTTGGCAAGATTGTGTGCTCTTTTAATTCCTTGAACCTCTGGCTTTTTCGGTGTACTTAAAAATAATCTATATTGTAGAAGCGCACTTAAACTTTTGACTGCACTCTCGATTTCAGTAAACGCGGTAATTTTGTTGTCTGCAAGCCTATTTAAACCCGCAGCGACATACCTACCGCCGATAAATACTGGAATTATAATTTTATGCGTTGATTTTTTTAGATTTATCAATAATTTAGCTGTATCTTCAATCTGCGTAACAAGTTGAGGAGTCAAAATCACAATTATCACATCCACTTCAGGAGCATCCTTCAGTACGTTAATCACACTTTCGTACCTCGTAACTAGCGCGTCCCCAACGACATCAATCGGATTTGAAATTGCGGCAGAGGTTGGCAGATTTTCTCTGAGCTGACCTTTTGTACTAGCTGAAAGTTCAGCAATTTCCAACCCTGCTCCTACTACAACGTCTGTAGCAATGATCCCAGGACCTCCTGCATTTGTTACAATCGCAATGCGGCCTGCATTTGGCAAATCAGAATTATTGAAAAGTGAAAGTACATCGATTAATTCACCTATGCTTTCGACTTTGAGAATGCCATTTTCTTTTAATGCGCTGTCGATTATGTCGTTGTTACCAGCTAATGCACCTGTATGAGAGCTCATTGCAGCTTTTGCTTCACTGCTTCTACCTGGATTCAAAACAACTATCGGTTTTTCGATTTTTAATTTTTGTTTCAGCTTTATAAAATCATACCCGTCTGCAAATTCTTCCAAATAAACTCCGATAACTTTTACTTTGCTGTCTAAAAGTAGGTATTCGAGTACGTGATTTTCATTAATTACTGGTTTGTTGCCCAAACTTATGAGATGCGAAAAACCGATATTTCTTTCATTGGCCATATCAAGAATCGCAGTACAAACTGCGCCCGACTGTGACATTAGTGCAATTTCACCCGAAAGAGGCATGGTAGCTGCAAACGAAGAATTTAATTTATTCGCAGGGACGATTACACCCAATGTGTTTGGGCCGATGATATTTATCCCATATGTTTCGGCAAGTTCAGTAACCTTTTTTTGCAATACAATCCCCTCACCTCCGACTTCGGAAAAACCCGCGCTTATTATAATTAAATTTTTAATGCCCTTTTTATAACAATCTTTCAAAACACCCACCACGAATTCCGCAGGAATTGCCATTATTGCCAAATCAACTCTATGCGGGATTTCACTTGCTTTTTTGTAACATTTATACCCGTAGATCTCTTTGTATTTCGGATTAATTGGATAAACTTTGCCAGGAAAATTTGCTGATAACAGATTAGAAAAAATCGTCGATCCAATCTTGCTCGAATCCCGCGATACGCCGTATATAGCTACACCCTTCGGCGAAAAGAATTTTGCAAGGTTTTTAATATTCATACTACTTAACTATAGTCAATCTAAAACAAGCTGTCTATCAAAGAAAATGTTAGTATTTATTTATGCGGAAGAAATTAGTTTTGAAAATTGCAGGGGCGTCGGGACAGGGTATTAATACTGTTGGAGAGATACTAGGGAAAGCTCTGAAAAGAGAAGGTTATGGAGTTGTAGCGTACCGCGAATATCCATCTCTAATAAAAGGCGGACATGCAACTTACCAGATTGAGGCAAGTCTAGGGAACGTACACGCTATTTCAAAGTACATCGATGTTGCGATAATTCTAAACAAACAAGCCACTAATTGGCACCTAGATGAGTTAAATTCTGGAGGCGTGATCGTTCATGACATCCCAAATCCTAGAATTAATAGTACAGAATTAAAAATAATCCAAGAAAAGAAGATTAAATTTATTTTCGTTCCAGCTGGCTTCTTGGCGAAAACTGCAGGTGGAAGTGAAATTATGTCTAATACTGTAATAAGTGCTGTTTTATCAAGTTTGATAGGAATTAGTGATGCGGTTCTTCAAGATATAATTAAAGAAACGTTTGCAGATAAAGAGAAATATATACCAGTAAATCTCGAATGCATAAAACTTGGATACCAGTACCCGGTAAAGCTGCAAAGTCCTGAAATGCCCCCTAGGCTTCAAAAGCCAGATGAGATTCAGGACGAGGAAAAAGCGAATTTACATATTTTGGATAGTATATTGGTCAATGATTTGAGATTGGAGGAAATTTCGGACTCAAAAAAATTAGGCATAGAAGAAAAGCTCTTACTTACCGGTAACGACGCACTTTCCATTGGGGCGCTTGCAGCTGGAATGCGGATTTATTATTCGTATCCAATGACGCCTTCAAGTAGCATAATTTCATATCTGGCAGATACACAAGACCAAACAGGGATTATAGTAAAACAGGCTGAAGATGAGATTACAGCTGCAGCGATGACGGTTGGCTCTATGCATATGGGGGCGCGGTCCATGACCGGCACATCAGGAGGTGGATTTGATTTAATGACCGAGCATATAAGTTTATCTGCAATTACTGAAATACCGTTTGTTTGTATCCTTGCCCAAAGGCCCGGTCCTGCAACTGGACTGCCAACTTGGACAGCACAATCTGACCTTTTTCTGGCGATATTTTCAAGCCACGGCGAATTCCCACGTTGTGTGATTGCGCCAGGAGACTTGGCTGGTTGCTATTTAGCCATACAAGAAGCTTTCAATATCGCAGAAACCTACCAAATCCCAGTTATTGTATTAACAGATAAATTTCTAGCAGAGACTTTATTTGTAGTAAGTCAGGATAAGTTGCAAACAATCGAAATTCAAAGAGGTTTAATTCCAGATGACGAGCAAGTAACCAGTTCTGATAGATACAAAAATACAGAGTCAGGCATTTCAAAAAGGTGGCTGCCTGGTTCCAGGACTGAAGATTACAATGCAAATAGTGACGAGCACGACGACGAAGGGAATGTCACTGAAGACGCACGCGTAGCAAGAGATATGACAGCAAAACGTCAACAAAAGTTGGAAACACTCGCGCAAAACCTACCCAAACCAGAAATAATTTACAACAACGTCGACCTACAAAATGCAAAAAAGAAAATAAGATTAATCGGCTGGGGCAGCACGATAAATTCAGTAAAAGACGTGATGCAACATTATGAAAAATTAAATATAAAAGTAGATTATCTAGACCTGATCTATTTATGGCCTTTTCCTGCAGGCACAGTCAAATCATACATCGAAGATTCAGAGGATGTGCTGTTAATCGAAGGCAACAATACCGGCCAACTTGCACAATTGATCCGCATGCAAACTGGGATAGAAATAAAGAAAAAACTGCTCAAATGGAATGGTAGACCTTTTTATAATGAAGAAATTATTGCAGCCATTGACCGTGAATTTAATATTAGCTAGTTTGATTAGCCTAAAAATTAATTTTAATTAATTTATGCAGAAATTTAATAAATAAAATGTCTTGTTGCGATAGCCTAAACAATGGAAAAGTAAAATACGACGAATACGCGAGCGATATCCAACCAACTTGGTGCAGTGGGTGCGGGAATTTCGGTATTTGGACTGCTCTGAAGCGTGCTTTAGTCGAGCTTGAAATTGCACCAAAAGACGTACTCTTATGTTTCGATATCGGCTGCAACGGTAATATGAGCGATAAAATCAGAGGATACCGAGTGCATTCGCTTCATGGACGAGTATTGCCACTGGCTGCTGGAGCAAAAATTGCAAATCCGCGTTTGCGAGTTATCGCAATGGCAGGTGACGGAGCAACTTATAGCGAAGGAATCAACCACTTTATCAATTCCATCCGCTCAAACTACCCGATAACTTTTCTAGTTCACAACAACGGAACCTACGGTTTAACAACCGGACAAGCTTCAGCAACATCACCAAGCGGAGCTGAAAGAACTGCAAATCCATATGGTGCAACAGCAGAAGTTTTAAATCCACTGAGCCTTGCTCTAAGCCTGAATCCCAGTTACGTGGCGAGAGGTTTTTCTGGTGAAATTCGCAATCTGACAAAAATAATAAAAGACGCAATCGCATATCAGGATAATGGTTTTGCTTATGTAGATATACTGCAAGCTTGCCCCACTTACAATAAAGAAGTTACTCACAACACTCTCATGAGTTCGGTGCAAGCAATAGAAAATTTAAACCACGACAATACAAATATGCAAGCTGCATATGATTTAGTGGGGAAGTATCCTGAAGTAAATCCGATGGGCGTAATTTACAAAAACCCCAAACTACTAAACTTCCTTGAGAAACATAATCATTTGAATATAAGTCGTGGTGGAAATCAAAATAGTTACTCACCCACAAACGAATCCTTCAGAAATTTTGATACCTCAAATCTTTTGCGAAAATTTATTTAGCAGAGAATTGATGGTTGTAAATTGCTGAAGCCAATTTTTTAGAAAAATTTATTGGATCTTTATGCTGCCAAACTTTCCTCCCAACTGCTATTCCTGCTGCTCCAGAATCTAGCATTTTCACAACATCCTCAACATAATTTTTGCCAAAGTTGTCAGTTCCTGAAGCAACCACTTCAGTTTTCAATGCCATACGCACTGCTTTTGAAAATGAGACTGGATCACCACTGTATTTTACCTTTACCACATCCGCCCCCAGTTCTGCTGCCACTCTTGTTGCATAGCTTATTATTTCAGGAGAAAATTGATCTTTCACTTCTGGACCACGCGCATACGACCAAATAACTGTCAAAAGCCCTGCCTTTTCTGCATCTCTTCTAATCTGCGCAAACTGTTCGTAGGCTAGATGTTCATTTACTTGTCCTGGGTTGATTGTGAAGCCAACACCTACAGCACCAATTGCTTTCGCATCAGCAACTGACGCAGTTTGCGCATATTGTAAATTACCTGAAAATAATTTAGACTTGCCATTAATTTTTAGAATTAATGGCAATTTCTTTTTTAGCTCGGAATTATAAAATTGCTTTGCTAGACCGTACTGCATAGTTACACATGAAGCATTGCCATTCATCGCAGTTTTGAGAATATAGTTTGGATGATAATTATAATCATTAAAATCGCTGGGTCCATGTTCCAGTCCTTGATCATATGCCAACATATAGATTTTGCCGTTTCTCTTTAGTTTATCTGTGTTTATCATAATGCTTTGCTTAAGATCTACGAAATTTATTTAGCTTATTATTATCTTTCTAAAAATGGCTTCACTAAATCACTTAAATAGTCTAACTTATTCTCAGCCAGAGCAAAACCAGATGCGAGCAGAACAGAAGTCGCACCATATTCCAAACTCAATTTAATATCCACCACGTCTCTAACTCCCGCACCAATCACTGCATTACTTTCTGGTGCAAGCTTTCTTAATTTTTCAATAAATGCCATAACAATTTCAGGTTGTTCTGTTGCAACTGACTTATCTCCGCCAATTAGCTCCTCTGGTTCATAGGCGACCGAATGAATCTTACCGAGTTTCGTATAACTTTCTAGATCGTTCAAATTATTTATACAGAGTATTATCTCGATGTCACTCTGTTCACATTTATTGATCGTTAAACTAAGTTGACCAAAATCCAATTTGTGTTCGCTATGATTAAGCATAGTTTTATGAATACCTAAACTTTTTAGACTTGTAGGAGTCACTGAACCAGTCGTCTTTTCTCCATCAATACCATCGGCATGTGGAGCTACAACTTCAAAAAGTGGATCTAAAGACATCACCTCTTGCAGAGAAACTACTGGCGGAACCACAGCAAAATGATTTCCATACAATCTAACAGCCTCATTCACCACATTAACTGTAGCGGAAATATTTACACCTGTGAGACTTTCATAGTTTTTAAGATTGAGGATGAGCATATATACATAATAAAGAATAAAACCTCCTATGTAAATTGCGGCAGACTAGTAATTATGTTCTAATAATATCAATAGGACCTATTAAATATGCAAAAAAATCAAATCAAGCACAAAGTGTTAATGCTTGGCTGGGAATTTGCACCGCATATCGCAGGAGGTTTGGGTGTTGTATGCAGGGATATTACTGTAAATCTAGCCAAAAACAATGACACCCAAGTAACATATGTATTGCCTCAGTTGCCGTCTAATTTTGATATTGGGGGAAACTCAGGAACATCCGCACAATACAGAGTGATCGGTACAAATGTTAAATTCTTACCCATAAGTAGCAACATCATCAGCCCATATTACAGTGTTATACCTGGCGCCAATGCTTCAGATTCAGTGCAGAATAGCTCAGCAAGCCAGATTAATTTACATAGTGAAGGAAGTCATAATAAAAACGCATCCAATACAACCTCTACCCCGCTTTATTCAAATCACATCAAAAGAGACGTTGAGCAGTATGTATACGGTGTCGTAAAAAGCTCGCAAAATGAGGATTATAACATCATCCATAATCACGATTGGATGACAGCACCAGCTGCAATTGAATTAAAAAATATAACCGGAAAGCCCATGGTTATGCATGTACATGCAACTGAAATGGATAGAACCTTAAACCGCCCAAACGATTACATCTTCAACATCGAACTTGAAGGTTTTAAAGCAGCAGATAGAATAATCGCAGTATCCGAAAAAACCAAAGAAAAGATCTTAGAGAATTACGATGGAATAGATCCGAGTAAAATTATTGTAGTGCACAATGCGATAGAACGAGTTGAAGCTAAATACGGGCCGATTGGCAAAGCTCTGTACTCAGATGACAAGGTCGTGCTGTTCTTAGCAAGGCTGACAGCCATGAAAGGCGCTGACTTCCTTCTACGAGCTGCAAAATTAGTTTTAGAAAAAATCCCAAATACTAAATTTCTCTTTGTTGGAGCAGGCGAACTACTTGAGCCATTAGTTGAATTAAGCGTTGAATTGGATATCGCTCATAAAATCTCCTTCACTGGATTTTTACAGCATAACCAAGTGGACCAAGCATACCAAGCTGCTGATGTATTTGTAATGCCATCAGTTGCCGAGCCATTCGGCATAACACCACTCGAAGCAATCAAAAATGGCACACCCGTGACACTTTCAAAACAAGCTGGCGTATCTGAAGTTCTGAAAAATGTATTGAAGGTTGATTTCTGGGATATCGATGAAATGGCGAACATGTTAGTTGCGGTTTTGAGACATGGCGTTTTGGCAGATGAGCTTGTGAATAATAGTAAAAGGGATCTTGAAGAACTAAGCTGGGATAAGCAAACTGCCATGATCAAAGATATCTACCACAGCCTACCTCGTACGTTAAAAGATTCACAAATCTAATGGCAAATTCGATATGCATCTATCTCCATGCTCACCAGCCTTATAGGCTCACGAAGCTAAATTATTTTGAGCTTGGCAAAAACAAAAACTACTTTCTAGGATCGACCCCTTATGAAAACGAAGAGGTGATCGAAAAAGTTAGTAAAAAAAGCTACATACCTACAAATAAACTGCTGATTAAACTAATCAGTCAGTATAAGCTCAAAGTAAATCTCTCAATAACAGGCGTCCTCATCGAACAACTGCAGGAATTCGCGCCCAAGACATTGAAAAGTTTTATAGATTTATACAAAACGGGGGAACTTGAACTCGTACCTGAGACGTATTATCATTCGCTTGCTAGTGAATACTCTTTAAGTGAATTTTGCGAACAGATCCAAATGCAGAAAAATTTACTGAAGAATATCTTTGGACAAAAAGAATTTTCTATTTTTAGGAACACTGAATTAATCTATAATGACTATATAGGACAGGTAGTGCAGAATTTAGGGTTCAAATCTATTCTTGCTGAGGGTTGGGACGGAGTTTTGAGTTGGAGGAGTGCAAATTTTTTATACAATTCAAAGAAATATAAATTAAAAAATACAGAATTAAAAATCATAAACAATTTTAATTCGGGAAATAAAATTAAATCTGAAGAAATAAAATTACTTTTGAAGAATTATAAATTATCTGACGACATTGCCTTTAGATTTAGCAATACCTCTTGGGAGGAACATCCTCTCTCTGCAGAAAAGTTTTTGGATTGGGTGGAAAGTTCTCCAGGAGAAGTGGTTAATTTGTTTATGGACTATGAAACTTTTGGAGAACATCAATGGGAAGATACAGGTATATTTGAATTCCTAGAGAATTTAGCTAGAATTGCAAAAAAGAGAAAAGGTCCGTTTATGTCACTTAGTGAAG
>JBGSOW010000075.1:0-8474 GCA_041738875.1 Candidatus Dojkabacteria bacterium
AATTCAGCTAAACAATGATCAGCTTATCCAGCTCTATTATAGTATTTATGATCCTGACAAGGTTGGTGTGAAAAAGGTTGAATTAAGCGCGCAGAATTATACTTCAGGAGTGGTTGAGACATTGACGCGCGAAAGAGTTGAGGATCTACTCGATGATGGCCAGAAAAATAATGCAAATAATTCATAAAAGAGCTAAATTATCTAATGGGTATATTTGATTTCGCACAAAAAAAATCTGAAAATGCTGATCCAGCCGGTTCAAATCAAGTCAGCATTCAAGTAAATGCAAGCAGTATTGCAAAAGATGAAGCGAAAGCAATGCAGGATTTCTCAGAAGGTGTCCTGGATATTAAAGATATTATTGCGCCACCTGCGATTGAAGTTGATTTCAATCATATGCTTATTGGAACAAAATACTTTCGCACGTTTTTCGCTAGTGGTTTCCCTAGATTCGTTGGTGCTAACTGGCTTTCACCAATTATTAATTTTGACTATCCGATAGATATTTCGACTTTTTATTACCCGGTTGATTCTGGTTTGATTATGAAGCGGCTCGAGCGTAAGATTGGCGAGCTGCAGGCGACTATTAATATTGCACTAGATGAGCATAGGCCGCCTGATCCTTCTATAAAAGTGGCACTTAATGACGCGCTTGACCTGCAAGAACAAATTGCAAGCGGCACAGAAAAATTCTTTCATTTTGCAATGTATTTAACTTTGCGTGCAGATACGATTGAAGAACTGGAAAAGATTTCGAGAAATCTTGAATCAACTCTAGCAACCATCGGTGTAATTGCAAAAATTGCTACATTGCAACAAGAACAAGGAATGCAAAGCACAATTCCTTTAGGCATTGATAAAATCCATTTCACTAGAAACATGGATACGACTTCAATTGCAACGACATTTCCGTTTGTGAGTTCTGAACTGACAATGGCAGATGGGATACTTTATGGTATTAATAAACACAATAGATCTCTAGTAATCTTCGATAGATTCCAACTGGGCAACGCAAATATGGTTGTTTTTGCAACCTCGGGCGCAGGTAAAAGTTATATGATCAAACTTGAAGCCGTGAGAAGTTTAATGTTTGGAACTGAAATAATTATAATTGACCCTGAAAAGGAATACGAAAAACTGACAACTGCAATTGGTGGGGAATATATTTCTTTCTCGCAAGATGGAGCGGCTAAATTAAATCCATTTGAGTTATCTGGGGTATTTGATCGTTCTGAAGATGAATTGCGTGTGAAAATACTGTCACTTCACGGTTTGATAAGGCTGATGTTGGACGGGCAGTTATCTTCCACGGAAGACGCAATCCTAGATCGAGCGCTTATTTTAACCTACTCTGAGAAGGGCATCACGCCAGATCCTGCAACACACAACAAAAAACCACCACTATTAGAAGATCTATATAAACTTCTTATGGCGATGGGAGAACCGCAAGCCAGGGACTTGGCTAGAAGACTAGAAAAATATGTGCAAGGAAGCGCTGCAGGTATATTTAACCAACATACTACAGTGAATATGAAAAATACTTTTACTGTTTTTAGTGTTAGGGATCTGGCTGAGGAGTTGCGCCCGATTGCCATGTATCAAATGTTGGAGTATATCTGGACTAGAGTTAAACGCGAGAGGAGAAAGAGGTTATTGATAATTGATGAGGCTTGGTGGTTGATGCAATTTGAGGACGCTGCAAAGTATTTGTTTGCGCTTGCTAAAAGGGCTAGAAAGTATGGACTTGGTTTAACTACAATTACGCAAGATGTGGAGGACTTTTTGGCAACTGACTATGGCAAAGCAATCGTGACAAACTCCGCGATGCAGATACTGCTAAAGCAAAGTCCTGCAGCTATCGATAAACTGCAGCAGGTTTTCTACCTTACGGAAGGGGAGAAGCGTTATATATTGTCTGCTGGGATTGGTGAAGGGATTATGTTTGCTGGCGCAAACCATGCAGCGATTCAGGTTATTGCCAGCGAAAATGAGCACCGTTTGATCACAACAAACATAAACGAAGTGCTTGCACAAGATAAAGCCGACAAAGAAGCAGAAGAATTGGCAAAGAGTTAATTTTTTTAATTATATAAATGACTGAACAATTGATATTTGCAAGCATCACTGTAATGGCGTTTTTGGTTGTTGCGCTTGTTTTTGTGGTGGTGCGGCAGAGACAGCAACTGCAAATTTATAGTAAACCTAAATATGGCTTTTTGGGAAAACCTTTGATGAGCATTGTTGCGATGGGACTACTTTTGAGTGGTATTCTGGGTGGGGTATATTTGATTTATCAACCGGATACAACCTTCGAAACAAGCGCCGATAGACAAGTTACAACGGCTATTTCCAAAGTTAAAATTGAACCTACGGGTCAAATTGATTCTGCGAATTATAGATTTATCGCAGTGCCAAATGTCGGGGGGATTGAGTATGGCGAGGATGGTTCTCAATTTGATTTGTTCTGGCGCTTCAGTTCTCTGGATAATGTTTTTGATAAAACTTTAGCTGAATTTTCTATTTCAAAAGCACGTCCAAGCAACCTTGAACTCAGGCTTGAGCCGGGGGTGTATGAGCTTAACTTGGTTGTGGTGTATGAGGATAGGAGCTATAATTACAATGAGATTGTTATAATTGATTAAATATTGTATTTTGATAGATTTCTATATTTACTAAGTAAAATGTTGAAACAAATTTTGTCTAAAATTAGAGATCTTTCGAAGCCTTTGCTTCCTATAGCGGTTGTAATTGTAGTCGTCGCAGGCATTTTTGCATGGAGTAATGGAAAGGGAGTTGAAAACGTGCAAGCTGTGCAGTTGTCTGATAACTACTATACCTTCACTGAAACGAAATATAACGAGCTTTCTGGCAAATCTGGGGCGACAATGTTGAACTTTTACGCGGATTGGTGTGCAAGTTGCAACGCAATGGAGCCTGATATTATAGATATTTTTTCTGAGATAGGGATAAGTCGCAATGTGAGTGGTTTTCGAGTTAATTTTGGTGATAATGCCGAAACACAAAGTGGGAAAGAATTAGCTGATAGTTTCGGCATCAAAACACAAAGCAGTGTGATTATTCTAACCTCTGAAGGCAAAGTTTTTAAGGAATTCTTTTCAATAGTTGACCGCGAGACTTTGAGAAATACTCTAATCTCCGCTAGTTTAGTTAGTGCGCAAGCAAACTAATTAACTAGTTTGCGTAGTTTTTGGTATAATTGCATTCAGGTTGTTCTTTACAATAATAAACTAACCATAACAATTGCGGCCTCATCGTCTAACGGTTAGGACACCGGGTTTTCATCCCGGCAATCGGGGTTCGATTCCCCGTGAGGTCACCATACAAACTTTGCCCATTTTTTCAAGCTCCAAATGCTCCAGATACCTGAATAGATCTGATTTCCCGTTGGTTCGACAAATGCCATCTGCATAAGATACCCCTTGAGGGAATAGCAGGGTAGCTAGTTTACGTCTATTAGCATGGTTAGCGGACTTATACAATGGTTCGACACTTACAAAAAATGACTCTGCTTGGTCAAGTAAAACCTGAGCCTGATTTAGGTCGATATTGTTTTCCCTTTTAACAACATTTGTGGTAGCAATCTCAATGCGTATCTTAGTAATCTGGTCTTCAAACTCATCTTCATTAAGTTGCCCCCTTGCATTCATTCTAATTATCCCAGCCTTCTCTGCCTCGAGCTCTTCAACTTTACGCTTGGCTCTGCGATAGTTGTCTTCAAATACGTCAACATCCTCTTGCCAGATCTTCATGGTTTTCTTTTTGAAGTAGTCGAGCAGCTCATCGCTTGGTTTTAACTGTCCCACCAACTCATTAAAAAGGTGCTCTAGTTGCCCTTTTGAGATGGACTTCTTCTCTACACTACAATCTGGATTAGGACAATAGTAGTAGGGGTATTTGCCACCATTGCCTTTTGAATAACAAGCTTTCAATCTGAACCCACACTCATAACAATGGACAAAACCTTTGCCGCGAGATATCGAAAAATTCAGTTCAAAGTCAGCTTGAGGTTTTATTTTATAATCCTCAACTATTGGCTGAGGCTCATCTTTATTTCCCAACAGTTTAGTTTGCAGTTGGTAATGCTGGTCTAATGTAATCATAGACTCGTGTTTTCCATTAATGTCCTTATGCTCCTTCCAGTCATAAAATCCCGCATAGAAATAGCTATTTTTTAGTATACGCCATACATCTTTTGGTTTAAATTCTCTTGGTATTGTCTTGTTCCATCCCTTGGTTCTTAAACCTAGTCCATTTAGATAGCTGGCAAGATCGGGAATGCTCTCACCCTGAATGAATTTATTTAGCATGTTTTGGAGCGGGAGAAAATAATTTTCATCCCGAATGATCCGCTTAGTAGTCTTGTCATTTAAATAACCATATGGAGCCTTACACGGATACCACCCGTCTAAGGCTTTCGTGACCATACATGCACTAGTTCTTTCTGCTTTCAGGGAATTATCTAATTCAGCAAGCCCAGAAAATATTCCCTGTAAGAATTTTCCAGTAGGACTATCGTCAACCTTTTCCATATGCGAAACCAGCTGAGTGCCAGTCTTGACTAGTAGTGCCTTTATAGCAAAGAAATCTGCCTGTGATCTAACCCATCTATCAATCTTGTATACCCACACAAAGTCAACTTTGTTGCGATTAGAATTCAAAAAATAGAGTAAGTTTTGTAACTGAGTACGATCAGCAGTTTTGGCAGACTGTCCTTCTTCAATAAATATTCCAACTTCATGGATATCATTATTTTGTAAGTATTCCCGACCATACTTTATTTGAGTCGGAATACTAAAATTATCAACCTGAGAGTGATCACTAACTCGAATATAAAGTACTCCTGTAACTCCCTGATGGCGAGGTATTCTTAAAGTCTTATCAGTTGAAGTAAATTTACTCATGGTTTAGCTATAAAAAATGGGCACTTGGAGGTAACAATCCACAAAGGATTGAGCCAAGCGCCCATCTCTTACAGATAGGCTGTATCTAGCTCCTTTGTGTTGATTGTTACCTGCTTTAATTATAACCTTTTTCTCCTGATTTTGAATTAAATTTCCTACCTTTGAATGTAGCAACATATAAGCGTGAAAGCTTTTCTACTTCTTTAATAAGCTGTATTACTTGTTCGTCGGAATAGATATCTTCAGACAGGTTCAGTTTACGTCTGACATAAGAGATTTCATCATCAACACTATTAGGTATTTCCTCCCAATCTAGCTTACTCATACTACTGTTGAATATAAATAATTTTTCTATATGAACCGAATACTAATCTATGTGTAATATTTTGGCTCGATACTCCCATTAGTGCGGTGCCATAATGCATATACCTTGGAATAATTTCTCGCTTGTAAGGATTTTGCATATATAATCTGTTATATAAATAGCAACTAACTTTGGGGCACATGCCTAGACAGGCAGTTCAGTACGCACTGCCTGTCTAGTTGGTTCGCGTAACTATATGGATTATGAATTTGCGTCCTCTTAGGGCGTTAATTTTGCATGCAAAAAATAAGCAAGGATGTTGGCAATTGTGAGGATGAATAGGCTGATTCGATAAGTAACAAAGCAACCTATACCGACAAGTTTCCATAGAGACCTGTCGGTATTTTGCTGCCTCTAGATTTGTGTAACTTCCTACCTGCCCTGCTTTCTCAAGCCAGGGAGGTAGTTTTCTCTAAAAATATTTTACCTGCTTGAAACTATCTAACTTTAGACTTCAGTCAAATGAATCTAAGAAAAGAGCGCAGGTATGTTTTAAAAAATAACCTAAAGGCAATCAGGAAGAATCACAGGCTGACTCTTCAAGAGCTAGCTAATCGCAGTGAAATAGATATTACCACACTTCAATACATTGAGGCTGGGAAACGCAATCCAAGTGGGGAGGTAATGCTCTTAATTGCAAAGGGTCTTGGTATTGAGGGGAAGAAAACATTCTGGAATCTTTTTTATCTTGAGAAACGATTTTAATGCCGGATATTGATGACAACCACAAAAGAAAAATATTAGAGGTTATTTCCAAGCATGTTGGAAAGAAGAAACCCGTGCAGGTAAGTGACCTTATGTCTTTTGTGCCTTTATCAGACAGAGAAATCAGGAAAGTTATCCAGGAATTAATATTGGATTTTGGCGAGCCGATAGGCTCAACGACTAAGGGACCACATGGTTTTTACTTCATTGCTGATCAAGATGACTTGGATGAAACAGTGAATAACTTGGAAAAGCGCCGAGACATGATCGACAAACGCATAAAGGCATTGAAGAAGCAGTTAGAGCTGCCCGAGATTAACTCCCAAGCGATCACGCAGAAAGGTAAAACCGTTATCAATATTTCTAATTCAATAATCATCCAACTATGATGGCTTCTCTACAGATAACAAAAGAAGTACCAGCAATCCAGCATGAGATTCTAGTAAAGCTATCAGACTTTGCATTGAATTATGGCCAAATCGGGGAACATGAATTTATTCTCACTACTTACCTCATTAGCTTAATGGCTGCTTTTTCCTGTCCTAGATTTTTCTTTTATATCGACGAGATTGAGCTTGGCATCTATAAATACGATTTTTATCGCGAGATTAAGATCTCAGAAGGTTTAAGCTACAACAAGAATTTTATGAAGACCTTGTTCAAACATATCAATAGAACAGGCTTTCTACAGATAGACCACTATACAGGTAGTTGTTACAAGGTGAGTTTTCCCGAAATCGAGAAAAGAGTTTTTGAACTCAATTTAATGAGTTCCCTTGAGCATAATTAATTTCTTATTTTCTCATCATGCTTAAAAGTCCACCTATCTTACTTAAAAAAGCGGTAACACTTTTCTTCGCTGTGATGGCTTCAGGAGTAATCCAGTTGCTCCTCCTTCCTGGCATGCAACCAGTCAAAGCAGATAACTTCTATTCTAGCGGAGGTAATGTCGATCAATGTGAGTTTGCCTCAACTTTAGGTGTTCAATACAACAGCTTGGGTAGCGGAGATATCAGTTGGAATGGTGGAGATGTTCAAGGACAAAGTGGCAACTGGATACAGAGTAATAACATGCGCACGGTTGCAGATGTTACTTTCCCAGATGCTCGCCGCTTTGAAAATTTTGGACACTATGTTGCTGTACCTCCAAACACCAGAGTTGAAGTTGGCTTTTTTGTTTGGAACTATTCAGGACATGATGTAACTGTAGATGGTGTAAGACTCTTTACTTCTCATACTGATCCATCTCGTGGAGATATTACAAGACTTGGAGCAGGAGGCACTTACGGCACATTTACAGCCAATGGCTTTGGCACAAGAGGTGGTAAGGCTGTAATGACTGGCTCACCCGGAACCTTCGCAAATCGCACAGATTATGGTGGCCGTATCATTTATTCCTTTGATACGATCCAACCTATGCAGTATCAGTCGTTTACTGCTACTCCTCAATGGTCTGGTGGTAATTTGACTGTCAGATATGATTTAACCTTACGCAATACTTCATCTTACAACCTAAACAACATTAGGATTGTCGATGATTTGCCTTCAGGTGCTACTTACGATCAAACCCACAGTTTTTCTGCCGGTCAGACAAGAACTATCACATATTTTGACAATATGGGTACGAATTACCCAGGAGTAATTAATAACGATCCAGCAAGAGTATATGACCCAAACAGACATTACGAAAGAGCCAGTGATGCCTATTCTGGCATATTAGATTCTAATCCGGAAACTAGACCAGCCTTTGCGATGAGGGACGACAGCAACGCTCCTTCAGGATGGAATGCTGCCCAACCATCCTGGGGAGCAACAGGTGGTGGAATGTTTGCAGTTGAGCTTATTCCTTACAATTTCCCGACCGCAGCAGTTTCACTAAATGTTGCACCTCAAATTAGTCACGAAAAACAAGTAAGAGATGCAGATGAAGACTGGTCCAATGGCAACACTATTTCGCCTTCGTTAACTGATAGCAGTCTAAACGAGTTCGACTACCGCATACAAGTAACAAACAACGGCGGTGTTACCCGAGACGGTGTTGAAGTGATAGATGACTATGACCAAGGCCTAACCGAAATACTAGATGCAGCAGGCGGCACAGATAACGGAGACACAATCACTTGGTCTGGTTTTAATCTAGCAAATGCAGAAACTAGAGAGTTTGTTGTCAGAGCCAGGGTAAGAATGCCGCAACCTCACGGCATTCATGAAGCAGGAAATACAATCACTACTCGTGTGATTAACGCTCCTGATGGTACAGAAACTCCGCAACCATCAACGACTAGAACAGAAATTAGAACATTAGCTAATAACGATATTGAAAAGTACGTTAAAAATCTAACGGCGATTGAACGAAGAGGTGGTTATAGGTAAAATAAAACTCAATATATGCTAAAAACACTGCTTCCTGCCTTAAATCAAGAAGAAATAGAGAGATTTAACAATTATCGGCATCAAATCAATGGGATTATGGAAGAATTATC
>JBGSOW010000039.1:0-21355 GCA_041738875.1 Candidatus Dojkabacteria bacterium
AGTAAGGCTATCGATCATATCGGTTGCGGCGTCAGTTGCATTTTTCATAGCAATCATCCTGCTGGAGTGTTCGCTAGCAGCGGAGTCGAGAACAGCTTGGAAGAATTTAGCTTCTGTGATTTTAGGTAAAACATAGCTTAATAAACTTGCTGCATTTGGTTCTAAAACGAATTCAGGCCTAAATACTTCTGTATTTTCCACATCACTTTCTGTGTCAGTTGCGTAATCGTCAATATTCACTGGTAGCAGTTGCACAGCCTCAACTTCTTGTCTGAGACTTGTAATGTATTTTGTGTAAACTAGTGTTACTTTATCGTATTTCTCACTTTTAAAATCAGCCATAACTTCGTCAGTAATACTTTTTGCAACTGCGAATTCAGGGTTTTCGTTTAGCTTTTCGTAAATCGAAACTAGATTCAAACCCCTTTTTGCTGCAAATTTTGCGCTATTCTTTCCAACCGCAATTATATTTACATTCACATCAGCGGCCAAACTTTTTTCTACCTCACTCTCTGCAACGTTCAGTACGTTGGCATTGAAACTACCGCATAATCCTCTATTTGAAGAAAGAATAATCATAAGCTCGTTTTTAACTTTACGGTTTTTCATTAGCGCGTGAGGTCTACTAGGTTTACTTCTCGCTAGATCTTTCAAAAGCTGATCAGCATCGTCAGTATAACTTCTAGAAGCAGAAGATTGAGAAACAGTTTTTTGCATTTTTGCAGCAGAGATCATCTGCATCGAGCGCGTAATTTTCTTCGTGCTTTTGACTGAACTGATTTTCGCCTTTACTGCTTTAGAGTTTCTACCCATTATTTTATTGTTTTGACATAAGTTGTACTAATATCTCTTAATTCATTGACTGTAGCTTCCTCCCAATCGCCTTTTGCAATTTTTTCAAAAAGAAGAGGGCTTGTAAGTCTGATATGCTGACCTAACTGCTCCAATACATTTGCTACTTCATTTATTTCAATTCCGTCCAATATTCCTTCACTAACCGCAAAGATCTGCATAACTTGATCTGCAACATTTACTGGTGAGAAAGGAGGTTGTTTAATAATTTCTGTTACGCGTCTTCCTCGTTCGATTTGCTCTTTTGTTTTTGGATCCAAGTCACTTGAGAATTGCGCAAATGCCTCTAATTCTCTAAATTGTGCAAGTGAAAGTTTCATAGGACCAGAAACTTTTTTCATTGGCTTAATCTGCGCCGAACCACCAACTCTAGAGACAGATAGCCCCACATTGATTGCTGGTCTGATACCTCGATAGAAAAGATCGGTTTCCAAAAAGATTTGTCCATCTGTAATCGAAATTACGTTGGTAGGCACGTAAGCACTTATATCTCCTGCTTGTGTTTCAATAATCGGTAGCGCCGTGATTGATCCGCCACCTGCTGCTTCGCTTAGATTAACTGCTCTCTCAAGAAGTCTTGAGTGAAGATAGAAAACGTCTCCGGGGTACGCTTCACGTCCAGGTGGGCGCCTAAGTAGAAGTGACATTTCGCGGTATGCAACAGCGTGTTTGCTTAAGTCGTCATAGACAATCAAAACATCTTTACCTTGGTCGCAGAAATACTCAGCCAGCGTAACTCCAGTATATGGAGCTAGGAAAAGCATTGGAGATGCATCTGAAGCACCAGCCATAACCACAGTGGTATATGCCATTGCACCTGCTTTTTCCAAAATATTAACTATTCTTTTGACTTTAGATTCTTTCTGTCCGATTGCAACATAAATACAAATCACGTCTTCACCTTTTTGATTGATGATAGTGTCGATCGCAATTGTAGTTTTTCCAGTTTGTCTATCTCCAAGGATAAGTTCGCGCTGTCCTTTTCCAATTGGAATAAGTGCGTCGATTGCTTTGATCCCTGTTTGCATAGGTCTATCAACAGGTTTTCTACTGATAACTCCTGCAGCAATTCTTTCTACTGGCATTGTTTTAGTTAATGTAACCTTTTCGCCAGAATCGATTGTTTCGCCCAAAGGATTGATTACTCTTCCGATCAGCTCTTCTCCTACAGGTACAGACATAATTTCACCGCTGCGCACTACAAGATCCCCCTCTTTAATATGTGAATATTCCCCAAGGATAATTGCACCAATACTTTCTTCTTCTAGATTGAAGGCAAGAGCGCTTGTTCCGTCTAGGAAATATAATTTTTCCTGATAACCACAATTTGCAAGACCTTTGATTCGAGACATACCATCTTTTATAGAGATAACTTCACCAACTTCAATAATTTCTACGTGCTTTTCAAATTCAGCAATTTGTTTGGATAAAAACTCAATTGGACTTGCGTCCATAGGGATTTCTAAATTGAGCTTTCTTTTGAGCCTTGCGAGTTGAGTCTCAATTGAAAGATCCATTAATTTATCACCTGATTTGATTTTTACACCACCGATAACTCTACTATCTTTTCTTTCAATAATTTTTGAATCTGGAAACACTGCACTAACTTCAGATTTGAGTTTGACGTCTATTTCTGTTGCCGCGATCAATTCGATTACGCCGTGGTTGTCAATTTTCTCTTTAAATACCTTCAGTAGTTTTGATATTACATCCATTTTTCGCCTTTTAATTAATTATAAATAGTTTAATAACTTATTGTTCAATTTGGAAATTACGCACAATATCGTCAACATTTGATTGGTTTTCGACTTCTTTACCAATTAGTTTTTCAGTTGCACTAACTACTAAGTTGCTTGCACTTTTCCTTACGTCTTCGATCATTCTGCCGCGCTCTTTGGCAAGGTTTTTCTCAGCTTGCGCTCTCATATTCTCAATTTCCAATTCGGTTTCAGTTTTGATTTTATTTGAGACATCTTTGGCGTCTATGATTGCCGCATTTACAATTTCGTTTGCTTTGACTTTTGCGTTTCCTACGAGCTCGTCGTATTTTTGATTTGCCATTGCAAGGTCATATTTAGCTTTTTCAGCGTCCTCTAGACCTTTTTGTATTTCTGCTTGTCTAGTCTGCAAAGTCTCGCTTATCTTTTTAAAGAAAAACTTTGAGAGTAGGAAAAAAACCACTAAGAAATTGATCAGGCTAAAAAGTGCCATCCGCCAATCGAAACCAATTTTTCCCAAAATTTCAATTATATCGACCATAATTTTTTATTAATTTGCTTAGATAGTGAAGAAAGCTACAAGTGCGTAAATCGCTGTAGATTCAACCAAAGCAACTGAAATGATAACTTTACTAAATAGAGTATCCTCTAGTTTAGGGTTTCTTCCGATTGCTGCAAATGCTGCTGAAATTAATTTTGCTTCTGCATAAGGTGTTACTAACATTGAAAGTATAATAATACCTTTTGCGAATGCTGTTGCTGCTTCTACGTCCATGATTGTTTTTTAATAAATTAAATTAGTTTAAATAAATTACTCCTCTGCAAGTGCTGAGCCAAAGTACGAAGAGACTAATGCTCCAAATACTAAAGCCTGTAAAACACCAGCGAGTAAGCCTAAAAAGATCATCGGTATAGGGAGAAGAACTGCAAATAGCCCCATCATAACCAAGATTAAAATTTCACCTGCAAACATATTACCAAACAATCTCAGTGAAAGTGATGCTATCTTTGCAAATTCTGAGATTAGATCTAATAAACCCACAAATGCATTAACTATGCCCAAAAATCCATCTAAAAGACTCTTTCTAAAACCATTTACTATGTCTGCGATTTTAATAAATTTTGAAATATATCCAATAATACTATTCTTCTGGATGCTAAATACCTGCACCGCAATTATCATCCCAATTGCAATACTAAATGTAGTATTAAAGTCACTAGTATAGGTTCTAAACATTGTTGCCTCATTGAAGGTTATTGATCCCAGAAGCGGCACAACTAAAGTGATAACATCCGAAATTCCAATAAACAAGAAAAGGGTACCGATAATTGGCATTATTCTCCATGCAATACGCTCGTTACCTGTGATTTGAGCTACAAATGTAACCATTGCCATGTAGATCATTTCAACTGCGAGTTGAAACTTTGACGGATTTTTAACCCGGAAATTTAACATGGTAAATATAGTTAAGGCGATCATTATAAGCAACGTAAGTATTCCTGTCGTCATTGTATTTGTGAAAGGAAAGTCCCCGATATAAAACAATATTTCGGGATTTACTTTGATTAATTCTGATTCTAGTTGAAATATATTCATGTTTTATTTTCTTACTAAAAGTTTTACTACTATAAACCAAGCAACTGCATAGCTTATCGCAAGTCCAATTAGAGTTCCTGTTGGTCCAATATTAAATGTATTTCCTATACCACGTCCAAATACCGCTCCTGCAATTGCAGATAGACCGAATACTAACATAATTTTAAATGTTGTATTATAAGATCTTTTTAATACGTCATTGTTTTGTATTTTACTTTCTTCCTTACTCACGCTTTTTATTTTAATATTAAAGACAAATCGATTATATTACGCATATTTACGACGTACTTGATATATACCTTACTTTAACCTTACCTGAGTTTAAGAACTCTAAAACTTTGAAAACATCTACCAGCGCAGAATATAACCTCTACCTCTTTTTGTAAGAAGTTTTGCGCCAGATTCTAGTTGTACTTTTTGGCGCAATTGTGAGATTAATTTATCGATTGCATAGTCAGAGTATTTATCTATATAACTTTCACCCCAGATTGCTTGCCCAATTTCTTCACGGGTCACAAGTTTATCTTTTCTCTCGTGCAGTAATTTTAGAATACTTTCAATTTGCTTGGGTAAGTCAGGTAAATAAATGACCTTTTGCCCGATTATTATATAATCTGGATCGCTAACTGCCGAAACTTGAAGTTGCTTTGCGGTATACACTGCAAATAAAGGACTTGGGATCACTTTTCTCTGTATATCCACCAGTCCCGTAAGCCTAAGGAAATCTGTTTGCAAACGATCTTGCAACACAAAATCATGATTGAAATGAATTTTTCTAATAATCTCCTGATTTACTTCGCCTAAACTTTCCCAGGATTCATGCAATTTCCACTCCAATTCGTATGAATTCAGCAGTTCGTCAATATTGGAGTCAGGTTTATCAATTAACATTTTGGCGATTGCATTTGCGAGAGCAGGATTCCCAGAGCTCCAGAGCATTATTTTACTAATTATTTCTTTGGGCACGTCTTCAATCTGATCTAGAAGACTTATAACCGCATCGTTTAATTCACTTGTTTTTAACGCTCGGATAACGTGAAAATTAGGATAGTGGTAAAAAAGTTTCCTTAAACCTTGCGAGGTGGTTCCTGCTGCGGGACTTGTGTATTCGTCTAAGACAAATATAGTTGTAAGTGACAGTCCTGGAATAATCATGGGAATTGAAACCAATTTATCAAGTGTGAAGAAAAACGAATTGGAATAGCTTTTAGTTTGATGGAATTCATCAAAAACCAGCCAGATTTTTTTATTGCTGACATTTGCACGCTTCAGTCTTTCGATACCAAAAGTGAATACTTCAAATGCGGAATGAAAATGGTCGACTTCTGCATCAGCAAGCTTAGGAATACCAATAGCTTGTAAAAGATTGTTGATTAATTCCAGTACAATGCCTTTTTCGGAGTTATCGTTGATATTGATGAAATTAGTGTAGAAAATATTTTCTACTTCGCCTGAATATAGCTCGTTCTGTAGAGCTGATGAAAAACCGTTACCTGCAAGTCCAATTAAAAAGTTTGCTTGGCCAATCTTTAGGGGATAATTTTTCAGAACATTGCTCATAGTACATTTTAACTTACTTTAACCTGATATCAAACCTAAAAAATCAAGTAAATCATTGAAATAGAAATATCTTTAATACTTCAACTGCAGTATATCTGTAAATCTTGGTGTGATCGTATAAGAGAACCAAGGTTTTTCTCTAAATAGCCATCTATACTTATATTTCGCTTTATGTCTTGATTGACTAAAAAATCATACAGCTCGGGTTTGTTATAGAAATAGATAAATATTTTTTCGATTTTTCCTAATGCTGTGTAGGTGAGAGTAAACCTTATAGGGAAATCCTCAGCAGCGTAAGTTGTGACTAGATTATCACCATTAAAGTTCTGTGCTTTTGTACTATCTGACATATCTCTTGGCGGTTTTATTCCTGCTGTATGAAAGTCTGTGCCAATCCCTAAAACCGCTATTTTACGTGTATGCTGTTCATTCAGAATTTTAGAATATTCATCTTTTTTAGTATCCTTAGAATCCGGAATAAGCAAATTAAATTTTTTTTCGTCAAAGTATTTTTTAAGTGCGGTAGCATTCTTCTCGTCTTCACTTTCCGAAAATCTTTCGTCTACTAGGCCAATAATCAGACTATTTTTATAGTTTTCCCTTTTACCCAAATTTTCAGCCAGCTTCGGATAAATTGAACTCACTGATCCACCAGAAAGGAATAACGCAGTATTTGCGTTCTCCAACGAGGACATAATATGTTCAGTTAATTCTTGTACAAGCAATGTATCGAGTTCATTTTTGTTTTCGAATTTGTTTATTTTCATGATTTAAGAATAATTTAAGAATTAGTTGTTCTAATATATTAATGCCAAATTCATAGCAGAACAATTGAATAATTATACGAGCAATGTATAGTATTAATACCATGGGATTCAAACTACCTATTTTTGGTAAAAAAAATACTAAGTCGAATGCAAAGAATGACACTTTGTCTACCGGTGGCAATACTCTACACGAAAGATATTCTGGACAAATCTTGCTTGGAATTGACGTTGGGACAAGATATATAAAGTCTGTGGTGTTCCAAGTCAGCGAGGAAGGCAAGATTGAAATTATTGGATACGCCCGTGTTGCTCAGAAATATGGTGCAATGAGGGATGCAATGATAGTAAACCTCAATAGTGTAATTTCAGCTTGTGATCTATGCGTTGGTAAAGCAATTGCCTACGCAGAAAGGGCATATGGAGAACTACCACTACCTGAAACAGCTATCCTTGGAGTTGCAGGTGAACTGGTTCGAGGGGTGTCAGTTATTGCAGAATACGAACGTGAGAATCCAGAAATAAAAATTGACGTGGACGAAGTCAGCGAGGTACTAAAACAGGTAAATGAAGATACTTTACAGGGCGCTCTTGAAGAGTTATCTAGCGAAATTGGTGTTAGTGCAAAACAGATCGAACAGATTGGAAGCTACTTGGACAATGTTCATATAGATCAAACTCTTCTAACAAATCCGATAGGATTCTCGGGAACAAATATAATTTACCGAGTATTTAATACATATGCTCCTAAGATTCATATTGACGCGCTCTACGAACTGACTAGTG
The DNA here is from genome assembly GCA_041738875.1 of Candidatus Dojkabacteria bacterium. Taxonomy (GTDB): domain Bacteria; phylum Patescibacteriota; class Dojkabacteria; order CALFHW01; family CALFHW01; genus JBGSOW01. The sequence goes on from JBGSOW010000039.1 coordinate 7,278, forward strand.
CATTGGGAATTAATAATACAAGAATTGTGGTGCAACCGTATGCGGTTGCCAAGTCTTTGCCTGAAGCTCATGACGGGGAGGCAATCATCATAGATATTGGTGGAGGTACAACTGATGTTGCAGTGATTACGAGGGTTGGGGTAGCTGGTACAAAGATGTTTGCTTTTGGCGGAGATGTTCTAACTAGAAGGATCTCGGAAGAGTTCAATATAGAATTTATGGAAGCAGAGGATCTGAAACTGGCATATTCAGATGGAGAATTGAAAGGTTCGCAGGAAAAAACTATTCGAAATATTGTGCAGCAAGATATAAATGTCTGGGTTGAGGGTGTACAAATTTCGCTTGAGGAAATTATTGCTGATGAGGAAGGGGACGTTGAAAAATTACCATCAACAATTTACCTTTGCGGCGGTGGGGCTGCTCTTCCAGAGGTTCGGGAAGCACTTTTGCAGTACCCTTGGTTGACAAGTCTGCCATTCCATAAATTCCCAAAGGTAGAATATATTTATCCAAATCAATTAACAAATACTATAGATCTAACTAGACTTTTAGTAGAAACAGGTGACGTTACTCCTGCGAGTATTGCCAGAATGCTGGTAGAATAAGTTATCCTGAATTAAACTATGCAAAATAAACACGTAACTAAAATTTTTGCCGAAGGAGACGATGACGTTGTAAAAATTTACGACCGCATTTTGCGTGCCGATACTAGTAAAGTCGTCCTTGTGGTACCTGCACGTTCTGAATTGACAGTGAGTCTTGTTTCGATGAAATTGTTGTCGAGAATGATATTGAAAACTGAGAAGATTGTAATTATTATCAGTGAGAATGATCTTGCAGTTAAATTAGCTAGAAAAGCTGATTTGCATCTACTGACAAAAGTGAGTGATATTGCAAAAGATGATTGGGACACTGCAAAAAACCTAAAGGAAAAACAACTTGGCATAAAAAATGTGAAAAAAGAGGAACTTATACTGGTCAGGAATATCCAGCCTTCACAAGATGAATTTTTAGAGGAGAAAAAAGTGGAGCTAGAAGAGATTGAAACCGAAACTGAAATCCAAACCGACGTTCAAATATTTGCCCAAGAAAATGCCCAAACATTTGCAGATTTTCCAACCGACTTAGAGATTGATACATCTGTCACTCAATTAGAAATAACGACTGTTGAAGTACCCGATGAAATGGAAATGGCAGAGCAATTATTAGATAGCAAAGAGCAGGCGGATTTCGGTGCAGCAGACACAGAGGAAGTTAAACCAGAAGAAGAGGATATCAGGATATTTAAACCACTGGAGCCTAAATTAATTGACTTAGGATATTTCACTTTATTAAGTGGAGGTGACGTCAACGAATCAGCCCTTGGTGCAGTGGTGAAAACAAAAGCACGAGCAAAACAAAGGTTAATCAAGGATAACGAACCCGGATATTATTCAGAGTTGCAACAGAAAGTAACTGCATCAGAACTAGAAGATCATGGTTCGCATAAAGTTGAAAATAGTAATTCGAATTCCATCAAGAGTGATGTAACGCCAGAGGAGCCTGTTTCAATATTTAAGTCGCAAGCACTTAGGTTTAAGAATATGGCGAATTCTGCTAAATCCGCAGTCGAAAATAGTATCAGTAAAGTAAAGCCATCTCGCGAAGTTGTTTCAAGTAACGAATCAAGCGAGCAAGAAAGTCGAACAAAAAATCCTTCAAGGAGGCAAACTCCTAGCCTAGATAGCCTTGAGAATAGCAGCGTTGGTAGTGATTCCCAAGCGAAAAAAAGCACCCAAGAACCAGTCAGAGCGCAAAAATTAACTGAAAGAAATTTTTCTAACGGTTTTGATATGGATAGTTATAGGCAAAGTGGTGCAAAAACAAGGGCGAATTCGGCTGTACCTGGAAAAAGAACAAGCAGGTTAAAATCTCGGAGTGCAGGGTCGGTAAAAACATTTGAAGGTGTGGGTTCAACTCTTTCAGGTGTATATTATCTACTTATGGGCAGAATAAACGCTTTACCTATCAGTGAAATACTCGAGTTTGGCAAACGTCACAGATCACATTTGTTGATTGGATCTGTTGCAAGCGTAATATTGTTTTTCATCTTTTCTTCAGCCATGCTGACAAATGCAGAAGTAGAGTTAAGCCTCAAACAAGAAACTATTCCAACTTCAGCAAAAATTAAGGCGAATACCGACATTCAAACTTTGGACAGTGCAAATGGTCAAATCCCTCTTAAACATATTTCAAAATCCATCTCAAGATCTGACACCGGCCCAACTTCAGGCAAAGCAGACAAAGGAGGCAAAGCAACTGGCAATCTAATAATTTTAAATCAGTCAACAGAGATAGTTGAATTACCTGAAGGTACAGTTGTAAGCGCAGTTGGAAAGAATAATTTGGATTATAAACTCCTCAAAGCTATAACTTTACAACCTTCATCTTCAGTAACAACCCAGGTTGAGGCACTTGGAAGTGGTGAAAAATATAACACAACCACCACAACGATCTTTAAATTAAAGGATAGTGATTCTAGCAAAGTATATATGTCGGCGAATTCTTTACTTGGTGGATCAATTGATGAAGTTCAGGTCGTTTCGCAGTCAGATATTGATAGTTTGGCTGCAATTATCATAGAAAACATTAAAACTACTCTAAAAACCGAACTTCTGGGCCTAGTCTCAGATAAAGAAGAGCTAGTAGGGGAAGTGAAATTTGCAGAACCAGTAGTTCGTTCTGTGCAAGAAGTGGGAGCAGAAGGCACAACCCTTGACGTTACAGTAGAATTAACGGCATCAATTTACCTCGTTTCGATAGATGACCTTGAAGCTGTGGCTGCTGAAAGTGCTCGCGGGGAGAATTCTTTTTCTGGGAATGTGAAGCTTGGCAGTGTGAAAGGTATGTCACTTACGGAAGTTGCAATGGATGGATCAACTGCTGATTTCACTTTAAATACAGAGATAGTTGCTAGTGCTGAGATTACATCTGAGGAAGTTGCAGCAAAGGTGTTAGGTCTTTCTCAAAAAGATGCAGAACAAGAATTGTCTAAACTTCCGGACGTAAGGACATCTAATTTGAAGGTCGGCCCTGATTATTTGCCGGAATTTATGAGGAATGTACCTACTGACGAAAGTCGCATAAAAGTAACAATTAACTACTAATTTGGGAACCCCCGCTAAACAAATTGATTGACAGTTTTCATGTAACTTTGATACTATTATCACAGTTAGCACTTGGCTGCTAATTTTACCAAATATTTAATTTATTATTAACATACATATGGCTGCAAAGTCTAAATTAACTCCGATAGGAGGAAATATTTTAGTTCAAGCGGTTGACGAAGAAACAGTAACATCTTCGGGAATCGTTCTCCCAGATACAGTCAGCAAAGAAAGACCTCAAAAAGGCAAAATTATTGCACTAGGAACAGGCAAATTAAATGACGATGGCAAAAAGGTTCCTTTCAATGTTGAGGTTGGTCAAATTGTTATTTTCAAGAAATATGGACCCGATGAAGTTGAAGTGGAAGGGCAAGAATACCTGATTATGGAAGAGGGCGATATATTGGCAGTTGTTGGCTAATCCGATTTATTAATAGCTTAGAAATTAAATTAGATAGGTTAATTAAGATAATTTTTTAATAAATAAAAATGGCAAAACAAATAATTTACGACGAACAAGCAAGAAAAAAACTAAAAGCTGGCGCAGATAAATTAGCTGACGCAGTTAAAGTGACTATGGGGGCTCGAGGCAGAAATGTAGCAATACAGAAGAGTTACGGTTCCCCTGTGATTACAAAAGACGGAGTTACAATTGCAAAAGAGATTGAATTAGACGATAACTTGGAGAATATTGGCGCGCAGCTTGTAAAAGATGCTGCTACAAAGACAGTAGATACAGCAGGAGACGGTACTACAACTGCTGTGGTCTTAGCACAGGCAATTATCGGCGCAGGCCTTAAGAACGTTGCTGCAGGAGCAAACCCTATGGAGATTAGAACTGGAATTGAAAAAGGTGTTGATGCCATAATTACTAAGCTACATAAAATGGCGAAACCAGTTAAAGGTAAAGATGATATTCAAAAGGTTGCGAGTATTTCTGCAAATGGTGATGAAGAAATTGGGAATACTATTGCTAATCTTATGGATAAGGTTGGTAAAGACGGAGTTATCACAGTTGAAGAAGGGCAGACTTTTGGACTTGTTGAAAGATATGTTGAAGGAATGCAATTCGACAAAGGCTTTGTTTCCCCATATTTTATCAATACTGATGACCAAAAGGCTGTAATTGAGAATCCATTTATCCTTATTACTGACGCAAAAATCTCCGCAGTAAAAGACATGCTTCCTGTAATTGAAAAAATCGCAGCTGGAGGCAGCAAAAATATTGTAATTATTGCTGAAGATGTCGAAGGTGAAGCTCTAGCTACATTGATCGTGAATAAATTGAAAGGAATTCTCAATGTTGTTGCAATCAAAGCACCAGCTTTCGGAGATAGACGCAAAGCAATGCTTCGCGATATCGCAACCCTTACAGGTGGTAACGTAATTTCTGAAGAGGTTGGTTTAAAGTTAGAAAACGCTGAACTTAGTGACCTTGGAAGAGCTGAAAAAGTTGTTGTAGATAAAGAAAATACAACTATCATCAACGGAAACGGAGATAAAGCAACGATTGCAGCTCGCGTTGCTGAAATCAAACAAGAAATCGAAGTAACTTCATCTGAATACGACCGTGAGAAATTGCAAGAGAGGCTTGCGAAACTTTCTGGCGGAGTTGCGGTACTTGAGGTTGGAGCTGCTTCTGAAGTTGAATTAAAAGAAAGAAAAGACAGAATTGAAGATGCACTTGCGGCTACCAGAGCAGCAGTCGAAGAAGGCGTAGTTCCAGGTGGAGGTATTGCATTGATCGACGCTTTGGATTCGTTGGATAAGGTAAGTGTTTCTGGCGACGAAGAAATTGGTTTGAGGATTCTTCGTGAAGCTTTAGAAGCTCCATTTGCTCAAATTATGTCAAATGCTGGAAAACAAGCTGCTGCATACAGACGTGATGTTGGAAAAGGTATGGGCTACGACGTAAGGGGCGATAAACTTGTAGATATGCTTGCAGAAGGAATCTACGATCCGGTTAAGGTTACTAGGTTGGCATTGGAAAACGCAGCGTCAGTTGCAATGATGCTTATCACAACTGAGGCTGTTGTAGTAGAAGTCAAAGACGACAAAGATGATGCTCACGCAGGCGCAGGTGCAGGCATGGGCGGAATGGGAATGGGCGGTATGATGTAGTCGGTGAACACCCGTGCGCTAAAATTAGCGCACGGGTGTATAATTTTATATGGGGAATATAAAAACAACTGCCACACTGCTTATTTCATCTGCGCAAAAAATACTAATAACTGCGCACTACAAGCCAGACGCTGATGCAATCGCATCAATGATCTCTACGCACTATTATTTCACGAAATTATATCCAAAAAAACAAGTTGACGCTGCCATCAGCGCACACAAGAGCAACAACTGGGCGCATATTCCAGGTACTGAGAATATAATTTGGATAAATGATATTGTGGAAATTGTTGAGAATTATGATTTGATAATTTTCTTGGATGGCTCAACTTACGACAGATTCAGCTACGCCACCGACTTTGGGAAAAGAATTGAAGATATTAAAAAAATCTGTTTTGATCACCATAAATCCCAAGTCGATAAATTCGATTATGCCCATATTGATACATCCGCAACCGCTGTCTCGCAAATAGTTTATGAGCAATTTTTTGCTAAAAAATATGCATCTGATTTTGAGAAAATTGAGGCGAACAAAAATACTGCAGCAGCCGTGATCTTTGGCATATTGGGAGATACTGGAGGGCTGACGTTTATTGGCGCGCATAACGCGCGCGTACTAGCTGTTGTGCAGCAAATCCTAGAAAAGTACGACCTCGACATACAAAAATTGTCGCTCGACGTACAAAGAATTCCGGAAAGGGTTTATAAGTTGATGCAAAGACTTGTTAATAACTCTGAAAATGTGAAAGTATATCTCAAAAGTAAGAAAGAAAATCTTAGAGATAAATTTATTGGATTTAGTTATTCGTTTTTGCCTGCCAAAGTGCTGGATAAATATTCTACCGATGAAATACGGATGGCGAAGGACACTTTTCAGCAAATGTTTCTGCGCAAAATTGGGAAATATTCGTGGGGTTACATTGTTACACCTTCAACTAAACAAGAATTTTCAGTATCTTTCCGCTCAACTCCCGGAATGCCAAACGTAAGGTATTTCGCAGAGATGTTTGATGGTGGCGGCCACGATCTAGCTGCAGCTGCAAAGTACAAGGTGCACGGCAGAAGTAGGATGGATTCGAGAGAAGTTTCACTAGAGGTTATAAACGTTATAAAAAAAGAAGCTGCAACCGGTAGGTTGCAGCTTACTTTTTAATTATTCCTAATTATGGTCGCATATAAATAACTATAATTATAGTTATTCGCCTATTATTGCGCAGTTGCCTCGAAACGGTTTTCTCTGATTACAGTAACTTTTACAGTTCCAGGATAATTTTGCTTTTCTTCAATTTCTTTGGCGATCTTGAATGCAAGTACTTCAGCATCTTCGTCTGCTGCTTCTTCAGGTCGAACAATCACACGAACTTCTCTTCCTGCGTGAATTGCGAACGCTTCTTTTACTGAGTTGTATTGTTTAGCAATGTCCTCCAGAGCTTTAACTCGTTTAACGTAGTCGTCATAATTGTCACGTCTAGCGCCAGGCCTTGCACCTGAAATAGAGTCAGCAATCATAACAAGCACTGCTTCAATAGAGTCGGGTTGGATATCACCGTGGTGTGATTCTACTGCATTTGCAAGTTTCTCATCCTTCAAATATTTTCTAACCAAATCACCAGAAATATGATGGTGAGGTTTCCCTTCCATTTCGTAGGTTAAAACTTTGCCAAGATCGTGAAGTAGACAAGCTTTTTTCGTGAGTTGCACGTCTGCTCCAATTTCTTGGGCGAGCTGTTGTCCAAGGTTTACCATTTCCAAACTATGTTTTACTAGATTTTGCCCATAACTAAATCTGTATTTGAAACGACCCAAAAGTTTGATAATTTCTTTTGGTAAATCTGGGAAACCAGTGTCATATGCAATTTTTTCTCCAGTTTTAACTATTTCGCGCGCCAAATCTTCTTTAATATTTTTTACTTTATCTTCGATTGCACCAGGATGGATACGTCCGTCTTTAACCAAAGATTTGATTGCTAGTGCTGCAACTTCGCGTCTGATTGGATCAAATGAGGATACAGTTACGATATCTGGACCTTCGTCCACAATAATATCAACTCCTGTAAGTCTTTCGAAAGTTCTAATATTCCTTCCTTCTTTTCCGATAATTTTCCCCTTCAATTCTTCGTCAGGGATTTGGAAAGTAGTGGATGTAGTTTCTGCAACAAAATCTGTTGCACTTCTTTGCATAGCGTCAACCAAAATTTCTTTGGATTTTTTGTCGACATCAATTTCAATTTGTTGATTTGCTTCGTGAACTTGTTTACTTATGTATGAGCTAAGTTCTTTTTCAAGCTCTTCTTTTAGACGTTTTTCAGCTTCTTGTTTTGATAGACCAGCAATTTTCTCTAGTTCGTCTGCAATTTGTGCGTTGCGTTTGCGAACGTCAAGTTTGGATTGCTCTAGGGCTTTTTCTCTTTTATTAATTTCTGCAAGCCTTTCATCAACCTCTCTAGTCATATCTAGTAGCTTTTTTTCGCGCTCTTCAACACGTTTTTCGGTGACTTCTGCTTTATCTAGAGTGGATTTGGCTCTTTCTTCTGCGAGCCTAATTATTTCGTTTGCCTGTTTTTCCGAGGCTAATATTTTCTCGCGTGCTGCTACGTCTGCTTCAGCAGCGTCACTGAGTACTGTTTTTTTTAATTGACTTTCTAACCTACCGATGTTGTTGCGCTGCATCACATACATGCCACCGGTTGCACCCACCAAGGTGAGTACCAATAAAACTATTACTATTTCCATATAATTTGAACAGGTCTACAAAGACAGCCTAGGCAGATTAACTGCCTTCAATTTCAGAGAAGTCATAAGTGAAAATATACTCAATTGTTTAATCTCTATAGTCGCTATCATTACAAACCTAGCTCACTCCTAAAAAAGTTAACTATATACTACTATAGATAGTACTGCCAAAATGGCTGTTAGTCAACCTAAACTTGTAGATAAGTGGTCGTAATGCGTATAATCGGGCCTTACGAATGTAGGCAAAACCTAGGAAAGACGCTTACTGAGGGAATAAAAGATTCTGTCCAAGAAATTCGGTTTGTAATTTACTTGAGTTAGTTTGCCGCTATTAGATTGCTGCATTTCTTCGAGTTTCGCAACTAGGAGTTGAATTTTGCGTTGCATTTGTGTGAGACCTGCGTTTTTTTGCGCAAGAAGTGTATTTAAACGGTCCATAAGCATGCGTTGATCAATAAGATTTCTATCGAGAGTTTGGGTTTTTGCTGAAATCTCATCATACTTTACCTTGAGCTCGTTGTATTGTTTAGCTGAATTAACTAAATCAACATGTTCCTGTGATTCAAGAATTCTTTTCAGAAACTGGTCCTCTGAGATACTGATATTAATAAAATAGTTCAAATCGTTTTGAGACGGCTCTTTGCCAAAGGCTTTTTGGTAGTATTTGTTTATCATATCTTTTCTTTCGTCTCTAGTCATTTGTGGCTTATTGAGTCCAGATCCCAGTGATCCACCTCCGAAATTATTCATTCCTACGTTGCTGCCACTCATACCCATATTCCCACCGCTACCTATACCACCACCGCTGCCAAAGTTATTGCTGCCAGGATTTGAGAAAGTATTATTGCTCCGAGAATTATTTGTGTTTGCGTTTTGTGGATTTGTGTTATTTGAAACCGAATTATTCATGCCAAAACCGCCTCCGAAGTCGCCATCACTAAAATCATCATAAAACTCTTCCTCTTCATCGAGAAGGTCACTATTTAGACTATTTGTGTTTGGAGTTGAATTGGTTGGGTTATCAACTGGATTGTTGTTAATATTATTGGAGCTAGCATTTTTGTTGTTATTATTCTGATTAACCCCGCTATTAACCCGGTCATTTTGGTTGTTTTGGTTATTCGCGTTACCGTTAACAATCTGGTTTTGACTTCCCCCGTTATTTTTAACCTGCTTATTTTGGTCATTTTGGTTGTTATTTTTATCCTGATTGACAGGGTTTACCTGTTTTCCGCCATTAACTGACTGGTTATTTGATTGACTATTTGATTTGTTGCCAGAATTTTTGACTACAGCTTTGAAATTTATATTCAAATAATCTGCGATACCCTTGGCAATTGAAACGCCTAGCTGTGCAATTTTGTTATCATCCCTCAGAAATTTCTGATCCTCAGGGTTATCAATATACAGACACTCGATTAAAACACCAAGTGGTTTAGTCTGTTGCAGAATACTAATGCCTCCGAAAGGGTGTTCTCTTTCATCCCTTACACCTTGCGTAGTAAGGTTATTCATCTGTGCAATTTGCCCGGTTATACTGGAAGCAAGACTTCTGCTATTTTTATTTTCTTCATTCAAAAACCATGCCTCTACACCTGATTTTCCGCCTTCGTTGATATGAATTTCTATAAATAGATCGTTTGATTCGGCCTTATATCCGCTGTTATTGATCCAATTAATCCTTTTGGCTAGATCTAAATCATAAGGCACAGCTAAAGTGATAATTCCAGCGTCTCTCAAGCTTTTTGTTACTTCTTTTGCGATTTTGCGTGCAAAATCGACCTCGCGTAAGCCATCTACGACTGTTCCGGGATCAGTACTTGTGTGTCCAGCTGATATTATTACTCGCGCCATTTCCTATATTTGTAAAAACTATAGGATAATTATACTAATTTTTGCGTTTTTTCTCAATCTTTGCGAATTTTTCTTTTAATAGGAAATCTGAGATTTTTTCTAGGTCAGCATCATTTGCAAATGGTATAGTAATTTTTCCACCAACCTTTTTTTTAATGATTCGAAATCCTTCGCCTAATTTGGTCTCTAAGCGTTCTTGGATCTTTTGTAGGTGGTCGTCAAAAACGTAAACACTTTTCTTTCCTTTTTGTGGCAATACCTCACGGTTTGCAAAATTAATCTTTCTAACTAAATCGCTTGTGGCAGGCACTGATAGACGTTTCTTAAGAATGATATTATAAGCTGCGAGTATACCGTCGCGATTTTTTAAAGTAAGTAGTTGCATAGCGTGACTTTCAGTTATTTCACCGGCTAATAAACCGGATTGCACTTGGTCTGGCAGTTTAAGAAGGCGCATTTTGTTACTAAGTGTACTGACGTCTCGACCTAATTTCTTGGCCAAGTCTTCCAATTTAACCCGGTATTTAGTAAAAAGCTCGGAAATTGCGCGGCCTTCTTCCAAAGGATTTAGGTCTTCACGCTGAATATTCTCGATAATTGCCATTTCTAGCATCTCTTGGTCGGTGAGTTCTTTAACGACAACAGGAATATGTTTTAATTTCGCCAGTTTTGCTGCGCGCCATCTTCTTTCACCAGCGACAATGCGGTAGTTGGTGATATCTCCCTCTACTTGAGTAACGATTAAAGGTTCAATAACTCCATGTTCTCTGATTGAATCTGCTAAACCCATTAGAGCCTCGGTGTCTATATGAATTCTTGGTTGCGCGGGATTTGGACTAACTGAGTCCACATCAAGCGCTGCAATATACCCTGAAAGACTATTGTTTCCAGAGTCATCAGAACTACTTGCACGTGATTCCAATAATGCAGCAAGCCCTCTTCCCAAACCAGAAAATTGTCTTTTTTGGCGTTTAGTTTTAGTAGAGCTCACCCCACTAGTTTCATTTATCATCGATTTACGTGCTTTATCTATTAATTTTGCTAAGTAGCATAACTAGATTCTGCTTTGAATCCTTCGTGAAGTCAAGAATTGAGAAGCGGTTTTTTACGATATTTTCTAATTCCTCAGCTGTAAAAAATATCTGCTCCTCAGTTTGGAGAGTAACCTCAGATTCTTTGCTACTAACGACCAAAAGTAGTAGTCCATTCTCGCTTAACATTCTGCTTATTTCAGTAAGAGTGCTTTTGAAAGTTTCGATATCTGTATATTCCAGGCTATTTATACATGCGGCAGCAGAAATACTTTGCGGAGGGTAATTCCCCACACTATCAAAAAGATTATCTACGTAGACTTTTCCAGTAAAGCCTTTTACTTGAAGCAGGTCTTCTGCATTCATGACTGCTGCAGGCGAAAAATCTACACCCTCGACTTCGAAACCCTGTTCGGCGAGGTAAAGTATGTCAGCGCCTGCGCCACAACCAAAATCAATTATTTTAGTTACTTTACTTGCTCTGCATTTGCTTGCAAATGCAGGGAGATATTCATGCGGTTCGAGATGAAAATAATTCTGATTTTTATAATAATCTTCCCATTTTGATTGCATAATTTGTTAATTTCTAAACGTTAAAGTAGATTAATACGTTTGACGAGTTCTTTGGCTAAGTTTCTATATGCCACAGCACCTTGTGAATCGGGGGAGTAAATTTCAATTGGTTGACCATATGACGGCGCTTCAGACAATCTAATATTTCTAGGAACTAAGGTATTAAATACTTTCTCTTTAAATTGCTGTGAAAGCTCACGTGCAACTTCTTTGGAGAGGTTCGTGCGGGAATCAAACATAGTAATTGCAATACCGATGATATCTAATTGCGGATTAATTTTATTGCGAACTAATTTTACAGTATTTAGTAATTGCGACAACCCTTCAAGTGCAAAGTATTCACTCTGCACAGGGATTAGAACTGAATCAGCAGCTGCAAGTGCGTTAATTGTGAGTAACCCTAGAGAAGGGGGGCAATCTATAAGGATTACATCGAATCCTTCAGTTTTCTTTAATACTTCTGCGAGCAATTTCTCTCTAGAAATTGCATTGGCGATCTCAACTTCTGCTCCTGCAAGCTCAATAGTTGTGGGAAGTATGTAGGCCTTCTCGCTGCCATTAATTTTCTTGATTGATTTTTTGATAGTGTCTGCTATCTTTTCTGTCGAACTTTTTTCGTCCCAAGTAATTAATTCATACATGCCAACCTCAATCTCATTTGATACAACTCCAACTCCGGAAGTAAGATTTGCTTGTGGATCTAGATCGACTAATAAAACTTTTTTACCTTCTTCTGCAAGATATACCCCGAGATTCAGGCACGAAGTCGTTTTGCCAACTCCACCTTTTTGATTTGCGACTGCGATTATTACAGGTTTGGTTTTCATAATTGGTTTTCTGGTACTTCTTTATATGAACCGCGTGGAAGTATCCCAAAATCGTTCATAGGGAAGACTCTGATAAAAGGCGATCCTTTGAGATACCTGCGGTTTATAAATCCTACCTCGGAGAATCTTGAATCTTTGCTATTTCCTCTATTATCACCCATGACGAAATATGAGTCATCAGGTATGCGTTTTTCAACTCCATTTGGCAAGAAAGTGCCGGGCTCGGTACGGCGGTTGCTAGGCAAATATTCCTCAATTAACACATTGCCATTGACGATCACACGTCCGTCTTTTATCTTCACTCTTTCGCCAGGCATTCCGATTATACGTTTAACTAGATCAGGTTTTCCTGGTTGTTGAAAAACAACGATGTCACCCCTTTGGTAGTCATATCCAGAAACTACTCCTTGACTACCGCCGATAATTTGGATGAACTTATTTGTCAGAAGTATTTGGCTATCGCCGAGATTTGGATCCATGGATTGGCCTTCAACTTGATTCGGTATGGCAAAGAAAAGGTATACAACGACACTAACTGCCAAAGCAAAAACTACAGTCTGCAATACTTCTATTAACATCCCTCCACTTTGAGGGCTTTTGTACTCATCAAGCGGGTTCATAATCGTATTTTAATCTTAGCATTAATTAGATACGATGCTAAATTCTAGGCTAATGTCATTAATTTTAACTGCCTTGTCTTCTGCTGGCGATTTTTCGATTAAGTTGATTTTGCTTGCTTTTACGTCTTCTGCAATTTTTTGGTTATATTCCTTCAAGGTATCGATCAGTTGTATATCTGAGGTTATGATCTCTAGAGAAATTATATCTCCGATCGATAGACCTTGAGCTTTTCTAGCTGATTGGATCAGCCTCACAAGTTCTCTGTGCAGCCCTTGGCGAGCAAGCAGAGGAGTTACTAGTTTGTTTAGCGAAATTGCAATGCTGCTCGCCTGAGAGTCCATATTCAGCCAATCCTCACCACTATCTAACCTCTCGTGTTCTGACACTTCAAGCACGTTTAACTCTTCTTTAATTAAATTTTCCATCCAATTCTCCAGTTGTTTATCTCTGGCAGGGTCAATATTCATCCTGATTTGCAATTTACTGAGAGGTTGTCTGACTTTGAGTGAATTTTGCACTCTGAGACTTTGGCCAAGACTTACAATTTCTCGAACAGCTTCCATTTGTTGCATTAATTTGTCGTTTTTTTCGAGATAATCCATATCACTGTGTGGATAATCATTCAAATGTACAGATTCTTGCTGTCCTTCTAGGGTATCTACAACTAGTTTCTGATAAATTTCTTCTGCAATAAATGGCGTTAAAGGTGCAGTAAGTTTTATGAATTCAACAAGTACATAGTATAAAGTTTCGAACGCCTCCTGATCGCCACTACTGAAGCGTGATCTTGACCTTCTTATATACCATTTTGATACATCTTCAACAATAAACTCTTCCAGCATTTTTGTTGCTTTCGGTACGATATACATATCCATTTCAGTTCTAACATCACGAATTAATTTTTGCAGTTTCGTAATCAACCAGATATCAAGTTTATCTTTCTGGTCTTTGAAAGGTACTTTGTACCAATAGGTTTCAATTTCGCTACCAACTGGGGTAGAGTAGACGGTTTGTTTCTGGGAAGTTTCGTTTGTAATTAATTCGTTTCTCGGCTGCCAATTGTGCAACTGCGCGTAGGTTGCAAAAAATGAATAGCTATTCCAAAGTGGAAGTATATATAGTCTAAGCTGGTCTCGAAGCGCTTTTTCGTTGAAACTAATATCTTGCCCGAC
>JBGSOW010000079.1:0-5921 GCA_041738875.1 Candidatus Dojkabacteria bacterium
TGTATGTTTGTATATTTAGAATCTCATTTCGTAAATTTAATTCAGAGACATTTGTAAAAACTAACTCTTCCTCAACGCTGGAAGTGTATAAATGAAGTTCGTTGCCAGCAACTACTTCAAAATCATTTAATTCGATTCCAATTATATCTGCATATTTAGTTGCACTTTCGGCAGAGGGGTTGTGATCTAGATTCATTTTGATTAGAAAGTCGGGATTTTGCCTTGTGTCTACCACAGCGCTCAGTGAGATGATTACAAAAAGTGAAAGAAATATCGTAACCCAGACTAATATTTTCCAGCGCAAAAGTACTTGTTTTAGCGATCTAACAGCAAGGGCAACTCTGGGTTCCTTCTTCACGGATTTGTTATCTTTTGCTTTTACTAAGTCACTATTTTTCGAAGTTGAACTCTGGATAAGTGAGCTCTGTGCAAGACTACTTTGCGTAGTTGTATTTCTCGCAACTGAACTTTTTTTAATTGCCTTATTTTTAGTAAATTGTCTAGATTTTGGTTTGCTGTTTGATCTTTTAGTCATTTTCTTCGATTAGTCCCAATTTAAACGAGTTGTAAAAAATAGTGCTAGTGATAATCCAATTCAATGAAAGGACTAAGAAAATCATTACAATAACAGATCCAATCTCGGGTAAATTCGCAAATGATGCAATTGTAAGAGAGATTGTTACCGCGATTACAAAATTACGGAATTGTGTTCTAAGATTTACAATCCTGCGAGCCTTGAAATAGATGAGCGGCAGGTAAATTATAAATAACATTGCAAAATATGTAATCACAGTTTGCATGTCGATTGGTAGGTTAAGTAGTTTACTAACAGTGATAGGTAAAATAGCGCTGCCGATAAAAGTAATAAATCTTGCAAATGAATATACTTTATACTTAATAACTAACCCTGCTGACATTAGAATTACTAGGGCAACAGCTGTTATTTTGATTGCTTCAGTAAGATTGTCGTATCTGCCTGGTAAAACACTTATTTGGTCTGTATTTACAACAAATCCTGGTGTTACCCCACCGTTTGATGCAATATGGTTTAATGTGCTTGCGGCTAAGTTATCATTTCCAAGGAATGTCGAAAAAGTCATTTGCCTTGAGGATGCTTGACTGGAAATTGCAAATCTTTGTGCAGCTAAAGGTTGTCCTGCAGTAGTTATATACAATTGTCCCACTCCAGATCCACTAATATCACTTACTGTTGTAAATAAAAGTCTGTTCCATGCGTTCTCATTAAAATTAATCATAAGCCCGTAACCACCTGTTTCGGCACCATATACTTTTGTGACAGTTTCCACATCTTCAAATGTGACTCCAATAGCTGGTGTAAACTGCGGAGCGCTCTGTCCTAACTGGTCATCAGTGGCTTCTGGGTTTTGAGCTTGTTGAGAGAACTGTAAATCGCTAGGTAATTGCAGTATCTGTAGGAATGCTTCTATATCTTCAGGCTTTCTACTTAAAGAAACTTCTATCTCATACTGACTTACTTCATTTGAACTAGTACTAACTGGCGCAAGTATGCGCAGCTCATGATCAGCAATCCCAACACCCTGCATAAGTCTTTCTAAATATTTTGCTTTGTCTTGTACTGCTGCCTCACTGATTTGAGGCTGTGTGACGATAAAACTTACTTTGCTTCCTCCATAGAAATCTAGGGTTGGATTAAATTTAATCTGAGATAGAAAACCGCTCTCACTAGGAATTGTGATCAAAACTGCCGTGAAAATAATAATCATATATAGAACTATGCTGGCATAGCGAAAATATCTTCTAACGGTACTACGAAATTTTTCGAACATAAATATTAAAAGTTAAAAATCATATTCAGAGTATACCAGTAGAAGCTTAAAGTTCGGTAATTAGCGTTGTTTTCGGTCATTTTTCGTTCAGTCCTCTGGTGTAGCCTATAGAATAATATATTGGATTAAACTAAGCTTAGATAAGTGGTGAGAAGTGGTGAGTAATAGTAAAAAAATTACTAGATCAAAAAAATGCCCCAACCGATTCACTTCTCACCACTGGAAGGTTGGGGAATCTTTGGTCTCGACCTTTAACAATTTAATCGATTTTATAAGAATCAAAATCCAATCATGGATGAATTATGTTGACAGGAACATTTAGGCAAAAACTAACAGCTAAAAATAGATTGGTAATTCCTGCCGAGTGGCGAAATATTTTGCCAGTAGGATCTAAAGTCTATTTAATTAAAAACGCTAACTGGATTGATATCTATAATACTGAAGCATTTACGCAAATGAATGTGGAGATTACAAAAGTAAGTAGGTTCCACGAATCAGTGCAAGAAATCAAAAGACACATATATGGTAATTCATATCTTCAAGAGCTAGACAACCAAGGAAGAATTCTTTTAAGCTCACAACTTTTTAAACAACTGGATTGGCAAGAGAATCAAGAGAATAATGAGAAACTACAAGAACTGATTTTGATTGGAACTGGAGATCACGCAGAAGTTTGGTCTGAGGCAACTTGGGAAATATATTCTCAAAATAAATCTAGGAATATCAGTGATGTTAGCACTAGAGTGGCAATGCTTTTGGATAATTTTAATAAACATACCAATTAACAAATTATGAGCAAGCAAATTTTAGAACAAATAAAACACAAATCAGTGCTAACAGAAAAAGTAGTAGATAACGTTGTGAGGTATGCAAAATCAATAGTCGCAGCAAATAATGCTGTCAAAACCCAAAGTATGATTACAATAATTGATGCGACTTTAGGATCTGGAGGACATAGCCTCGCACTACTTCAAGAACTTACTAAAATTGCAGATCTAGAGATTAATTTGCATGTAATAGACTTAGATAAAAGCGCAGAGAAGCGCTTGCAACAAAGACTTGAAGGCGCGAAATTTCTAAAACAAGTTGATAGAAAGTATAGCTATAAATTCCATCATATGAATTTTGCAGAAATTTCACAGCTTGGACTAGAAGCTGATATCTTGATTGCGGATCTGGGTTTATCACACGAGCAGTATGGGAGTTCACAAGGTTTTGGTTTCAACGAAAATTCTTCGCTAGATATGAGGCTAAATACTAGTTTAGGTGTGACCGCAGCGGATTTGTTGAACGCGCTAGGTGAGAATGAACTAAATAAAATGTTTAGTGAATACGCTGATATCAAATTTTCTAGGCTACTAGCACAGGAATTTATAAAAACTAGAAAAATTGCACTGTTTAAAAGTGTCAAAGATGTAACAAATCTTTTAGATAAATTCGCAGTTAAAAATAATTTGCCAAGTAAAAAGTTAAAAAGACAAGTTTTCCAGGCCCTGAGGATATCAGTAAACCAAGAGTATCAAAACCTAAAAGAACTTGTTAAATCAGCAGCGCAAATACTGAAACCAAAAGGTATTGCACAAATAATCACTTTCCACTCAGGAGAAGAAAAACAAGTTGTTAACTCTTTGGGGAAACTGAGGTTGAAACGAGTAGAGTTGCCATCTCCTGAAGAATTGAAAATTAACAGCCGTGCACGAAGCGCAAAATTGTACTTATTGGAAAATTGAAGTTTATAAAATCGACTAAATTGTAAAAAATTTAAAGCATTTGTTACTTAAATAATTAATAAATAGAAAATAAAATGTTAGCTAAAAAAATAGAAAAAAGACTTTTACTTGTAGTTGTCCTAATGATTGGACTACACTTAGTCGTGCAATTTATTATACTTGGGACAGTAGGTACAACAGGTCCTGATATTTCTAGAATTCGAACTGAAAGAGAGGCAGTTGAAATGAACAATAAAGTTAAAACTGCTGCGATTAATGATCTACAGACAAATGCAAAAGTTGTTGTGTCAGTGACAACTGAAATGGAAATGCAGGCAAAAGCTTTGAACTATCTTCAAGATCCTGACCAAAAATTATTCGCCAGCTCAAGGTAATATAGATACAATTAGATATCAAATATTAACCAGGATATAATCAATAATTATCGTTTAGTAGGGAAATTGCGCAGATGACATCTAGGAATTTTGCAAAAAGGTCAAAAGACTACAAAGCAAGTGGCAGTGCTAGCTGGCACTATAGAATTTTTTCGTTAATACTTCTAATTTCATTTCTAGCGGTAGCAATTTTTCTATTTCGCTGGCAAGTAGTAGACAATGAAAGATACCAAGCACTAGCCTCAACGAGATTCAATACCAGAAGACTAACAGCACTTAGAGGAGATATTTTGGCGAGTGATGGGTCGGTTTTGAGTTTTAGTGAGCCACGTTTTGATATGTATGTTTATATGAGCCCGCAGCAAGGGCTTCTTGCTGCGGAAAATACCGGAAGACAAACTAGAGAAGAATTTCTCGCTAAAGTAAGTAGCTTGCTCGGCCAAACTAAAGATGAATTAGAGAAGAATTTGAATTCAGATTCGCAGTGGATTAGAATTGCCACCGATGTTACCCAAGAAACAAAAGATTTACTTCTAGCGATTCCTAGCGACCGTGATAGCAATGTTACGTTGGCTGGTTTGGACTATGAGGAAACTGCAGTTAGAGTTTATCCCGAATCTAGTCTTGCTGCTCACGTCCTGGGATTTTTGGGTAACGATGACTTTGGTTCAGTTATTGGAAGAAATGGAATTGAACAGTACTTTAACGGTGTTTTGAGCCCTAGGGTTGGTGTTGCAAGTATTGAGGCGGATAGTAATCAGAATATTATTGCGATATCTGATAATTTAACTCGTGAAGCTGTGAAGGGGACAACAGTGCAGACTACAATTGACAAAAATATCCAAGCAATTGTGGAGAGAAGGCTGGTTGAGGCAATAGATAGATATGGCGCAAAATCTGGTAATGTTATTGTGGCGGACCCCAGAACTGGAGCAATTATGGCGATGGCGAATTATCCTAATTTCGATCCGGGGAATTATAGAAATGTTTTATCTGCAAGGGATTTTGCAAGCATTGGTATCACAAATCCATACGAAATAGGTTCGGTTGGGAAAATCTACACAATGGCTGCTGCAGTTGATCAGAAAAAAGTTGAACCTTCTACTCAAGTCACACCAGGGCACACAGGATGTCAACAAATTATCGAAGAGAGAATTATCTGTACATATGATAAAAAACCGAAAGGCCCTTTGAATGCAACTCAATCGATGATTGATTCAGATAACCTTGCACTTTTTGCAACAGCTCAACTTATAGGTGGTGAAAAATTAGCTGAATATCTGGAAAAATTTGGTATGGGTAAAAAGACAAATATCCAGTTGTCTGGTGAAGACTCAGGCTATATAAAACCTGGTATTCAATGGAATGAAGCAGATCTTGCTGCATATTCTTATGGACACTCGTACTATCAAACAACACTGCAATCAGTAATGGGCGTTGCGGCACTGGCAAATAAAGGTACCAGGATGGAACCAATGATTGTGCAGAGATTAATCGAAGCAGATGGGTCTACCAGAGAGTACAAACCTATTCCAGTTGTTGAGGTGGTAACACCCGAGACAACACAGAAAATGGGACAGATTTTGCACGAAGTATATTTAAATAATTTAGCCGAAAATAAATATAAGGAGCTTGCGAAATACTATATAGGTATGAAATCAGGTACTGCATTGATCCCGTATTCAGCTCTATCAGAGCCGAAGCAGATACCAGGGTATTCTGGGGAAACGAATTCAACCTACGTTGGCTATGATGCTTCTGAAAAAAATAGTTTTATTATGCTTGTAAATATTTCAGAACCGCAAAATGGACCGAAACTTTCATATTATAATGCAAGACTTCTTTGGCTGGATATTTTCGCAGAAATCAGAAATCATATTGGCGTACCAGTGATTGAATAGGTAAGATCCAAAGAAATGGTATTGTAAATTAAGTATGTGGTGCACGTTTAATAATTAATTAATCTTAAAAATATAAAAAATGGCGAAATTTATTGTCGAAGGGCCCGC
>JBGSOW010000080.1:0-57138 GCA_041738875.1 Candidatus Dojkabacteria bacterium
ATTTTAGATTTAATATTTATTAATTATACTTTTCTACCTTTCCAAAACAAACCTCTTCCGAAGTTATTTGTGATTGCAGAAATAGCTACTAAGCCGAAATTAAATAGTACAAAGACTTGTAGAAAAGGTTGGAAGGCTCCACCCTCTTTCTTTACTAATTTAAGCACTACCCCAGTAAAAGTATTTATTAATATTATCAGTGCAAACCAAGTAATTAAGATGTGACTTAGATGTGCGAAGTAGGTTGGAGTACTATTTAGTATAAAAAAAAGTAATAGCGGAATAAATAAATAACAGTTAATCACTAGAGTAGTAAATATAGTAAATATGAATTTGTTTGGTAAAAAGAGTTTATCTATATTTTTTGCAATTCCCATAAAAGACTCCTTATAATTTCTATACATCCTACATCTTACGATTCCGTCATCTATTAAAGTTATTGTTTTGTAGCCTGCAGATCTTAATTTCTTAAAAATTTTGATATCTTCTACAATTTCAGTCTTTACACTTTCGTGTCCTCTGATAAGTTTATATGTTCTTTTTTCGAATAGCATGAACTGCCCATTTGCAGCTGTGAGAGAGCTTATAGTGGTTTTATTTGCAATTATTAGTGGTAAAAATGCGAGTAAAAACCAACTAATTATTGGTATCGTTATTTTTTCACCCCAGGACTCCATAATTTGCGTTGGAAAAACACTCAGTGCTTTGTAGTCTTTTATTTTCTCAATAGATAGACTAATTGCTTTTGGCGCTAGCCTTGTATCT
Organism: Candidatus Dojkabacteria bacterium; assembly: GCA_041738875.1. GTDB lineage: Bacteria > Patescibacteriota > Dojkabacteria > CALFHW01 > CALFHW01 > JBGSOW01. Next base: position 766 of record JBGSOW010000080.1, read on the forward strand.
GCATCTATAAATAATAAAAATTCGCCCTTCGCTTCTAAACTAAGTTGTTGGCAAGCCCAATTTTTTCCTCTCCAACCAGTTGGTAGTGCTTTGCCCCGCAAAAGGTTTAAAGTGATTTTATGAGTATTGCGCTTGTTTGTAGTAAGTTCTTTTATGATCTGAGCTGTATTGTCAGTGGAGTTATCGTCTAGGACAATTATCTCGAAATTTCTATAGTCTTGCGCGAAAAGATCGCTGAGGAGATTGCTGATATTTTTTTCTTCATTGCGGGCAGGAATTAGAACACTTACGAATGGTTCTGTAACTTTTTTGGAATTAATTGGAAACTTGGAATTAAAACGTTCGGCAGAAACTAGGTTTATGAGAAGAACTAGAAAGTTGTAAGTAATTAATCCAAAATTAATAAGCACAAAGAAATTAATTATTGTGGCAGATGGAATTATCATTTTTGTAGAGAATGAGGTTTAGTTAGTGGATTGTATTTTGCAATCAAAGCGGCAGTGATTTTACCCGCTTTTAGAACCAAGGGTATTCCGCCACCTGGGTGGGAAGAGCCGCTTGCAAAATATAACCCGCGTATTTCTCTACTCCGATTGTTCTGTCTGAGGAATGCGGAAAGTTTTGTGTTGGAGGATATTCCGTATAATGCTCCCTTCCAACTTGATGTTTCACTTTCAATTCTTGCAGGCGTGATTGTATCTTCATAAACGATCTTCGCGTTTATGTCGATTTTTAGCTGTTTGTTTATTTTCTTGATAACTTGCCCACGAATCTCAGCCACTTTTTCATCCCAATTCTCGCCGTTGTCACAGCTGGAATTGACTAACACAAACCAGTTCTCGCAATTCTTGGGTGCATCTTGCGGGCGGTATTTGGAACTGATATTGATATAAATAGTAGGGTCTGTATTCACCCCACCCTCCGAAAATATTTCTTTGAATTCATTCTCGTAGTCAGCCGTAAAGAGAATATTATGAATATCCAACTTTTGATGTACGCCACGTACACCCCATAGGAATACCACGACGGAACTAGAGGGTTCGAGCTTTTTATAGATACTGCGGCCTTTTAATTTCGTATCATTTGGAAGTAGGCGTTGGTAGGTATAATTAACATCAGCATTTGAAACAACGACTTTAGAATTAATAACACTAGTTTTTGATTTCCCCAGTCCATTTGCATCCTCAACTCGCACTCCACTAACTTCCACACCTCCCCTTTGTCCTTTGCTAGTTACTATTTCTGAAACTGATGTATTGAACATAAATTCGACGCCCTTCTCTTGTGCCAAGCTTTCTATTGCTTCTGCAATACTGTACATTCCGTTTACCGGGTAGAAGCCGCCGAGTGTATTTTCAACATGCGCGATAAGGTTTAGAGTTGCAGGAGCTTTATACGGATTTGAGCCGTTATAAGTAGCGTATCTCATAAATATCATTCTTAGATACGGGCTTTTGAAGAAACTATTTATAGCGGTTTTCATACTACGCAGCCCGTCGAGTTGGAAAATTCTCAAGAAAGTTTTGAGCGCAGAAATATTTGTGTAAGTATTTAATTCACCTAGACTGCTATTTAAGAAAATCTTTTCTGTAAGATTATAGATGCGCTCGGTATGTTTTAGGAATTTTCCAAGTTGTGTACTTTCGTTTTTGAATTTACTATCGATTTTGTTTGTGACTTCGTTTTTGAATTCTACAGGGTCTGAGTCCACATCCAGACTAAAGCCGTCTGGGAAAAAATACCGAGTCAGAATAGTAAGCTTTTTAAACTCCAGATATGATGGGATCTCGGCACCTGTTTCTAAAAACAGTTCTTCGATAATACCAGGCATAGTTAAAAGCGAGGGCCCAGTATCAAAACTATACCCGCTCTCTTTTTGCACGTTTAATTTTCCACCTACTTTATCTGATTTTTCTACTACAAGTACTTTGTACCCCGAGCTAGCAAGACGGGTTGCGGTTGCTAGACCGCCAAGTCCCGCACCGATAATTACAGCATCATAATTCATAATGTATCTGTTTTTGGGGCTGCTGATTTTATTTCTTTAATTACAGATTTGATACTTTTAGTTTTATAGAAGACTATTGCAGCGGAAGTCAAAAGTGAAAAATTATAAAAGAAATCTTCTACTGGAATAGTTCCAATACGCACTCCCAGTGTATGAATCTCAGAGTAGGAAACAACAGGGATTGCAGTTAGTACTGAGTTTACCGTTAGAAATAGGAAAAATACAATAACAATGTATATGATGTACACCCTAAAGAACCTCTGATCTAATCTTGCAAATGCCAGAACTAGCAGTGTAAATGCACTTGTTAGAAGAACTACAAACGTATATGACAGTGTTGGCGTTAGTAGTGCACTAACTATTAGTATTCCAGCGGCTAGCAGTGAAATTAGCTTAAGGTAAGTTTTGTTTAATTTAATAGCGACTTTCTCGAAGATGTTTTTAAGTAGATTCTTTCGTTCGTTCAACACTTGAAAAATAAACAGACAGCTAAATGGTATCGTGAAGAAGAAAAGTATTTCCTCTAAAGGCAGCCCTGCAATTCTAGGTCCAACAATATAATCAGGATTAAATGACCAGTGTCCCTCCCCTGTTGCCCATACGTCCCAAAGTATAAATGGCAAAGCGACATATGTATAGACGTTTAGAAGTTTTTGCCAATTATTGAAGAATCTCACGTCTTTTCTTAAGCTTAGGAAAAAAGGGATGATAACTGCAAAAATATTTATTGCGAGATAGAGATAGTTAGTAAGAAGAAGTTCTTGCATTTCATATTATAGCTCATTATTTATTCGGTGATATAATAAATTATGCAAAATATGCATGATAATTTGACCAAATCTTCATTTTTTTTTGGTGCAGCAACTTCTGCGCACCAAGTTGAAGGAAATAATATTCATAGTGATTGGTGGAAGTACGAAAAAGATTTCACTAAAGGGATTAGTTCTGGGCGTGCCTGTGCAAGCTACGAACTTTTCAAGGAAGACCGTAAACTCCTGCAAGAAATGGAATGTAATTCCTACAGATTTTCAATTGAATGGTCACGCATAGAGCCGAGAGAAGGTGAGTTTGTGCAAAGTGAATTAGACAGATATATTTCTCAAATCGACGACCTATTGGAACATAACATCACGCCCCTTCTCACTTTGCACCATTTCAGCAACCCAGCCTGGTTTGAGGATCAGGGCGGATGGACTGTAAAAGACGCCTATAAAAAGTATCTGAGATTTTTAGAATTTATACTGCCAAGTCTAGCGGGAAAAGTTAAATATTTTGTAACCTTCAATGAGCCGAATATTTATATCTATTCGAAATATATTGTAGGCAGTTGGTTCCCGGGTCAAAGAAGACCGATGCAACTTATAAGGTGTTTGCGTAATTTCATACCTGCCCATAGAAAAGCCTACAAGATGATAAAAGACCTTGATCCCGAAAGTCAGATTGGAATTGCCAGTCAATTTACTGTATTTCATCCAGCTGGAACCCATTTCGACTTATTGAATTGGGTGATGCGCAAGACCATGAGTTTATCTTTCAATTTTCTGACATACAACTTATTTTGGCGGAAGCATTTGGATTATATTGGTATTAATTTTTACACAAGAACTAGGGTTGCAATTTCGTTTTCAGATGCAGTGCGGTTGAATTTTAATCCAGAGTTTTACGAAGATCAGAAAATGCATTTTCTGCAGTTTCCTGAAGATTTAAAGCTTGCCCTAAGACAAGTAAAGAAATATGGGTTACCTGTAATAGTTACAGAAAACGGGATGCTTACGAACGATGACCGCGAGAGGCAGGACTATTTAAAGGAGATCTTCAAATATATGCAGGAATCAATATTAGATGGCGTAAAATTAATTGGTTATTTTCACTGGAGTTTAATGGATAATTTTGAGTGGAGTTTTGCTTTCAAACCAAAGTTTGGTTTGTATTCTGTTAATCATGAGACATTTGCGCGCGAGGCAAAGCCTAGCGCGCAAATATACCGCGATCTAATCAGACACTACAGAAAAAAGTTCGAAGTCTATGAGATTAAGTAATTTTCGTTAATAGTGCTTAAGTTTCTACTTCTTAAATTTTATTAAGCCGGAGTCTTGTCTGTCTGTTTTTGATTTTGACTTTTTCCCAAACCTTCCGGTGGAGGTGGAGTTGGAATTTTGTCTGCGAGATTTTAGTTCTTTTTTGTCCTGAGACTCTGGGTTATTATCTCTTATTTCCTCAGAACTATCTTTTTGAGAAGTAGTTTTCTTTGCTTCACTTACAACACTCGCAATATTTTTTTCACCGACTACAATTTTATTATCCAATACGCGGACAGGGACTTTGTCACCTTCTTTTATAGCTCCTTCAGTAATTTGATAAGCAATTTCGTCGAGAATGTTATTTTGGATAAATCTATTTAATGGCCTTGCTCCAAATACGGGATCGTATCCCATCTTTGCAACAAAGTGATAGACCTCTGGGGCGATTTCAAGCTCAATATATTTACTTGCCAGACGGTATTTCACTCTAGCTAATTGAATCTTTACTATCTTTACTATTTCCTCTAGTTTGAGCGGTTGAAAGATAACTGTATTATCGATTCTATTTAAAAATTCTGGCTTAAATTTATTTCTTAGTTCTTCTTGAACAAGGATGTATTGTTCGCTAGGATTTCCAGCAGTATTCAAAATGTCACTGCTTGCCAAATTCGATGTCATTATAATTATGGTATTTTTAAAGTCGACAGTTCTGCCTTTTGCATCAGTAAGCCTACCATCATCAAGGACTTGGAGGAGTATATTGAATACTTCAGGATGTGCTTTTTCAATTTCGTCGAAAAGTACGACACTGTACGGCTTTCTCCTCACTGCTTCAGTTAGTTGTCCGCCTTCATCATAACCAATGTAACCTGGAGGCGAGCCTGTTAATCTTGCAACAGAATGCCTTTCCATATATTCACTCATATCCATTCGAATTAAAGCATCTTCGTCATCGAAAAGAAATTCAGCAAGTGCTTTTGCAAGCTCTGTTTTCCCGACCCCAGTTGGTCCCAAGAATATAAATGAACCAAGAGGTCTATCTTCGTCTTGAATCCCCGCACGTGATCTTCGAATTGCGTTTGCAACTGATTTAATTGCTTCTTCCTGGCCTATTACCCTTTTGTGCAACTTTTCTTCAAGTTTACTATATTTACTATCTTCTTCGGAAAGCATTTTACTTACAGGTATACCGGTCCATCTGGCAACAACTTTAGCTATATCTTCTTCTGTCACTTCTTCAGTTAAGATCTGCCCATTTTTCTGTATCTCTGCAAGCCTTGCCTTTGCTGCCACGATATCTTTTTCAAGGGCTGGGATTAATCCGTAATTAATTTCAGCAACTTTTTGCAGGTCGTATTTGCGTCTTGCAAAATCTGCATCTTGTCTTAGATTGTCTATTTCGCTTGTCTTCCCTTTGATCTCATTGATAATCTGTTTCTCGTTTTTCCATTGCAGCTCTAAAGTATTTTGCTTTTCATTAATTTCAGATAATTCTTTCTCAATAATATCTAACCTATCTTTTGCTTTTTCATCGCCCTCGCGTTCTATTTCAGTTTTCAAAGCTTGTTTCTCGATCTCAAGTTGCATAGATCTTCTCTCTAAAGAGTCCAGTTTTGCTGGCTTACTGTCAATTTCCATTCTCACTACTGAGGCTGCTTCATCGATTAGATCGATTGCTTTATCTGGCAGAAAACGATCTGCTATATATCTGTCTGAGAGATTGACTGCCGCGACAATTGCATTGTCGCGTATCCTCACACCATGGTGAACTTCGTATTTTTCTTTGATTCCTCTAAGAATTGAAATTGCATCATCAACCTTTGGTTCATTTATCATAACGGGCTGAAATCTTCTTTCCAGTGCTGCATCTTTCTCAACGTATTTACGATATTCTTTTAGTGTCGTTGCTCCAACTGTTCTAAGCTTACCCCTAGCAAGAGCGGGTTTCAATAGGTTTCCTGCGTCTAGTGAACCCTCCTGAGCACCTGCACCGACAATTGTGTGCAGTTCATCGATAAACAATATAATTTCCCCATTTGAAGCTTCAATTTCTTGGATCACTGCTTTCAATCTCTCTTCGAATTCACCTCGGAATTTCGCTCCAGCAAGAAGCGCGCCCAAATCCAGTGAAAGAAGTTTTTTTCCATGCAAGGTATCTGGCACATCATTATTAATAATCTTGCGCGCTAAACCTTCAGCAATTGCTGTCTTCCCAGTTCCCGGTTCACCAACTAAAACAGGGTTATTTTTCGTTCTCCTGGAGAGAATCTGCATGACCCTCCTTATTTCATTGTCGCGGCCAATAACTGGGTCTATTTTACCTGCTCTTGCAAGCTCGGTGAGATCAATAGTGTATTTTTGTAAAACTTCATATTTACTTTCAGGGTCAACGGTATCTACTTTTTGACTGCCCCGGATATCTTTAAGCACAGTCAGTATCTGGTCTTTATTTATATCAAGCAAGTCAGATGTTTGCTTATTTTCAATCAACCCCAAAAGCAAGTGCTCAGTTGAAATATAGCTATCCCCTAGAGATTTTGCCTGCTTATCCGCATTTTCAAGGGCTTTTTGGGTGTCTCCGCTGATATAATTTGTGCCATTTCGAACTGTTACTTTAGGTAGCTTCTCTAGTTCCGCTTCAAGTTTCTGCAAGATTTCGTTTACATTTTTACCTAACTTAGTGATTATTTTTGCTGTAATACCGTCTTTTTGTGTAATTAATGCAAGCAATAAATGCACCGGAAGGATTGCTTGATTTTGATTCGTATTCGCAAGTCCTGCAGCTTTCTGCAGAGCTTCGCTAGCTTTAAGAGTAAAATTATTTGGATTCATAATAATTATTTTAGCAGACTATCCACTCTTGTGCTAAATATTTTCACAAGTGCACGAACAGTAAATTAATATGTGTAGTCGAAGTTACTTTATTAATTATTATATAAAACTTGGATATGGGAAGTGCGTTGTAGTTATTCCCATAAGCTTTGTAACTGTTGGGGCAATTGATGCAAGTGAGTCGCTATTTACCAGCCGACTTTTTCCAGCAATATGCTTTTTGTCACCAACAAAAATAAATGGCACGGGTGAGAGAGTGTGTTGAGTATGTGGTTGATTGTTCTCTTCGTCCCACATTTTTTCGGAATTACCGTGATCTGCTGTAATTAATAGTGTGTATTCGTCTAGTCTATCTTTTATTGCGTCGTAGATTTTACCAATGCAGAAATCAACTGACTCGGCGGAAATCAAAGCGGCAGCGTAATTGCCAGTGTGCCCAACCATATCGGGACTAGAAAAATTTGCGACGATGAAGTCAAAACTGTCTTTCTCGACCGCCTCTATAACTTCGCTGGCAATATCGAAATTCCTCATACTTGGTTCGAAATTATACAAAGGTTTGATAAGCCTGTTGGATTGGAATAATTTCCAAGTTTCGCCTGCTAGCTCTTCTTCGCGCTCACCATTGAAAAAGTAAGTTAAATGGCTATATTTCTCTGTCTCGGTGACGTGAAGTTGTGTCCTACCTGCAGCAGCTATAACTTCAGCAAGTGTGTTTTTCAAATCTAAACGTGGAAAAGCAATTAATATATCTTTAAATTCCTCACTTGCCCTAATAAATGACGCGAAAGTTAAATTTTTCAATTCTGACTCAAGTATACGTTTAGTAAGTTGATACATCCGGTCCGATCTGTAGTGGAAAAATAGCACGCCGTCGCCGTCTCTAATTACGCCCTGTCTTTCAATTAGATACTGTGGCAAAAACTCATCAGTTCTAACTTGAACATAACCCATATTAACTGCGGTTTCTGCGCTAGTTGCAATATTGCCTGAGCCTTTTACAATTAATTTAAAAGCTTCTTCTGTTTTTTGCCAATCACGGTCACGATCTAAATAGTAGCGTCCTTGTATGCTTGCGATTTTGATTGTTAATTTATCCTTTAATTCATAAATCTTCTCATTTAGCTGTTTTATATACTTTAGAGCTGATTTTGGAGGCACATCGCGGCCGTCAGTGAATATATGGATGTATATTTTCTGCGAAAAGTTTTTTTTAGCACACATTCCGAGAATTGCCTCTAAATGATTGGTATGAGAGTGGATTCCCCCATCGCTAAGGATGCCAATTAACTGCAACCTAGTATTTTTCTTCTCTGTTTCCTCTAAAAGTTCGCTGATTTCAGAGTTATGGAAAAATTCTCCGTTATCTAGTGAATTATTTATACGCGTAAGGTCTTGCGGGACTATTTGTCCTGTACCTATCGCCATGTGATTTACTTCGGAAGTTCCAAATTGTCCAGGAGGAAGACCTACTGCAGGTCCATCTGATTTAAGTCGTAAGTTTGGATAGTCACGAGTAAGTCTGTCGATATTTGGGGTATATGCGTTGGAAATTGCATTGGCCGGTGAGTCTGGTGCTAGACCCCATCCGTCCATAATCATAAGTAAAACTTTTTTCCGCATACTTTAATATACCATTTGGGCCCTAAATTTTAAATTTAGGGTATGAATGGTATCATCAGATATGAATATTTCACTAGGAATAGTAGGTTTGCCTAATGTTGGAAAGTCAACATTATTTAATCTACTTACAAAAAAGCAAGTACCAGCGGAAAACTATCCCTTCAATACGATTGATCCAAATGTCGGAGTTGTGGCTGTCATGGATGAGAGGTTGGATGTTTTAACAGAAATCGTGAACCCAGTAAAAACACTGCCAGCAGTTGTTGAGTTTTATGACATTGCGGGTTTAGTAAGAGGCGCAAGTGAAGGTCAAGGCCTTGGTAACCAATTTCTTGGTCACATCCGTGAAGTTGCTGCAATTATTCATGTGGTCCGTCAGTTCGAAAATAGCGACATCTTACATGTCGAAAACGGGGTTGATATGCTTAGGGACGCAGAAATTATACATACAGAATTGATTCTAAAAGATATCGATACTGTAAACAAAAGAATCCAAAGTCTTGCCAAACAAGCAAGAAGCGATGGGGACTTTGCAAAAGCAGTTGAGCATTTGGAGGGGCTACTTGCGCATTTAGATAGCGGGAAACTTGCTAGAGCATATGAACTTCCGCAGGCAGGAAAAGCTGACGTTGCAATAAAAGTTAGGATTGAGCTGCAACTACTTACAGATAAGCCAATGATGTTTCTAATAAATGTAGAGCCGGAGAATGCGGGTGATGCAATCAATAAGTTAACTCAAATTTATCCTGACAGCAAAGTAATATCAATGGACGTCAAATTGGAGAGTGAACTAGCTGAACTAGACACGCAGGACGCGAAAGAACTTATGGAGTCTTATGGTTTAAAGGAGAGTGGCATTGCGAATTTAACAAAATCAGCATACGAGCTACTTAACTTAATCTCCTATTTTACGGCTGGTGAGAAAGAAGTTCGCGCCTGGACTATAAAAAGAGGCGAAAATGCTCCTGAAGCTGCTGGCGCAATTCATACTGATTTCACTAAAAATTATATTGCGGCAGAAATAGTCTCTTTCGAGGATTTTGCAGAATTCAAAGGATGGCAAGGTGCAAGGGACGCGGGCAAAGTTCGCTTGGAAGGAAAAACTTATATTGTTAAAGACGGCGATGTTGCTTTATTCAGAATCGGAGCAGGCTAGTTACAGCAAGTCCTTTGAAGATATATTTGAACAAACCAGAGTATGGTGTATAATCTATACACCACGTTGGTAACTGTCCCTGGATAACCAATTTAATCGAGAATCCATCTCATATGGTTGTTCGGAGTTAAAATATTAACAAACAAACTTGCGTAGAACGCAGATATACCTTGATACGCAAACAATTCGTTTGCTTACGAAGTTATCAAGTAAAACGAAAAAGTCTCGCTCTGAACTAATCAGAGAGGCTATAAATAGCTCCTACGAAAAGGCTGGGGTTAAAGAAATAGTCTCAAGAGCACTTCTGAATAAAAGTTTTGCTAGTGGTAACTCCTCTGAGAGCGACGAGTCAGATACCGTACAGAATAATTCCCAAAATAATTCAAAAGTTTCTAGAATACAACGCCAATGGTTCTAATAGACTCCGACGTTATAAGTGCCTGTTTAGCAGGTAAGAAAACTCATGTTAGAGAGGTTACAGATTTATTGGAGCTAAAAGCAGCGTCAACTACAACCTTTCAGTTAGCCGAGATTTACGCAAAAACCAAGCATGAGGATTTAGCTTCGGTGAAGGCTTTTTTGGATCTATTTTCAAATTTAGAGATAACTGCTTCTGCTGCTGAAATGGCCGGCGAGTTTTGGCAACAATATTCTCCTTACTACCCCACTCTGACAGTTGCCGACTGTTTGGTGGCAGCCACTGCAGTAATTTCTGGTGCGGAAATATATACTTTGCACCCGAAAAACTTCCCAATGACGCAAGTAAGTCTGTATCACAGGACGATTAGGTCTATAACGGCTAAATCAAAATTAAGGCTTGACTTGGGCTAAAGTAAAATTGTATAGTTAGTTACCGAAAAACAACCGAAAGTCGGTGAAATATTCGCAAACACAGGTAAACTATTACTGAATTATAACTATGTCGCCTAGTATCTACACAAATCAGAGTGATAAAAAGCTTACAAGAAAGCAACAAAGAGTTCTCACTTTTATAGAAAGCTATATCGAGACGAATGAACAACCTCCAAGCTTATTTGAGTTAAGAGATTTCTTACAGTTGAAAACGCTTAGTTCAGTGCACCATTATTTACATTCACTAGAAGAGAATAAATATTTACGAAGAGATAGAAATCAAACTAAAGGGATCGCTTACCAAGTAAATTCGGGCAAGTATGTCGGTCAATTTATTCGTGTACCTATGGTTGGAACTATTACTGCAGGTAAACCAATTGACGCTTTTGAAGAAATATCGAGGTACATAGAGATAGATGTTACTGAACTCCAAGCGAAATCACAAAAAGAATATTACGCCTTACTGGTTAAAGGTGACTCGATGATTGAGAGTGGTGTTCATCATGGAGACATTGTAGTGGTTGAGAAAAGATCAAACGTCAAAAATGGAGAAATGGTAGTAGCACTTCTAGCTGATGGCACAGCTACACTTAAACACATAGAACTTAAAAGAGACAAAATAACTTTGATTCCTGCAAATTCGAGTTATAAACAAAAGAGTTACCCCCTCGGCGAAGTAATGGTGCAAGGCATTGTGACCAAAATAATGAAGAAATAAGAAGATCGAGTGGTTGTAATATATAATTTGCACTACAAATTAGTACATGCTAACTTAATATAGTATTAATTAAATTAAGTTATATAGCGAGTATGCAGTCATTGAATAAATATATTAAATTACTAACAGTAGCTGGAATTACCACGTTTGTGGGTCTTTCTGTATTTGTTGGTTCAGTTGTCGCTTCTTCAACATCGAATTTTAATCAGGTTATAAATCCAGGTACTTTATTGGTTGATATAGTTGATGGTGCGTATGCGAGTGTGGTGAATCCAGCAGTTACTTTTCCTGCATATACATTTAACTTTGCATGTTCTAGTAGTGTAGCTACATTCGGAACAGTAACTGAAACAATTTACGTGCAAAACCCAGATGCAGCTGATAATGGCTGGGTAGTAAGTTTTGCTGCGACAGGATCTCCAACAGCAACATGGACTGGAACATCAGGTAGTTATGATTTTAACGACGTTACCAACTCAGGTTGTGATGATGGCGGAGATACTGACACGGTTGCTGGAAGAATGACAGTTGACCCTTCCACAGCAACAATTAACGTGGGAAACTGTGCAAGTTGTACAACAACAGGAGTTACAGCTGGTAGTTCTGCTGCATTTAATGAAGGTGTTTTGGATAGTGTTACAATTTTAAATGCATCAGCAGGTTCAAACGATATTGCCGACTTCGTCATGACTGGAATCACAATTACACAAACTATTCCAGCTGAGCAGCCTGCAGGAAATGATTATGAGATTGATATGACTCTATCTATATTGGCTAGCTAATTTAGAATAAATTTTTTCTGTTGAAATTAAGCCGCCTATATTTGTAAAAAATAGGCGGCTTTTTTATAAAGATTTTTATTAAAAATCTATGAAAGTTATTTGACGCTTATTTAATATAGAAGAATATGGATATATGAGAACTGCATTGAAAATTACTTTATTTACTGTAAGCATTTTGTTTTTCACTGCATTTACTGGGTTAATACAAGCTGTTGAGTATGGAGGGATAGGTGGTAAGCCTGCTTATCCGGATGAGATGAACCCGCGCACGAAGTCAATTTTCATTTTTCAGTTAGCACCGGGAGAAGAAGCAAAAAATTCTGTCCAAGTTATCAATAATACAAACGAACAAAAAACGCTAATCGTTTATGCAGCTGATTCAGTAAAATCTTCAGATGGATCATTTGCCTGTAAACAGTATGTCGAGGAAAAAGTAAATGTTGGTAGTTGGATTGATGTATCAAAAGAAGAAGTTGTTTTGGAGGCAGATTCATTTGAAATTGTGGATTTTACTGTAAGTGCGCCTACTAATGCTTCAGTGGGTGAGCAAAATGGTTGTATTTTGATACAAGAGAAGAAGGTTGATGAGACAGCGCAGTCAGGGCTTAGTCTTTCATTTAGAACTGGGTTGAGAGTTGCTGTCACAATTCCAGGTGAGCAGATTAGGAAGTTGGAGCTAAATCCAATTGTTATAAATCAAGATCAAACTGAAAGTAAAATTGCAATATCCTCTTCAATTACGAATGTTGGTAATGTCTCAATCGATACTATGCTTAATTTGCAAGTAAGAGATATTTTAGGATACTCATTTATTGATGCACAAAATGAATACCCTATTTTAAGAGATGATACTGGAGTATTCAATTTCACCGTAGATAAGCCGTTCTGGGGAGGGTTTATGATTATTTCTCAAAATATAGCTTATGATGAGTCAGATCAAGCAATTGTAGGAGTGAATACAACAGGTCCACTCACATTGATTGAAAGTGAAAATCAAACAATTTTTATTGCACCAAACCCAATTGCGATTTTTGTTTATATTACATTACTTATAATGCTAATTGCAGCTGCAATTTTGTATGTAAGATATCGTAGAGCTAGAAGTAATTATTATAAATTGTGGAAAACCGAATACCTTGTAAAACAGAATGACGACATTAATTCTATTGCAACTAAATATGGATTGAATTGGAAAGAGATTGCAAAAGTAAATAGACTTTCAGCACCATATACATTGGTTTCTGGTCAAAAATTAAAGATTAGAGACCAGTAAGATTAATCAATTAATCAGCTAATTAATTAATCAAATATTCAATGGATGTGATAAAAACATTAAAATTTACTGTGTTATTACTGGTTGTGTTTGCAGTGGGTTTTTCGTTGGTTCCGCTAAATAAGATACCAAAGGTATACGCTGCACCATTCCAAATGCAAACAGGATATTATGGAGGAGACGGTGTTTCTGGAAAACAAATAACAAATCTTGGTTTTACTCCAGATGTTGTTTTTTTAAAAGACGACAGTGCAGTTGGTGATGACGGTTTCTTATGGAAAAGTTCAGCCATGACAGGTGGAATAACTGCTAAACTTGCAGAGGCCGAAGGAGATGTAGCTGTAGAACGTATACTGTCTCTTGACACAACTGGATTTACTATTGGCAATAATGACGACGTGAATACAGCAAATGAGGGCTATTTTTGGTTTGCCTTTGGTGGTTCGGACTGCACGGTAACAGGAAGTTTATGTGTGGGATTATATACAGGAGACGGTGGGGCTCAGAATATAAGTACAGGCTTTGACCCTGATTTAGTAATTGTTAAAGCATCAACAAACCGTCTCGGCGTATGGAAGACAAGTGAGATGCCCGCAAATCAAACGAATTTCTTCAGCGCAACTACAGGTAACACTGCAGGACAAATGTTACAAAGCCTAGGTAGTGGTGGATTTGGCGTAGGCAATGATTTAAATGTCAATGGAAATGGAATAAATTATTGGTTCGTTGCATTTAGACAATTGCCGGGAGTTTTGACTGTTGGATCTTATACGGGCAATAATACTGATAATAGAAACATTGACTCTTCTATAAACGCGAATTTAAACTACCGGCCTGATCTAGTTTTTTTGAAGAATTCTGACAGAAGTAGTGTGTCTTATTTTAGAACAAATCAGCATTATGGAGATAGAGCTTTGCGCGCGAATGATGCGACAAGTTTAAACAACTCAATTCAAGCATTTTTAGACACAGGTGGTTTTCAAATCGGCACTAGGAATGAGGTAAATGCTAATAACCAGACAATCGTATATGTATCGTTCGGAGGCGCGCCACCTCCCAGTTCCAGCGGTACCTATACTATGGCAAATGGAACTTACGTAGGGAATGGTGCTACAAACTCAATTACTGGAGTTGGATTTCAGCCTGATTTAGTAATTATTAGGTCTCTTACTACAGATCAACAAGTTGTTTTTAAAACCAGAATGATGGGTACGTTTACAGCATATATGGGAACCAGCACAACACACTTCGCAAATGGGATAACTTCTTTGGCTAATGATGGTTTTAATCTAGGAAATAGCGCGGTGGTAAATGCAAATGGTGTTACTTATTCGTGGCAGGCTTTTGGAAATGCTTGGAACCCAGAAACTAATAGTGGTGCGAGTGATTTTATGGTAGGTCAGTATTTGGGCACAGGGGAAGACGATCATAATATAAACCGACTACCCTTTCAGAGCGATTTAGTTGTGATAAAAAGAAGAGGAAATACCAATCCTGCTTGGAGAGCCTCAAACATGCCATCTGATACAACTCAATTTTTTACAAACGCTGCGCAAGTAGCAAATCATATACAAGAAATTAATTCCGACGGTTTCCAGTTAGGAACTGGGTTAAATATAGTTAATAACTATTATGATTATTTTGCATTTAAAGTAGGTCCGAATTTCCGAATTGGCAGCTATACAGGTACTGGAGCCGATCAGGATATTACTTCTGGAGGGATAACTCCTGATTTCGTTTTTACGAAGAAGGCTTCAGGGGGCGCAGGTAGAATTGCGATTTATAGAAGCTCAGTTCAAAGTGGAAATGCGGGGCAAAGATTTACAGATTCCGCAGCAGTTGCAAATAGTTTCACAGATTTAATCCCCGGTGGCTTTTCTATAGGTGATAGCGTGGACACAAACGAAAACGGCTTCCTTTACTACTTTGCGAGCTGGAGATTACCTCCTACAGGGCCGTTAGAGGTCACTATCGTTGACGATACAGGAAATCCAGTTGCTAGCCCTACTTTGGACTTTAATACTATAGAAACAGGTTTTACTTGCCAAACTGTAAATGCAACTTTGGGAACAACTACACAGAAAATAAGAGTTACAAATAATTCAGCAAACCCAAACTGGGTTTTAAATCTAGCTGCCCTACTTGGCAATACCGCAGTCTGGGAAAGCCTGCTACTCCATAAATATGATTATAACGATCCCGCTGGATCTCCTGCCGGCTGCTCTGACGGCGGTGACACTGACAATCTTGCCGGGCAAATGAGCATTAATCTAGCAAATGTCGTCATATCACCCTCGCCTACTCCTGGTTGCACCACAAATGGGGTAAATATAGGTAGCAGCAGTAGTTTCAATGAAAATGTTGTAGATAGTATCAGTCTTGTAAATGCGTCGGCAGCTGCAGACGTGTTATGCTACTGGGACATTACTGGGATTGAAGTGACTCAAATTATTCCAGCAGAACAAAAAGCAGGTAGTTATACTTTACAGATGGATCTAAATGCTGTTTCGATATAAAAATATATTTGCAAAAATTTCGACTCTTTCTTTAACGGGAGTACTTATAGTTGGTTTGTTTATATTACCTAGCGAAAATATTGGAAATATTTTCGCTAGCAACAGTAACTTTTCGCAACAGATTTTGCCACTACAAAACGAGGAAGACGATGAGGAGGATAGTGAAAATGATGACAATGGCGGTAGTCAAAACATCAACCCCGAAAGCCAACAGTCAACGGAAGGCAGGCAATCAAACAGTAATAATCCACAAAGTTTTGTGGGAGGTAGCATCCAGCAGAACGACGAATTCGCATTCGATGAACAGCTTAGCGATCTAGAAAGTAGAGTCTTTAGTTTCGTAAGCGAGCCATTTGTTTCAGCACTTATAAATGATAACAACTTAAATTATTCTATTATAGACTTCAATAATCTTGATTTTGTGAATTTATTTTTTATTTTACTAATAATCTTACTACTAACAACATTGGTTATACTTGTCTATAGAATTATCATTTATGAAAGAAAGCTAGGCAATGAGAGATAGATCAGGAAAAATAAAATTATTAGTCATGGCTGCTATTGCAATACATATACTTGCTACTGTCGTATTTTCTACTTTCGTATACAACAATTACAACAATGAAATGAAAACTATTCAGTCAGGTTATTTAAAGAACATTTCTCTATATTTGGAGGAGAATATGGATAATTACATAGATTTTCTTTATGCATATAGGGGTTTATATTCTATAAATAAAATTCAAAGTGAAGCTGAATTTAATAGATTTGTGGATTCTTATAATCTTTTTGAAAGGTATACTGCTATGGAAACAGTTGGAAAGTTAAGTGGCGGAGATCTAGTGAATTATTATGCAAATACAAATTCCGAACTTTCTAAAGAAAGTGTCTTAGACTATCTGGCTACGGAAGAAGCTAAATTATTTATGGACAATGTTAGTATTAGATCTAAAAGGACGATTATCGACGGTAGAATATTGTATTTTGTATTCCTACCATTGGATCTTTATTCAAATGATTCTCCAGTTAACAGTTCAATATTAAATAGGACAACTAATTCACCTCAGGAATTAATTTTCTTTGTTTTTGATCCATCTAAATTTATTAGTGTATACTTAACTGGTGATTCGGGAGTCAAATTTTCTAATGATAACTATTCGGTTACAATTGTTGAGAAAAAATTTGGAGATATTGAGTTAGATCAACTGTTATTTTCCACAGATGACAATGAAAAAAATCAGAATTATCAAGAAACAGAACTAAGCATCGGAAGAATATCCTGGGGTATAAGAATTCATGGATATAGTGGTGAGTATATTCTCCAAAACAGATATAGGATAGTTTTATTTGGGTTTACTTTCATATCATCTATATTTGGAGTTATTTACTGGGTAACGATATATAAATTGAGTACAAGAAGACAAATAAATATGAAAGTAATTATTGCTTATGCAAATGGTGGAAGTGGTCACAAAAGTTCAGCAAATTCATTAGGTATTTCGATTAAAAACATCTTAGGCGAAGAGGCTGATGTGGAGTTATGGGATTTGGGAGTAATGGTGGATAAATTCCCACTTAATTATACCGACGAAAGTTGGGAATTAGTTTCCAGTGACAAAAAGGCTGAAATCCTTATCAATAGCGTATATCATCTTGCCGGAAGCAAATTTACAGTTAAATTGGCAGAGCTAGGTATTGGTAAAAGATTGAAGGGAGATCTAATCGAAGAGTTCAAAGAGTTTTCGCCTGATCTTGTGATTTCAACACACCATTTTGCTTCATTACTACTCAGTTACCTGAAAAAAGATATTGCATTTAAATCAGTCGCTGTAGCTGCAGATTTAATTGGTTATCCACGCTGGCTTGTAAGCAAAGACTTAGATTTATTTGCCTGCCCTACCCCTGAAGCAGCAGAGAGAGCTTTGAAATTTGGTTTGAAATTGAAAAATGTAATTTACCCACATTTCCCGCTTGAACCAAAGTTTACAGAGTTGGCTGATAAATCGGTGCTTATGAAGCAGTTGAAATTGGACCCAAATAAACCCATTCTTCTTATAACTGGCGGAGGGGTTGGAACTTCTTCTATGACTGAACAGATTAGTGAAATCGTTGGACAAGGTAAAATGCAGATTTTGGTTATGTGTGGGAAAGATACCAGGATTGCAAAAAAATTGAATGATGAGTTTGGCAAAAGTTCAGATTTTATGGCTCTCGGTTTTGTTGAGAATATGCAAGATTACTATAATCTTGCCGACTTGGTAATTGCCAAACCTGGACCAGCAACGATTGTTGAACTAGAAGCACTTGGCAAAAAAGCTATCTTTACTCGCAATATCGGTCCGCAAGAAGAAGGTAATATCAGCTATTTAGAGCAAAATCCTAACTTTGTTCATATTGGCGGAGATACAGATAATTTACTGCGATTGATTGATGAGAAAATTAGCGCTGACGTGGTTGATTTTAAACCAAGGTTTAAGACTGATGCGGGTTTAAATCTGGCAAATACAATTCTTACTAAACTTGGCTTCAAAAAAGATAATTGAGTCTAAATGTTGTAGAATTATACATATAACTAATTAATTGAGTATAAATTAAGAGGAAATGCAGACATTATTAACAGGCGATAGACCAACAGGCGCATTGCATTTGGGGCATTATGTAGGCTCGCTCAAACAAAGGGTTGAAATGCAGGAGGTGTATACTACATACATCATGATGGCCGACATGCAGGCACTAACTGATAACTATAAAGACCCCAAAAAAGTACGAAATTCAATTATACAATTGTATAAAGACTACTATGCAGTGGGTATAGATTTTGCAAAAGCAAATGTGTTTATTCAATCTTTAATTCCGGAGATCTCTGAACTAGCGATGTATTTTTTTAACCTTGTTTCACACTCTGAGGTGGTGAAAAACCCTACTGTAAAGACTGAAATTGAACAGAAGAAATTTGGCGAAAGTGTACCATTTGGATTTGTAAGCTATCCAGTATCTCAAGCAGCAGATATTCTATGTGTGAACGCTGATATTGTGCCTGTAGGTGCAGACCAGCTTCCTATGATAGAGATTACTAAAACAATTGCAAAAAGGTTCAACAAAACTTACGGTGTTGAACTATTTGTTCAACCTGAAGCAAGATTAGGCAAGGTTAACCGCCTTCCTGGTACAGACGGCAATGCGAAAATGGGTAAATCACTAAATAATGCAATTAATCTGAATATTAGCAGTGAAGATTTAAAGGAGAAAATTATGAAAATGTACAGTGACCCTAATAGAGTCAGAGCGACAGATCCTGGCACAGTTGAAGGCAATCCAGTATTTATATATCACGACTCATTTAACCCCAGCACTGCAGAAGTAGATGAACTAAAGGATAGATATAGGCTTGGAAAAGTTGGAGATGTTGAGGTAAAAGAGAAATTATTCTTAGCTTTAGAAAAATTCTTTGTACCTATCAGGCAGAGATATAGTGAAGTTACAGACAAAAACGAAGCAGATATTTTAGCAGAACTCAAAGAAAGTTCACGAAAAGTTCAATTAAAAGTTCAAACTACCATGGCGAAAGTGAAGCAGGCTATGGGTATTGATTATTAATGCAAAAGATTATTTTGAGTATTATTGATTGAAAATTAGTTAATGGTAAATAAATTAAAAAGTTCCGATATTTTTCGTATATTTGCAGCTACAGTTGGAGTGGTTTTGCTTGCATTTGTACTTACCCTATTTTTTTCGCGTCCATCTACAAATGAAAGTGAGAGTATAACTTACGCTGCAAAATATAATTTAACCTCAAAGGGTCAATCACTTCTCTATTTTGAAACAGAATCTGAGATCAGATTGAATAAAACAATTGAGCCTATTTCACAGAGCCCAAAGACAAAAGTGTTTATCATAAATGAAAGTGAGATTAGTGATGAGAATTTAAGTGTAGACTTTGCAAATAGCTCAGTATCGTTTAGAGATTTAGAGTTTGAAGAATTTATTGCTCAATCCCAAGACGCAGGACTCTCAAGTCCTAAAATAATGTATGGCCTTGTTTCCAATTCAGTACGGGATATTGCGGAATCTGGGGTCGTTTTGCTGTATTCAAACAATGGAGTTTTATTTGATGTAAGCCCAATAAATAGTGATGGTGTTTGGAGTTTTGATTTCAGCAGTATCAAAAATAAACAGGTAAAGCTAGTTGCACGTACTGATTTGGGACTGGGGAATCTTGAGATTAGTTTAGAAGTATTAAATGATAATCAAGAAGTCGTAGGTTTGGTAGTTGGGGATTTGGTGGAAAATGAATTTGATTATTCGAGTTCTGAATTTTCATTTACCTTTACAAGCGCAGGTGTTGCAGCTGAAAGAGATTCTAGCGGCGGTGCTGTGAGGCGTTCTTGTCAGGAGTTAAGGACGACTGCTTCCTCATCTCCCGTAAATATAAGAGGTGGTTGGGCAAAAGCGTGTTTGCAACCTTTCGATAACGAACAAGGGGAAACTATATTGCATGAATTTGTAGAGCTATGCTCAAGCAGTGGTGAAGTTGTCAGGAGCTATAGCCAATTAAATCCAAATTGCACGGCTGCTAGAGTGGGACTTTCTACCGCAAATTCACTACTAAATGATGCTTGTACGACGGGCGGGCTTGAAGCTCCACATAAATCTTCGCCTGGTGGCTGCGCAGGATTGCCCTCTATAGGTGGGCCAGCGGCAGGTGATTCTTCTAGTTCATCAGGCTCACCAGGCTCAGGCAGTGGGTCGAACGATACAGGCACTGACACAACACCCGATAACACAAGTGGCGCAGACACGGCTTCAGAAACTCCAGATACCACACAAACAGTCGATATTCCAATTGCTGCCAATGTTATAAGTGCAAATCTAATGACCGCAATTGATAATTCGCAGTGTTTTTTGAATGATAGCGACCAGGCGAAAATCGCAGTCTACCAATGGTGGGATGGTAGAACTTTCTCAAATAATGGACAAGTAGGCTCGCACCATACATATGTGCCAAATCAAAAAGCAACAGATGTTATGTCGAGACAAAATAACCCAAATGAGTACAGTAATATTGAGGTACGCTCGCCAGTAAGAGGTAGAGTCGTAGAGGTGAGAACTCCTATCCAAACTGCGCTTATATTTGGGATAAATAGAATAGAAGGTGGTGACATAGTTCAAGGCATAAATTCAGATTTTTGCGATGAAAGAAAGGATTCTAGTGGGAGGTTATTTTATGATGGTGGATTTACTGTGCATATTAGAAGGTGTTTAACAGAAGCATGTGGGGATAATGACTTAGGCGAACTGTATAAATTGAACCACGTGGAGAATATCAGAGTAGCAGAAGATAGCTTGATCACTGCTGGAACTGTAGTAGGCAATCCTTTCGATGGAACAATAAACGCCCCGAATGATCAAGCATTGATAGCTGATTATATTAGAACCAATATTCCTAATTTTAGAATAGAATCTGGTAAAAGTGCCTACGAGTATTTCAACGATACAGCAGGAAATATGGGAACGGGATCAACTGTAGGAGGTTGCTTTACAAATGTTATTGCTCATAAGCATATTCACTTTGCCATCATAAGCGCGTCAGCCGTGGAAAACAACCCAGAAAGACCTCCACTTCAGAGTGAAGCAAGTGGCTTTCAGACTTCGTTTTTTGCTGGTAACGATATAAATTCGTCGTATTGGTTAGTTGCAAAGTGCCAGCAGATATTTTCAGATTATCCAAGCAATTACATAATTCCAGACAACGTACGTAGCTTTAGAGACCAAATACAAACTTCAAGTCTGAACCTAGATAAATTCCAATCTTTAAAGCCAACAGTTGCAGCTGAGATAGGAATAATTGGTGACAGAACTGAAACGTCACCTACTTCTCCTCTAGCCTCTACCAATCCAAGCGTAAACATTACCCCACCCTCTCCAGGTAGTTATGAGATTTTAGTAAACGGCCAAAATGCTTCAGGGCAAACTGTCGAGATTTTAAATAATAACGTGGAACTTTTATTCTTCAGGGATGTAAATGGCGATGGTATAAGACAAGAAAACGAACCTTATATATCTCAAGAAGAATTGGGGCAGAACGAAGTGGTATTCAACAAAAAGAAAGAAGCAGTTAGATTCGAATTAAATAGAGGTTGGAATGCTCTCGCCCTACCTGGCAGTATAAGTGGAGTTACAACAGCTTCACAGCTATTTGATAAGATAACAGCTGCTTTAGGTGGACGCGCAACAAGTTTTGATATTGGTATTGCAGCCCTTACAAGCCCGACTAACTACGCTATGTATAGAAAGATAAAAAGTAACAGCGCGGATATTGGAAGTACTGTAGTCGAATCAGGGATTGATTTTAGACTTTCTCCGCAAATGGGGATATTTATTTATAGCTCTCAGAATATTAATTTTCACTTGGTTTTAAATGAAGAGATTTCAGCTGAATATAAACCGTGGAAGGGATACAATTTTATAGCAATTGGTTCAAGGTCTGATGGGATGACGTACTCAGAATATATTCAGCAAAATAGTTCATTTGCAGGATTCGATTTGAAAAGCGTTTCTGAATATACAAATTCGAGATTTCAAACAGTTGTGGTTGATGATTCAGAGATTTTAGGTGATTCGCAAAGGAGTATGTCAAAATACAAGGGGTACTTTGTACTTCTAGATTAATAAATCTTTTATATAGTAAATATAAATTATAAATATGGATGAACTTATTTCCTTTCTAAAAATCAAATCAATTAGTGCGGATGAGAAGCATGTAAAGGATTGTGTTTTTGCCTCGGATTGGATTGTTTCGTATTTAAACAAAAATGGAGTTGGAAATGCGAAAAAACTAGATACAAAGGGTCTACCCTTTGTATTTGCAGAGATTTCAGCACAGGGCCTAGGTCAGCCTTTGGATGAAAATAAAGAAACACTTTTGTATTACGGTCATTATGATGTGCAGCCTGCTGGTGAAAAAGAAGGATGGGATTCCAATCCCTTTATACCTGAGATTAGAGATGGACGGATATTTGGAAGAGGCACAGCTGATGACAAGGGACAGATTATTGCGGTTTTGGAAGGATTGTTCTCGGCGATTAAATCTGGCAATAAATTAAAATACAATATCAAAATACTCATAGAAGGCGAGGAAGAAATTGGTTCGCCAAATGTGTTTAGTTTGCTTACTGAGAATCAGGAGCTGCTAAGGGCAGATTTTGTTTTAGTTACTGATTCAAGTATGAAAACTGAAACTCCTATGCTTACGGTTGGATTGAGAGGTATAGTTATGATGCAAATTAAAATACAAAATTCACCTACGAATTTACATTCTGGTTTATATGGTGGGGCAGTTTTGGATCCAGCGATTGAACTCTCGCGTCTTTTAGCTAAAATGGTGGATCTAAAATCTGAAATAAAAATCCCAGGGATTTATGACGATGTGGTGGAATTGTCTCCTGCTTATAGAAAAGTGTTGGCAAAAGCTATGGAGAGCAAAAAAGAGATTCTGGAAAATACAAAAGCTAGAAGCTTATCGCGTGGAAATTCTAAATATTCACTGGGCGAACTTTCAAGTATTAGACCTAGTTTCAACGTCCACTCTCTTCACTCTGGAGTTCCAATTTCGACGCAAAGTACTATTATAGCGAGTCATGCTGGAGCGCAATTTAGTATTAGAACGGTACCTAATATGACTATAGATGGAGTTTTCAGAGCGGTTAGTAATTTTGTAGATAAAGAAATCGGGGATAAATTCGCCTATGAATTAAAAATTGTGAACAAATATGAACCGATACAATTCAGAAGAACTAATCCAATTTATAGAAGGATAATCGATATGGCTAAAAATTATTGGCAAAACCCTACCCTTTTTGCCATGTCAGGTGGTTCAATTGGGATAGTTAGTGATTTCAAAAAAATTCTAGGCATGGATAGCATACTTTTTGGCCTTGGACTTCCAACTGATAATATCCACGGGGCGAATGAGAATTTCTCACTGGATCAATACGAACGAGGAAAAGCGTTTTTCGAAGAATATTTTTCGGAGTAACCAAAATCTAGTTATAGAATTTGATTATAGAGTTTCTTCTAGTGATTTCTTCAGTTTCTCCCTCATCTTTTTTGTGTAAGGATTGTAGTTTTGTAGATCGTAGAACAACTCCAGCGTGTCGTTACAGGTTTGCTCCATGATTTCGTACAACTTCTTTGCGCCTAGAGAATCGATATTTGTTTTTTTGTAATCAAATCTTTGTAGTGCGCGTCCCAAATAGTGCGCAACTCCTTGGGAATACGCAGCTTGTTTGTCGTGCTCTTTTGGAGACATGTTTATAACTTCGAGTTTTTTTGTTTGCAAAAACTCACACCAAAAATCGAATTCCCGCGGAGTTGCGTTTAGATTGTGAATTATGAAAGGCAAACTTTCGAATCCATTTTTCGAACTATCTGGACCAAACATCGGATGTGTAAGAATCGCCCTCGCACCTGTTCTCTCCGTAATCTCCCGCAATACTTTTTCAGCATGCAATTTAACTGATAGTACGTCGATAAGTAAATGAGCGGATGTGATGTGCTCAGAATGATTTTCTATAACTTCTGCGAATTTAGATATTGGTACCGAGTATATGATTGTAGTATTTGTGTCATAGGCGCTTTTGATATTTGTTGTTAATTTTAAGTTTGTAGATTCCTCAAATCCTTTCTGATTAGACTTACTTCTACTTGGGATAGTAATTTTAAAGTTATCACCAAGTAGTCTCACGAGCACACTAGCAAAGCGTCCGCTACCCACTATGCATATACTATTTGTTGGCTCTTTACTACTATTATTAATTTGTTTCATTAATTAATTCGATCTATTTAATATACTTTCAGGTAGTTTGGATTCTATCAAAAACAAGTTTCCTCATTTCGGCAAAGTCGCGGTATACATATGAATTATTTAGCCCAGCGCTTATTGCTGATTCGACTTTTTCCTCTGTATCGTCGAAGTACATTACTTCTGCTGGCTTAATTTCTAACTTTTTCAATACCTCAGTAAAGAACAGTGGATTACTTTTCATCACACCCAACTCACATGACGCAAAGCGCCCGTCTAACCATGTCTTTAAACCTTTATCATTCCAGATATAATCAAGGCGGTTCTTTTCTTGGTCACTTGCTAGGTATATTTTAACTTCTGGTGTTAATCTTTTTATTTCCTTGGTAAGAACTGGAAATTTAGTATCAATTTCTGCATCGCTTGCAAGCCAATAATTTAAAAATTCTGCAGCACTTTTTTCCCAGCTTAAATTATGGATATATTTTTCTATTATTTCTATAAGTCTGCCTTTGCCAATTGTTGGCCCAAGTGACATTTCTCGAAAAATTGGGATTAATTTTTCTTTAGGAATAGAAAATTCTTCGGAATATATTTCGCTAAACATTCTCCCCGGGCTAATAACTCCATCAAAGTCCAGGAGGATTGCTTTTATAAGCTTACTGCCTTTTTCGTTTATCGACATAAATAATTATACACAACTAAAAATACTCTAGAATACTTTAGAGACTAAGGTTTAAGGGCAAATATTAAATTAAGAAGTAAATAATATAGGTTATCTATGATATAATGCATCATATATTTTATATTAACACCCAAACATGATGTTTAAGAAGGTTTTATCTATATTAATTGCCTTTACTTTAATAACGCAGTCAATCTCTCCTTTGCTAATCATTGCAAATGATTTTGATGAAAACGAATCTTCTGAAAATATTGCAGAAGAACAGTTCGAAGAGGTAGTAGAAATTCTTGAGAACGAGGAAGAAATTGAAACCACAGAAGAGGTTAGCGTTTTGAGCGAGGATGAAGAGTTTGCAATTGAAGCATTTAGTAGCTTCCCCGTTTCAACTATTTCAATTGATTTAAACAATCCATCCAGTAATCTAGTAACAACTTCTACTGCAGGACTTTTTGAAGCTACAGTAGGTTCGACTGACGAATTTAATGATGAATTTGAACTTCTTGCTGCGCTATATGCAGATGGTGATAACGACGGAATTCTTGATGTAGTTTCAAGCGAAGCTTCATTCGGTCCAGGTAATTTCAGCGGTGGTCAAGTAGATATTAGTAAAACCTGTCAAGTAGCTTTCAACTGTGCGAAATTCGGAGTTGGTTTTGGAGAGAATTTGCCTGACGGTGCTTATGTTGCAATTGCGATCATTGCAAATGTTAATACTGGCGAAGTTCTTACAGACACACTTTCCTATGCTGGTTTCAATATAGATAATACTGCACCTACAGTTAACCAACTTGTTGGCACAACATTTTTTGAAGGTGACGCGATCCCAGCTTTCGAAGTTACTGGAGAAGATAACTTCGGTTTCGGAAGTCTATGTTTTGAGATCAACGGCCCAGAAGCTGCTCCCTATAACTGTATTTTAACTGGCACAGGTACAGACTATACCTGGACATTAAATGACCTTTTCGCAGGAGGAATTAATGTGTTTGACACAAGTGCTTTCCCAGAAGGTACTTACGAAATTAATTATAGAGTTGTGGATCTTGCTGGAAATATGAGTGAGCTATACACTGTAGTGTACGAATTAGAAAATGTTGCACCACAGGTAACAATCAACGCTTCATCACAATACGTTTTTCCAGGTGAGTCAATCAATTTCTCAGGTTCATTTACTGATCCTAGTAGTGTAGATTTCGCAGATGGTATCCATGATGATGCTCCATGGTTTGGTTACTTTGATTTTGGCAATGGTGATGCTTTTGACTTTGGTCCAATTGCAACACCAGGTGCATTTTCAATCCCTGCTTATGAATTTTATAACTTGGATCTTTCACCTTATACTGTAACTACATATGTTTGTGAGGCTATGCCAGCATCTGTACCTAGCTCTGAAGGTGAATGTGGTTCAGCAAGTCTAGAGATCCACTTACTAAACCCTGATGATTTCAACCCAATGTCAACAATCTCAATTGACCTTAAAAATCCTTTGAGTAATGTAGTGGCTACATCAGCCTCAAACGGAGGAACATTCGAAGCAACTGTTGGTTCAACAGGTCCATTTACAAATGACTACGAGCTTCAGGTTGCTTTATACGGTGATGTAGATTCAGACGGAACACTTGATCAGATTACTGCTTCTCATTCATTTGGAGCTGGTAACTTCCTTGGAGGTACAACTGATATCTCAAAGACTTGTGAACTTGTATTTACTTGCGTAAAAATGGGATTAAGTGTTGGAGATCTTTTACCTGACGGTGATTATGTTGCTATTGCAATTATTAGAAATATTTCCACAAGCGCAGTTTGGACAGATACATTGTCATATGCTGGGTTTGCATTGGACAATACAAATCCAACAGCTAATGTTCTTTCTGATGCTGATTTCCTAGAAGGTGAATCAATCCCAGATTTTGAGATAATTGGTCAGGACAATAGCGGACTTGAGAGCATTTGTTTCTCAATCACAGGTCCTATCAATTTCTTATCACTTCCAATGGGATGTCACTTAGATGGAAATGGAACTGAATTTACATGGTTACTAAACAGCATATTTGCAGGGGGAATCGATGTATTTGATACTTCTGTTTTTGTTGAAGGAAATTATGTAGTTGAATACTACGTAAGAGACCTTGCTGGTAATGTTAGTGATACTGTAGTTGCTAACTACACTGTGAGTAACGTTGCTCCGTCAGTAGTTTTGATGAACAATCAGACTATTCTTGAAGGTGAACAGGCTATTTTCAGTGCATCTTTCACTGATCCAAGTTCAGTTGATTTCAATGACGGTATCTTTGATGATGCTCCATGGACAGCAAGTGTAAATTATGGAGATGGAACTGTTGTATCTTTGGGTAGTTTTAGTACTCCTGGAATAATTACAATTCCTAACCACCTATATACAGGTACTGGTATATTTACTGTGACTCTTACACTTTGCGAGGCAGATCCTGAAGTTACTGCTTCATCTGAGGGAGAATGTGGAACTGCAACTGTAGTAGTTACGGTTCTAGATCAGGAAACACCAGATGATGGTGGAGATGACAATACTGATAATGGAAGTGATAACGGAAATGATAACGGTGGTAATAATAACCAACCAAACAACAACAATAACCAAAATAACACAAACAACCTAGGAAACGTTTTCTTCCAGAGTAACGGCAATGTTGCTGGAATTATAGAGGAAACAACAAATGGTGAGACAGGAAGCGGTAGTATTCTTGGATTAGAAGACCAGGTTTGTGAGATAAGAAGTTTGACAAGTGGTTATGTATTCAGAGATGAGAATGGCAACAACGTCAGAGACGAAAACGAAAGTGGTTTTGCTAATATTAGCTTGGTTATCTTCCTCGAGAGAACGAACGACGACGGAACTACTGAAGAAGTTGTAGTTCGAATCGTAAGAACCAACGAACAAGGTCTATGGGAAACAGACCTATGTCCCGGTGATTATTCTATTAGAATTAGTAATGCAGATATCAACGAAGGATTTAGACTTGTTGGTGGCAATACGCTTGGTTTTAGCGTAGCAGAAGGACAAGATACAGAAGATGTTAACTTCGTAGTTGTCGAAGTTGAGGGTGAAACAGAAGAAGCTGGATTCAACTGGTGGATTCTACTACTAATCTTGGCACTAATAATACTAATCGGAAGCGGCTACTATTACTACCGCAGAAATAACCAGGAGTAAAAGAAAAGATAGCAAAGTGCTAAACCCAATAAACCCAAAGAGCAGGGATTAAACACCCTGCTCTTTTTTTATCGTTTAATACTCTATGCTTGCTCACTCAAGTTATCTTTTGTAGATAGATTTGGATTATCTGAAAATATTTATACAAACTTTCAATACTGACCCACTCGCTATCACTACCTATACCTTTTCCGATTGGTCCGAACTCAACGCCTGGTATACCAATCTCAGCGAAATGACGAGCATCGGAAGATCCTTGTGCACTATAGGTAATGCTTTTCTTACCTGTCAGTTTATAAATAATTTCTTTTAACAGTAGAATATTTTTGTTGCGTGCATCTACATTCATAGCTGGTTCATCAGTAATTATATTTAAAGATGCATTTTTCGGAAGTATTTTATTAATATAATTTATTATTTTCTCTTTGTCGTTGGGTATAAACCTTATATCTAATGACAAAGTCGCATTATCAGGGACCTTATTATAAGCTTTATTGGTAGATGAGATCATACTAAAATTTACTGTTGTTGACCACTTCTTTTTAGTTGGGTTAGGGAATTTTGCATTAAGTTTATTAGTAAATTCTACAATTTGTAGTATCGCGTTTTCACCTCTCCATGGATATGCTCCATGTGCTGTTCTCCCAAGGAAATGAATATCAATCCAAAGAACACCTTTGGCCTTATTTACAATATTAAAGTTCGTAGGTTCAGAAGAAATAACAAATTCACCTGTGACTCCTCCATTCTGTATTTGATATTCTGTGCCGTTAAAACCACCAATCTCTTCGTCTGTAACTATTTGTAATGCGATGGGTGAAGAAATATGTATAGCTGTTTCAGCAAACGCATACAGCAGGGCCGATAAATTACCTTTCATATCCATTGCACCAACGCCAAATAGTTTGTCACCTTCAATGCGCGCTCGGCAATTCTCTATTTTGCCTGGTATTACATCTAAATGAGCATTTAATATGACTTTGAAATTTCTACAACCTCCTTTTTGGTTGTGGACTAGTATACTTTTGCAACCATCTTTACTAAAATTTTCGATCGTGTAATTGTATTCTTCTAAAATACCCGAGCATACGGATAGAGCTTTAGTAAGTTCTTCTTTGTTATCTGGATTAGTTTGCAACTTAACCAGGCGTACAGTTAGGTCAAGTATTTTCTGATTTATTGATTTTTTCATATTGTTTTGGCTTAGTACTATAAATAATACTATCAATGAGGCTTTTAGAAAAGGATATCGACGGTAGGATTGAGTCAAGGTGAATTAATTCTTTATCTGTATGCTCTCCAGAACCTAAAGGGCCTAAACCATCTATAATTAGTAAATTATGATTATAGTAGTGGAAACGATTTCCATCAGAACCACCACCTCTATGCTCTTCTGATAAAGCAAACAATTTGCCAAGTTTACTTTCTAAAAGCATATTAAAAAGGTTTTTTAACTCTTTTTTATAGGGTAAAGGAGGAATATCATTTAGTATTTTTATATCGACGTTCACTTTTTGATCTTGAATATACTCTAGAATCTCACGTGTATATAGCTTTTTAAGTCTCTCATATTCTTCTGTATTTTCTACTCTCGCATCTGCGTAGAGCTTTGCATTTTGAGCTAAGGCGTTTATTGCTATTCCGCCTTCTAATATGCCAATATTGGTAGTTGTATTTTTATTGTAGTCTGCACTATTAATTATCTTTGTTGCTAGATTGAGTATTTCATGATTGGCACTATGTCTATTTGCTTCCTTGGTAATGACACCAGAGTGGCCTCCTTCTGCTTTGGCAGTTAGTTTTAATCCAATAAATCCTTTCCGTGAAACTACGAGCGATTTATTTTTCAATATTTTTAGATTACTAGAAGACAATTTTTCGATTACTCTACTATCTGACTCATAAATTAGGCATAAATTTGCATCTTGTAAGAGAATCTTTAACTGAGGAAAATTCTCAAGATGCATTTGTTCTTCATCTGGTGTTAATATCACTCTTACTGCAATACTTGGATCCTCCTGAATGTAATTTAATACATGTAAAAGTGATTCTACTAATACAACTAACCCCCCTTTCATATCTGAACTGCCTTTAGCGTGTAAACGGCCATACTCATCTAGAGAAACACTTTCTTCCGACTTATCTTCGTTAAACGGGAAAACTGTGTCTAGGTGACCAGATAAAACAATCTTATATTTAGCAACTTTCCAGTTACTTGACTTGCCTGATATTAAATGACCAAACACTTTTCCGTTTTCTGTCTTACGGTTTGATTTGTATGTTTCCCATTCAAGATAAGGCAATAAACCCTCTCTGCAAGCTCTATCAATATAATCAATCAACATCCTCCCACACTTGTTCACACCTGGTGCGTTTAAAGTATGTGAGTTAGTTCTAACAAGGTTGGATAATAACTCAAACCATGGTTGTTCTGTGTATTTAAGTTTCATATATTTATTGACTATTTTTTTGTCTTAGTTCCATATAAGAAGCATAACGCTGTCCATGATAATTATTTTTCCTGCCTTCAGGAGAATTTTTGTCACTACAATTTCGGAAACCATTGGCGAATTGATATGACTTAGTTTCTGGATCCCATATGAAGAATAAACGATCTACATAGCCTAATTTCAATTGGCTATGAACTGAAACATCGCCATCAGAATAGTAATTATATATTAAAGTGGGCGCAATTATCTCTGGTTGAATTGCCATTGGCCCTCTAGCATTAACCTCCCTCAGTATAGTATTTATTGCAGCAAGTGATAGTCCTCCGGTCTTAGTAAGTAAAGTAATTTGTTCATGACCATATGCTCCATAAGATTCGGTTAAAGGTTTAGTTCTTAGCAAATTGCCTTGTTTGATTTCAAAACCTTTTCTATTCAGATAACCTATAAACCTAGGATTTAGTATACTAGTCATGTCAATAACTTCGCCTTTATTTAGACTCCTATTCCTAACATCGACAAATGTTTTGATTGCCCAGCTGAGAGGATCTTGATTAGCAGGTCTGTCTTTTCTCAACTGGTTAGCGTCAATTTGTTCAATAACCTCTTCTGAAAATATATCTCTGTAATCTCTTACAACATACATCATATCCATAAGTTCTGTGTACTCTTTTGTATCATTTAATGGGAGAAGATAATTACGTGATATTGGAGTATCTAGGTTTGGAGTTAATGACCTCTCTCTTAGTATATCTAATAGTTCTGAGTCACCAACTATTTCAGGGAATTCAATTTTTACTTTTGGATCACCTAGCTTTGCGACAGGCAAAGATGCTCTGCTATAGAAAATTACATTATCAGCTTCCTGAAGTCTGGACCTTAATGTTGGAAGTAGTTCGTGATCGCCATTTTGCTCAGCATCTCGGATTTGTTCTTTTATTAGCTTTATGGTAAATAGATGGTCCTTTAATCGTTGCGGTGAA
The DNA here is from genome assembly GCA_041738875.1 of Candidatus Dojkabacteria bacterium. GTDB lineage: Bacteria > Patescibacteriota > Dojkabacteria > CALFHW01 > CALFHW01 > JBGSOW01. The sequence continues at coordinate 32,649 of JBGSOW010000080.1, forward strand.
TAAACGTCATCAAAACCGATTCGTTCTTGGATTTCAGACTGGTCAAGATCAGGATCATTTGGTAATAAACCAAGTTCACCTGTCCTAATAGCTTCATATTTTTGCTCATTAAGTGTAGCAATAACAATTCTTTTATTTCCATGAACTTCTCGTGTTTTTTGAAGTAAACCATCGAAGACATCTCTAAAAGTGGAGTTGCGATCATCGTCAGAAAAAATGAGACGCATGAAATTATACATAGCTAATGAATTCTCAAATTCGAATACTCTTTCTAGTATAAATTGATCGAGTACCGCTTCAGAAAGTTGATCTGCAATATCGAGTATAGCTTTTGGCAAGCCTGCCATATCAACTTGAATTCCCAAATTAATAAAGTTGCCTTCATCACTGTCACCAACTTCATAAGCACTGGGCGTATCATTAAAAGAACGGTCACGGTTAACTAACATCGCATAAGTCTCGCTATACCTAGATAAATTTCTTTGAATCGATTCAATGATTGATTGCGGATATTCTACCACTCCTTCGGGTTGGCCATTAGAGGCTGTCGTTTCTAAAACACGATTAAAAGCACATGGTTCAAATTCCACCTTAATAGTTCCATCAGGTAGCTCAGTTCTTTTTCCCGTATATGAAGGGATGTCCATTCTCTGATATACTTCGAATGTTTCTATAACCTCCTCATCATTTTGCCTCGCGTATACTCTTAGTTGATCAATAGTAAGGTGTTCGATTGCAACATCGATCAATTCTTGATCAGTTCCACTAGCATTAGGTTGATAGATAGTAATGGTTGATGTATTGACACTTACATCATGATTCACATCTGGATTATTTATATTAGACATGTAATAAAATTAATATATTAAATAAAAAAAGGCTCCCATTTTGTGGGAGCCTTTGATTTTGTTTGATTAACTAACTAAACAAATATCTGCAATACTCCCTACGCCCTAATGAGCGAGAGGAAAATCACAAAAATAATGCTTAAATTAGTCATGTTGTGATTTTACCACTATATAATGCATAATGTAAATATTTTTTACTTTAATAATTATTAAATTTTCTGCTAAAATAGTCGGGTGATGGATGAATTTGTTATTAAAATTAAAAATCTTCGTAAATCCTACGGGAAGAATGAGGTGCTTAAAGGCGTCGACTTTAAAGTTAGGCGTGGTAAGATGCTTGCTCTGCTCGGGCCAAATGGCGCAGGCAAAACCACTACTGTAAGAATTCTAAGTACTCTCCTACCCTTCGATTCTGGTGAAGTAAAAGTGAATGGATTTGATGTGAAGACTGAGTCCGATAAAGTGAGGCAAGTGATAGGGCTTACTGGACAATCTGCGTCTGTAGATGAACTACTTACTGGACGGGAGAATCTCAACATGATGGGGCGTTTGTACCACCTTACTCCTAAAAGTGCGAAAGAAAGAGCAGAAGAATTACTAAAAGAATTTTCACTGACTAATGCAGCAGATAGAACAGTTAAAACATATTCAGGTGGTATGAGAAGAAGGTTGGATTTGGCAGTAAGTCTGATTGCCACACCTCCGATTATTTTCCTTGACGAACCAACAACTGGATTAGATCCAAGATCTAGAATAGCAATGTGGAAAATTATTAAAAGATTGTTAAAAGACGGAACCACAATCCTTCTAACCACTCAATACCTCGAAGAAGCAGATCAACTTGCAGATCAAGTTATCGTAATCGATAACGGGGTTGTGATTGCTGAAGGTACACCTTCGGAGTTAAAGAGGAAAGTTGGTGAAGACCGGTTGCAATTAAACTTTAAAGACGAAGACAGTTTTAAAAAGGCTGAGAAAGTACTAGGAAATAAAGCAGTTGACAGTGATATTAGTGAATTAAATATCTCTGTTGTAATTTATGACATAGATGTAGATGTAAAACAAGTTCTAGTTGATTTATCCAAATCTGGGATTAGCCTGCAGTCACTTGCTGTACAAAAACCTACTCTAGATGATGTTTTCTTGAGTATTACAGGCAAACAGAAGGTAACTAAATCTGAGGCAGAAGACTTAAAATCGCAGGAGAAATAAAATGGCAGTCAAACTCGAATTCGAAAAAAAACCAAAATTTGTCTTAACAATTCTAGACTCTATAGTTATGGTCAGAAGGAGTAGCCTTCACATACTCCGTAATCGTGACCAGTTGCTTGGGACTTTTTTCCAACCAATTATGTTTCTAATATTGTTTTCAGCTGTTTTTGGCGGTGCGGTTGAACTTGCTTTGCCCGAGGGTGTTAACTATTTGAATTTTCTAATGGCGGGTATTATTGTGCAGACTCTAGCGTTTGGTTCCACAACTACTGCAATTGCAGTTTGCTACGACTTACAGAAAGGAATTATTGATAGGTTCTCTTCACTGCCGATGTCTGATCTTTCGGTTCTAAATGGACACACAGTATCTGACCTTTTCCGCAATGGTATCTCAACAATTGTAATGTTGCTTGCAGGGTTGCTCCTCGGTTTCAGAAGTGGGGCAAGCATTACTGATTGGCTTATAATTGCAGGTGTATTGATTTTATTTACTTATGCATTTTCTTGGTTATCTGCGATTATTGGAATATACGCCAAAAGCGTTGAAGGCGTGCAATGGCTAACGTTTGTTATCGTCTTCCCATTAACTTTTGCTAGCACCGCGTTTGTTCCAGGAGATAGCATGACACCAGTACTAAGAGTTTTTGCTGAAAATCAACCAATTACACACGTAGTTGAGACTATCAGGGCCCTTATGCTTGGTTTACCGCTCGGAAATAGTGCAGTTCTCGCAGTACTTTGGTCAGTTGCAATACTTGCAGTATCAATGCCAGTAGCGGCGTGGCTTTACCGCAGAAAAATATCTAGCTAACGATCAATAGATTACTCTGATAAGCGGCTCGGCAGGTATTATTTTATAGCCCTCACCCTAGATCTAACTTAGTGCGGCCTTGAAGTCCTCTACCATAGCAACCGGTTCTGGATCGATGCCCTTCTCCTCAGCCAAATAATAAGAAATATGATCAGCAAGATAGTAGCCATAGAATATCTCGGAAATTACATTTGTGCCATTTAAATTGATAATTTCTCCGTCGGCACCCTTCTCTTTCATTAATTTCAAAAATATCTCCATTCTTTGATGATTACGTTTGTTGGTAAATTTCGAACTGAAAATAATAAAATATGGAGACATTACCAAATCGCTAAATCCAACCATTTCGTTATGGTTTAGTTCTGGGAAATAGTTCCAAAATGCTTGGGTTTTGGCGTTTTCATTGAATTTGATTTTAGAAACTTGGGCAAGGCTGAAATTATTATCTGTTGCGTAAATTACTGGTACTTTGGAAACTAATTTCTGCGCGAGTAGCCTTGCATACTCCTCGATTTGAGTGTCATCCGAATCAGCGATTTCTTTTGCAGCTGCAACTATGTCATTCATTACTCTTTCTGGAATTAGATTCAGATTTATAAGCATTCGCATAATTCCGCTGATGAAATAACCTGTCGAGAGACGTGGTTGTAGACCAGTCGGGATTTGTATTAGAGATGTGGGCGTGCTTGAAGATTCATATCTTTCCAATAATTTCCCACCTGATGTAACAATCACTGCCTCCAATTTCTTTTCCTGAATTTCATCCAATGCATTTAATGTTTCCTCCGTATTTCCAGAGTAAGATGCCACAAAAAATAGATCGTTTTCAGTCGCATTTAATGGGATAGAATAGCCTCTTACAGCTTTAAGATTTACAGTAACCTCAGGATAAAGTGCGAGGATGTTGTTGATAATATCGACATATAGGGAACTTCCTCCCATGCCGCAAATATAGATATTATTGTATTTTTTACTTTCAGTATTTGCCTTTATCTCAATATCAATTTCAAACTGCTTAGGGAATTTTTTAATGTCTTGAAAATATTTTTGATTAATCTGATCTTTCATGCAATCAAGTATAGCTAGTAAATTAATTTAATTCATAAATTCAGGTTGATTCCAATAATCCCCTGTGACCAATATTATCATAAACATATTATAACTAGACATGATTTGCATAAACTTATAATGTATAATTACATAATGCCTAGAAATTTTAAAACTACAATTAAACTGAATAAAAATAGTAGGAGTAATACTACTCCCGCTGCTAGAGAGAGACTATCCAAAAATAAACCTGCGAACTTTGGTTCGTGGAGGGATGGTGGTACTGGGGGTAGACGTGGCGCAAATGGCTCTACAAAAACGACTATCAGGACTAGGTTGTTTGGAACGCCAGGAAGTAGCAGAAGGAAAAGATTTGCCAAAATAATGTACTCGATTGGGGCTGTGTTTGCAGTATTTCTTTTGGTAGGGACACTGGGCGCGCTTGCATGGGTGCAACAACTGACAAAGGAACTACCTGATCCAAGCGCTCCGTTTGACAATGCAAATCTACAATCTGCTTCAAGTGTGATTTATGACAGAAATGGAACTGAATTGTGGCGTCTATTTGATAAGCGCAATACAAATGTAATCACTATGGATGAGGGACAGGAACTTACAGATGTAGTTCCAAATCAACTAAAATGGGCGATTATTGCAGGAGAGGACATTGACTACTATTCTCACCCTGGTATTAATGTAGGTGCGATTTTACGTTGTTCTTTGCGGTTATTTAGAACATGCGGTGGAAGTACAATAACTCAGCAGGTAGCAAAAAATGGAGCTTTTACCAGTGAAAGAAGTGTTGAAAGAAAAGCTAGCGAAATTATACTTGCGATGCTTATGAACAACCAATACACAAAGGACGAGGTACTTTTATTTTATATGAATATAATTAACGCTGGTAGTAATGTTTACGGCGTAGATCTTGCTGCTAAAACATATTTCGGCAAGAGTTTGAATGAACTTACACTTGCAGAGGCAGCTGTAATTGGTGCTCAAACTCAGTTGCCTACTTTAACTTCTCCACTTGTTACTAGTGATAGAAGAGCACTAAATATAAGAAAGGAATACGTTCTAAACCAAATGTATGAGAATCGAGATAGGATTAATGCAGAGGTGCGTAAAGATAATGAAAGAAAGGCTGCTAGAGAAGGACGAGAGCTTACAGATGAAGAAAAGGAAGACTTTATTACGGCAGAAAAAATAGAGGCAGCAAAGACTGAAGAAATCACATATCTTGCATACGAAGCAAATATATTAGCTCCCCACTTCGTGTTTTTTGCGCAAAATTTACTTGTTGAAAGACCGTACAATAACGGTGAGGTTTTTGACCTACAAGAGCTAAATAGAGGTGGCTATAAAATATATACAACTCTAGACTACGATATGCAAAAAGTCGCCTTAGACGTTGTGCAGAATGTTGCAATGGGGCCTAGTTATGCTGGCAGATATGGGAATCAAAATGCCTCAATGATGACAATAAAGCCCAAAACAGGTGAAATTTTAACTATGGTTGGGTCGCGTTGCTATAACAATTTCGAACTTGCAAATTGTACAGAGTTAGATGGCCCGCCAAATGACCGTTTCGATAGTAAAGTAAATATCCTTACAACACAACAACAACCAGGCTCATCTATCAAGCCAATGGTGTATTACGAGGCATACAGACAAGGGAAATTATCTCCCGGTTCACAGCTTGCTGATATTCCTATTGAAATTGGCAACTATAAACCAAAAAACTCAGACCCAAATTTTATTGGAATAAATTCAGCTAGGCATATGCTTTCTGTTTCTAGAAATATCCCTGCTATTTCCAGTTTGATGTCTTTTGGTCCTGAAAGACTTGCAGAATTGAATGCGTCACTTGGATACTCCGTGAATGTTGATCCCGCAAGATACGGGCCTTCTGCAGCTTTGGGCGCGCAAGATGTACTACCCGTTGATCACGCCTCAGCTTTTGGAGTATTTGCAAATGGTGGGGATTATGTTCCTTACGAAGCAATACTTAGAATAGAAGATCGTAACGGAAATGTGATATTTGATTTGAACGGTGATAACCGCCCTATTCCACAAAGAGTTGCAGACGAACGTGCTGTTTTCCTAATCAATGACTCAACAAATCCAAAAAGTATTGCAGATAGTCCAGTACCTAGGAATTTCAGAGATGGTCGTGACGTAGCCGGTAAAACAGGTACTTCTGAAAACAATAGAGATAACTGGTTTGTTCTCTATTCTCCTGACTTTGTGACACTTGGTTGGGCTGGCAATAACAACAACGACCGTATGGCAGCTGGCGCTTTTGGTTCTACCAATGCTGCACCGTGGGTAACTGAATTTATGAATAGAGTCAAAGATAGAGATTATTTCAACGCTAGGACAGCATTTAACCGTCCTGGTGGAATTGCCAGAGGACAGATATGTGGTGATATTGAGTTCAATGGGGAGAAAAGAAGAGTATGCGAGGGAGGCGAAGATTACTACATCGACGAGCTAGCTCCACCAGTATATCTAAGTAGGCAGATTGTTGAGGTGTGTGTTGACCAACAAGATAGATTGGCGCGCGATATAGACCGTGCAACAGGTAACGCAATTGAAAAAGAATTTAGCTATATGCGTATGCCAGCAGCAAGCCTACAACCGTATCTAGATAGCTGGTTGCAAAATGTGCAAGGTGGTAACGGCGCGCCAACTGAAATCTGTAATGTGAATCGCTCTGCAAACGGCGAAAATCCTTGGGCAATTATTAATAGTCCGCAGGCAGGACAGGAATATGCGGGAAGCATAAATGCGAACATTTCAGGCTTCACGCCTTCAGGTACGGTTACAAAAATGGAAATCACTCTGGCAAATACGACGAATACAGTTGAAACTGCGAATTTCGTAGGTGTAATTACAATCCCAAGCGAGGTAATATCTGGTGAATATGACTTTATCGTTAAGGTTTTCGATAGTGGTGGGAGAACTGGCAATAGTTCAGTTAGAATACGTATAAATGGCGCTGCAAGTGGCTTACAAATTAATTCACCATCTTCAGGGGCAACTTATGCACCTGGCCAAGTTATAAATGTAAATGCTAAACATAATCCGAGTCCTTTTATTACCAATCTAAGGCTATGTTGGAAGAGTTTAACCGGTAATGCAAATTGTTCAACACAAATGACTGGTTCTGCAAGTGATCTAAATGCTTCATGGACTGCTCCAACGACACCTGGTGTTTATGAACTGTTTGTGAGGGCTGTTAGTATAAACTCCGAAAGTCCTAGAATAACTGTTACGGTTATTTAGGTAGCAATATTTGAGTCATCATCCTGCGTAATTCGCCGAGCGTAAGGTCGTGTCAGAGGATTACATCATAGCTTTAATACTGGAATATATCACCTCGTTGCGCTTAACGGAGGTCTATCTAATCTGTAGCTTGTATTTTGCTTTGACAAGCTGCTCGATTTCTTCGTTGATGCTATTAATCTTTTGATCGATTAATGTGCTGTGTCTAGGTTTCATCACGATACGAATAGTCATACTACGTTGCTTTTCAGCTGTATATTCGTCGATTAATTTGAATTCGAGGTCTACTTTGTCTGAACTAGAAATTTTACCTATGCTATTTTGCTCCTCGAGGTAAGTAAGGAAATCTCCAATTTTGAAATCATCACCAATCCAATAGCTTATATCTCTATAACTTTCAGGCAGTGTTGACACATTTTTATAACTACTTTCGCGTTTTAGCCAGTGTGGGAGTAGTTTCTCAAGGTTAACTTCCATCATTACAATTCTTTTGTCCAGCCCAAACATTTCATAAGTTTTGGCACGTCCAAGTTCTCCAAGGAAGCCGATGTTTTCAGCAGTAGAATTTTCATCATTACTTTTTACGAACAATCCTGCAGACCTTCCTTTGTGTAAAACATCTTTGCCAAAAGGGTTATTTATAGCATTGTTTCCTGCACCAATTTCCTGCCAAGAGTAATTCACTTCTAACCCTTCGAAGACTGTTTCAATTTGGGATTTAAATTCTAGGTATCTATCCTCATCTGTCGTACTAAGCATGCCTAACGTCCAAGGCTGTGAAGGAATGTCTTTTTCGATTTCGCTATTTTTATCTACTACTCTGCCAATTTCAAAGATGGAAAAGTTACGCATAGAATTTACTTCTGTGTTGAGTTTTGCTCCTTTCATAAGGCCAGGAAGTATACTTGAGCGAACCCAATTAAGCTCTGGTGATATTGCGTTTATAATTTTCAACATATTATTTTCGTCTATCCCGAGGTTCGCTCTCATACTTTCACTTATGAAAGAGTAGTTTATCTGTTCGTCCATACCCAAACGCAGAAGAATATTTGAGATTGCCCTTTTCAGTTCAGAAATGTCTGGTATTTTAACAGCTGCTGTTTTTCTCGCAGGCAGTTGTGGCTCAATCAAATCATAGCCATAAATCCGTGCTATCTCTTCGATTAGATCTTCGGCTATGCGAGTATCAAACCTCCATGATGGGGCGATTACATTAACTTCAACTGGTGCATTTACTGAAATATCGTTTGTATTAATATCTGATTTTTCATTCACAGTAAATCCTAGTTTTTCTAAAGTTGCAATTGATTTTTGCGGTTTTATTTCTACGCCAACTACTCTACTTACATCCTTCAGGTCAATCTTGATTGGATCTTTTTCTACTGCAACAGCTTCGATCTCTACAATTTCACTGGAAAGTTCGCCGCCCGTAATGTCAGTAATAAGATTTACGATATTCTCCAATGCTTTGCGAGTAATCTGCGGGTCTACATTTTTGCTAAACCTAATTGCTGCTTCAGAGCGGATGCCATTTTTTCTCGCTGCTGCAAGTACCGCGTAGTTATCGAATCTAGCTGCTTCTATCACGATATCTTCTGTTTCATCTGTGATTTCCGATCCCTTTGCTCCAAGTATGCCAGCTAAGCCTTGGATTGATTTATTATCTGTAATCACTACTTCGCCTTTGTTTAATGTGTATTCTTTTTCATCTATTCCAACATAACGTTCTCCGTCCCGAGCTTCTCTGACGGTTATTTTATTGTCGGCGATTTTTTCATAGTCATATGTATGCAGTGGCTGACCAATGTCATACATAACGTAGTTAGCAAGGTCCACAACGTTATTGATACTATCTACTCCGATATTTCCAAGCTCAAGCTTTAACCAAAACGGTGATTCACTCACCTTGGCGCCTTTAATCGTAACTACAGCGAAATAACCACATTTTTGGGTTTCAACACGTATTTCAATAGGCAGACTTGCAGTTTGTGACGAGTTAAATTGCACGTTAAATGGTGTAAAACCAATATTTAGTATTGCGGAGAGTTCACGCGCTATTCCTTGGTGCGAGAAGCAGTCACCTCTGTGAGTCAGTGATTTATTCTCAATTTCAAAGACTGTGTCGCGGATTACGTCATCAAATTCTTCACCTGGAGTGAATTTCGTCTCAGTTAAATCTAGAATAGTTTCGTGATTATCATTCAAACCTAGTTCTCGTTCGGAGCAAAGCATTCCGGTTGATTTGACACCACGTATATCAGTTTCAACCACTTCCATAGTATTACCTATTGATTTTGTGCTACTACTATAAACTCTTCCACCAACTAGAGAAAGTGCTGCTTTCATACCAACTGCTACATTTGGCGCTCCACATACAACTTGCATATTTCCCATTGGTCCTGCATTTACTTGGCAGACGCTTAGTTTGTCCGCATTTGGGTGTTTTTCAACTGCAGTGATAGTTGCTACGACGATTTTACTAATATCTTCTCTAAGCTCAATAATCTGTTCAACTTCTGCAACTTTAGTTGTAAGTTCTTTGGCTATCTGTAAAGAGTCAAATTTTTCAATTTCTGGGATGTATTTTTTTAGCCAGTTTTTGCTAATTAACATGATTAATTGTTCCTATTTCAGATACTCTTTAAATAAATTACCAGTACTCTAAATAAATTGTTTAGTGAATTTTAAATTGCCACCGTAGAATAAGCGGATATCTTCAATTTTCTCTTTAACCATAAAGACACGCTCTACACCAAATCCCCAGGCAAAGCCTTTTGCTTTAGCAGGGTCCTTTCCTGCGGCACTAATGACATTTGGATGAATGATGCCGCAGCCAAGAATCTCTATAAAAGAACGTTTGTCAATTACTTTGCCGAATTCATCTTTTGTATTTGCAATAAATTCTAGCGCTAGTTGTCCGCCCGGTTCCACAAATGGGAAAAAATCAGGAGTGAATTTGTGGTCTAATTTTTTCCCATAGTACGCATAGAAGAATTCTAAAAGTACACCAAGCATTTCTGCCATACTGGCACGAGTATCCATATAAACACCTTCGACTTGGTGAAATGTGTGTTCGTGGGTTGCATCAGTTGCTTCGTTTCTGAAACATTTGCTGATAATTACTTTTTTAACAGGCAATGTTTCAGACTTTAGAATCCTATTTTGCATCGAAGATGTATGTGGGATTGCAAGATTCCCACCTTCTACCCAGAGCGTATCCCAGTTATCACGTGCTGGATGGCTTTCAGGAATATTCAGATGATCAAATGCATTTTCAGGTGAATCGATTTCATATGCGTATTCGACTTCAAAACCTAGGTTCGTGAATATATCCTCAATTCTTTCTATAGTGCTGGTTATGATGTGTTTGTGGCCGATTTTTGCCACATTACTTGCACCTGGTCTAGTTGCGTCGATCACTTCTTCTTTCTCGACCTCGACAAGGATAACTTCCAGTAATTTTTTCTTTAGTGAGTCTAATTTTTCCTCGATTTCTTTCGTTAATTTGTTTGCTATCATCCCGACCTCACGTTTATCAGACGGGTTCTCTATTTTATTTATTGATTTCAATACTGCTTGGATCTCAGATTGCTTGCCGAGGTATTTCTCCAAGACTTCTTTAAAGCCTGTTTCGACTAATGTAATGTCTTTTGCTGATTTTAAAGCTCCAAGCGTTTCAACGTCTGCTTTGAAAGATTTATTTATTTTGCTGAAGTTTTCTTTTACTGAAGTGATATCCATACACTTCGAGTGTCTCAACTAATCGACTGTTTGACAAGCCCTGTCAAAGCAGCCTGGTGATTAACTGCAAGATACCCTAGAATCTTTCGATCTAGTTTGATATTGTTTGTGCTTAGGTATTTGATGAATTTAGAGTAAGTAGTACCTTCTAGTCTGCATACTGCATTGATTGATTTGATCCATGCTCTTCTGAAGTCATTTCCTCTTTTTTTTCTATGTGCAAAACTATATTGTCCAGCGTGAAGCAAAGCTTCTCTAGCTCTTCGATATAATTTACTATAGGTAAGTCTATATCCTTTTGCGGATTCTAATACTTTTTTGTGTCTACGATTTTTGTTTAACCCTCTTTTTACTCTCATTGTATTTTACTTTAACATTAATCTTTTAAGTTTTTTACTCTCCACGCCAGAACTTATAAGTCCTTGTAGCTCTTGTCTTCGTAGAGTTCTATTGTTTTTGTTTACTTTCAAATGAGCGTTATTACCCTGTTTCTTATGCACAACTTTTCCACTTGCAGTGATTTTGAATCGCTTTGCAGTAGCTTTGTGTGTTCTATTTTTTACTTTTCCGACTTTATTTTTTGCCATTTGTATTTATTTTTTAGATTTATTACTTTCAACCCTTTAAACTTTACAATTATACCACCGTGAGCGAAGATCACAAAGTTCTTAAGGAGTTAATCTCACTTTTTCTTTGTTACTACAACACTATAGTTTCCGCCTGCATACTTTGGACTTGAAACCGGATCAGCATATTCTGCTGTTGCTTCAATTAATTTGCGCATAAGACCTTCGATAACTTCGGGATTTACTCTACCCTTCCTACGAATAGTCATTTTAACTGGATGTCTTTTCTCGATAAATTCTTCGACTTTTTTGAGTTTATGTTGAATATCTCCATCTCCGATAAATGCTTTGAACCAAATTTCTTTCTGTTCAATTGATTTATTCTTTGTGGTTTTTTTCTTTTTCTCAAGTTCGTATTTGTATTTCGACCAGCTTATTATTTTCGCAACTGGAGGATTGGTCTTTGGTGAAATTTCAACTAGATCAATACCTGCTTCTCTAGCAAGTTCTAACGCTTTTTCCAAACTTACTACACCTACATTTTCTCCGTCAGCTCCAATAACTCTGAGTTCTTTTGCGCGAATTGTATCGTTAATAGCAACGCCTGGTGTTGCTGCGGGTCTTTGCTGGTATCTTGAGTTACTTCTGTTGTTTGATCTTTTTTGGAAAATGATTGGATAAACTAAATTTAAATATTTTTTGTGCCTACTTATATTTCAGTATTAATTATCTACCTAATAGATTTTAACTTATTGATGCAAGCCTTTGCAAAAATTCTTCTAAATCCATAAGTCCCCATTCTTCGCCAGTGGATCTTTTTACGCAAACGACATTTTTACTAACCTCGTTGCCGCCAATAGTAAGGATAAATGGCGTTTTAAGGGCTCCTACTTCTGTTTCAGTCGGGGTCTCATCCTTCTGGACAATTAGTTCGACTCTGTATTCTGCATCGATTAGTGATGATTTTATTAATTTAGCGTAGTTTTCTTCTTTTTCAGATTCTGCTACGACGATTACCTGCACTGCTGCAATTGCTAACGGCATTCTGCCATCGTTTGCTTCGACAACCAGTGCTAAAAGTCTTTCCATATTGCGCACAATTTCTGTTTGGATAATTGTCATATTTTCAGTTTCTGTGTATTTCGCAATACTACTATTTAACTTTCCAAACCATGCAAATTCAGAAAGAATCCAATCTTTGCTAAATGCGTCTGTATAGACTAGGCGCACTTCACTTATTTCACTGATTGATTCTAATCTTTTGTGGGTTATGTTTAATTCAGACGCAATTTCGTTGACCTTGCCTCCAAAATTCCTATCATTGCTATATGTAAGTAGCTCGAAACTTCCCGGAAGTAATTTGGAGTATACGCTAAATGCAAGGAGCAGAAGGTCTTTAAGACTATTAAATGACTCTTCCATTTCAAGTACTTGGAAAGTACCAATAGACTTAATGTTATTGCTGGAGTAGAGGCCAATTACCGCGTCAGTTTTACCGTCCTGGGCTATATCTAAACGATTTGATTCAAAATATAGACCACGGAAAGGGAGCAAATTGTATTTATTCTTGTTTTGGATTTTCCAAGTATCAATGAGTGATATAAATGGGTCAGCGTTTATAATATAGTCTTCTCCAAGTGTGGTTACTTCTGCTGGTACGATAGTTTCAGCTAGGGGATGGTTTTCTAGTGCATCTTTTTTCCAGATATTTGAGAAACTCATCGCTTGTAAATCCAGCTCAGCAAATTTGCTGACTAAAATTTCTTCGATATTTCTTATAATTGCAACACCGTTGTTGAGGATTGTATGTGTAAATGTTCCTTGTTCTAGCTTAAGATTGAATAACTGCAGTTCTAATGCTTTATTTTGGTGACCTCGAGTCTGCAACTTTGATTGGTCACTTTCATATTCTTCGAGTTCTGCTTCACTTGCGAATGCAATCCCCTCGATTATTATTAATTTGGGGCGGTCTGTTTGATCTAACCAATGCTCATAGCGAATCTTATTTAGTCTAACAGCGTGAACTCTCCCTGTGTGGGTTACATGTGGTCCACGACAAAGGTCTATAAATTCATTGCCAGTGCGGAAAAAACTTACTTCGGTATCTGGGATTTTTTGTACTAATTCGGCTTTATAAATTTGTCCTTGCTGGTAAAGCATGTCAATTGCCTCATCTCTTGGTAAAAATACCTGGTTGAATACAAGTTCCTCTCTAATGATTTGCTCAATTTCAGATTGAACTTTTTCTAGAAACGATTTTTCTTGATTTTTGGAAATTTTAACCGGCAAATCAAACTCATAGTAGAAACCTGATTTAGTCACCGGTCCAATTCCCAACTTTGTGTCAGGGAAAAGTCTGATTACTGCTTGAGCAAGTATATGCGCAGCAGAATGTCTTGTTTTTTCAATTTCGTTTTCATCCATAATTGTTTAGCTACAGTTTGGGCGGTATAAGATTCGAACTTATGACCACCCCGACGTCAACGGGGTGCTCTACCAACTGAGCTAACCGCCCAAATTTCAATTTATATACACTGACTTTAATCAAGTACTTTATCGATTATACCGTATTTTACGGCATCTGGTGAGGTAAGGAAGTAATCTCTATCCATATCGTGGACCACTTTGTCTCTTTTTTGCCCAGTTCTATCGATCATCATATCTGTTAAAAGTTTTTTCAGTCTGAGTATTTCTTTTGCAGTGATTTCTATGTCGCTTGCTTGACCTTCCGCGCCTCCAAGTGGCTGATGCATATGGATTGTTGTGTTTTTTAATGCAAATCTTTTACCTTTGGTTCCGTTTACTAGAATCATTGTGCCCATTGAGGCAGTTGAACCGATCCCGATAGTAACAACGTCAGGTTTGATAATATGCATGGTATCGATTATCGCAAGCCCAGAGTATACAACTCCGCCAGGGCTGTGAATATATAACTTTATATCTTTAGTCGGGTCTTCTTTTTCTAAAAATAGCATTTGTGCAATTACTGCATTTGCAACCTCGTCGTTTATCCCTGTGCCTAGGAAAATAATTCTGTCTTTTAACAATCTAGAGTATATGTCGTATGCTCTTTCTCCTTCGTGGGATTTTTCAATAACTGTTGGTAGGTAATATGGCATAGTTAGTGTTAATAAATTAAACCTGTTTGATTATACCAAGAAATTTATTCTTAACTAGAATTCTAGTTGTGTATTTATAGTGAGACCAAGTTCTTGTGACCTACCGGCGTTAACTTCTAGGACGTACATTGCAGGTGCTGTTGAGGAATATGTGCGTGTTGTGATCCTAGGAGTGGTATTTTCTGCGATATTTATAATTTGTTTATCGGCATCTATGAAAATAATGTCTAGTGAAATATAGGTGTCTTTCATCCAGAAATTGCGTATCTGGGAATCATTAAATATAAAAAGCATGCCTTCATCAGGTCCAAGTGACTCTCTAAACATAAGTCCGCGGGCTCTAGTTTCGTCATTATCTGCAATTTCAGCAAATATTACTGGATTTTCTTGACCGGCAATTGTAATTTCTTGCCTTGGTGTCGTGATATTCTGTGTGCCTGGGGTTATGATTGTATTATCGTTTGCGAGAAGAATTATGCCGAATATCGAACAAAATACCGATAGAATTGCAACTAGCGATGCAATTATTAGTAAACCAATTCCGCTGAGCTTTGTCTGGTCAATTTTGTTACTTAATACAACACTATTCATTTAGCTCATCTTGTTAAATTATAATCTAGCTATCATATATTTAAACTATTGCAGTTTAATTCAATCTAACTATTTTACATTTTACGATAGAATAGTTTTTCAAGTTTGTCCTTATCTAACTCTATCACAATTGGCCTGCCGTGAGGACATGTATAAGGCTCTTTGCACTTCCAGAGATCGTCTACAATTTTTGCCATCTCGCTTTGAGATAATTTTCTCCCTGCACGAATGCTGCCGTGACAAGCAAGTGTAGCAGCGAGTTTATCCCGGATTTCGTCTAGGTTGGATTTGCCATTTCCTTCTTCAAGCGTTTGGATGAATTCGAGGACAAGCGTTTTGAAATCTGTGTTCTGCATGAGAAAACTGGGGACGTGGGTGATTTTCAGTAATAACTTTTTTGCAGTACTACCAAAATCCTCTATTTCGAAACCAAATTCTGACAGGCTTTCTAGGACTTTTTTTACTGGAATTTCTGCTTCTACTTCAACTATTTCTTCGAACATCAAAAGGCTTTTGTCATTGTTGCTACTAGACAATTTTGACATAAATTTCTCGTAGTTTATTCTTTCATCTGCAGCATGTTGGTCGATAAGTAGTAATTTGTCGTTTTGAGCAATTACGATATATGTGAGGTATGCTTGCATGTAGTTAGAAGTATTACCATCGAATTGGGTATTGTTGCTGGCAATATCATTCTGAGTGGTTGCACTGGGCCTTGGCTTTGGCAATGGAGACAGTATATTTTTACTGAAGTTCAGTGCCTCTTGCGTGTTTATTCGTGCACTTTTGGGATAGCTAAATTTCGCAGTATTTTCATTATTACTATTTGCTGCTTTAAACTGCCTGTTATTTCCGTAGGCTTCCTCCTCCTCTGCCAGTGAATATACTTTTTCATTTTGAAATCTCTCACTAAATTGTGATTGCATGTGTTTTGCTAGAGTGCTTTCCACTGCTTTCTTCACTTCGTGGAAAATTCTTCCTTCGTCAGAAAATTTTACCTCTTCTTTGCGAGGATGCACATTTATATCGATCTCAGTGCCGGCAATACTAATAACTATAAACGACTGAGGAGAGAGAGTTTGTGGAATTTTGTTGCTATATGCTTGTTTGACTGCGGCATTGATGAGACCAGATTTTATAAGCCTGCCATTTATCCAGATTAATTGCACAGGCCTTTTTCCAGCTATGGAAGGATGTCCAAGTGTTCCAGAAATAGATAAATCTATATTTTTACTATCTTTATCTGCAGTACTAGTTGGTGTTTCTATTAAATCTTTCTCATTTATTTTGTACAGCTCCGAAATTCTTTGTACAACTGTATCCGAAGAAAGGTTGAAAACTTGTTTTTCATCCACGATGTATTCAAAACTGACTTGGGGGTTGATTACCGCAAAAGCTTTGATAATACCTCGAATCTTTTGCTCTTCTACTCTGTCAGACTTTAGGAACTTTCTTCGGCCAGGGATTTTGCGGAAAAGGTTTTTGATTTGGATGGTTGTGCCTTGGGAGCGCGACGTTGGTGATATCTCATTTGTCTCGGAATCAATTTCCCAAGCGCCGTCTTTTGTGGCGGAATTTATTTTTATATCGGCTACTGCTTTGATGCTTGCTAGAGCTTCACCTCTGAAACCGAAACTTCCGATGCTATTTAGATCGTCTAAAGTTACAAGTTTTGAAGTCGCGTGTAGTTCTAAGCTTAGAGCAAGGTCGCTTTGGGCAATTCCACCGCCGTCATCTACAATTTCTATGGAGGTTTTCCCACCGTCTTTGACGTTTACTTTTATGTAGCCTGCGCCCGCATCGAGTGAGTTTTCAACTAATTCTTTCACTACCGATGCCGGGCGCTCAACTACTTCGCCTGCTGCGATTTGTTGTATTACTTTACTGTCTAGTTTACGTATTTTCATCAATACATATATTCTAGCAGAGTGTTATTACAGCTATTCTAGTTTCGTCTTCTGTTTCTTAATAAATAAGAGACAAGGGCAACAATAACAATAATTAGTGGCAGAAGGATAAGTATCCCCCAGTTATCTGAAATAAACTGACCAAGATTAAAACTACTATCGTTATTATCGTTAGTATCATCACCACTACCACTACCATTACCATTTTGACTAACATTATCTGGACTGTCGTTTACACCTAGCTGATCTTGTCCCATCTGACCTACCACGACTTGCGAGGTTTCAGTAACACTTGCACCATTCGAATCAGTACAAGTTACACTAAGGTTATATAGACCCTCGTTTGCATAGATCTTTGACACTCCTAGATTCTCATCACCAGTAGTTGTTGAGGTTGTTCCATCACCAAAGTTCCAGACGCAAGTTAGCCCTGTGAGGTCAACTCCTGACGCGCTAAGTCTCAACTCAATTGCTTGTCCTGCTTCACCTATAAACTCGCCAGCTAGATTTAGTTCAAATTGAACATCACCTTCTCCGAGTACTGCTCCAACAGGTTGGGAAATAGATCCGATAG
The DNA here is from genome assembly GCA_041738875.1 of Candidatus Dojkabacteria bacterium. Classification (GTDB taxonomy): domain Bacteria; phylum Patescibacteriota; class Dojkabacteria; order CALFHW01; family CALFHW01; genus JBGSOW01. The sequence goes on from JBGSOW010000080.1 coordinate 50,350, forward strand.
TGCCACTAGGAAGTGGGTTACCACTTGTGTCAGTAGCAGGTGATGTGCCACCTGTGACGTTTAAAACTATATTTGCTGTGTTACAGAATCCATAGAGATTTCCTTCTTCACAAATACGAAGAACCACGTTATATGTTCCATTTGCATAGATTTGTGAAGGAATAGAAACATTGTAAGAAATATTGCTAGTTTTAATAACTATTCCAGGGAAGAATCCAGTTCCACCGTAGTTTATTCGGGCTTGCCATCCTGGACCAGCATCAAAATCACCAGCGTTATCTGTAAAACTGCCGCTGAAATTAACTAATTGTCCTGCTTGTACATTTAGTACTGGAATTACTCCGCCTGAAGTATGTGCTGCGTTACTTGCACCAGTTGCCGCATTCAGAGTAACTATTGGCAGTTCGTTCAAGATATTAACTCTTGCTTCTGCATTAATGCCCACATTAGACATCAAAGAAACTCTTACAAAAGTCTCACTTGGATCATCCACAAAGAAGTTGTTCGTACCATTTGCCCTATCTTCAAGCACATAATTCTGCACAGCCGACTCGAAATCAGCAAAGTTGATAGTTGCTCCGTAGTTTTCTGCAATTACTTTGTAACCACCTTCGCGTTTGACTTCCCATCTAAATGCATTTGCAGGATTTGGGACGTTTGTATAAGTTGCAGTCATTGCCGGCAGTATTCCTTCGAATATACTGATATTACTTAGTTGTACAGTTGGATTTTGTGTTACTGCTGCTGGTGCCTCCATTTCAACGTAGAAATTTGCTGAATCTCTGAAGTTACCGGCGTTGTCGTATGTGCGAAGCACAACAATATATTTACCCGCTGCAAAGCTAAATCCGTATTCATTACATTGATTTCCGAACTTTGAAAAAGTATCAGATAAAGTATCATTTAAGTATGATTTATTGCTAGAAGTTAGATTCCAATCGCAAAATGCTGCAGATGAGTTGGCTCCTTTGGCAATTGGATTGAACGCGTCATCAGTTGAAAATAGAACAAAGCTAGCTCTGTCTAATCCTGAGCCTACTGGAAGCGAAGGTCCATCAGATAAAATTGAGCTGAAGCTTAGTTTATCTAAATCAGTATTCAATACAACAAAAGGATTTGCAGAGCTGTTACCTACAATATCAGTTCCATCAAAATTGAACACGACGCTATCAAATTCTGGATCTGTATTGTCAATAAAGAAGTTCGAGTTTACGACCAGTGAAGGCACTCTTGTTGTTCTGTCGTTTATTGCTGCGATTACGCCATACTTACCTTCTCCTAATTTTTCACCGATAATTGGGCATGCTCCCAAATCAGGGTTATTACAAATTAGAGGTACGTCAAATACAATTGAGCCATCTGAAATAAGTACGTCTTGATAATACGGTTGTACTCTGGTTCCTGGATCGGTATAACTATTATCGTTGGGATCATCGAATTTACCGATAATTAAAGACACAGCTTCATTTGCTTCAAGTCCTTCCACAGTAACAGTTGCTTGCACTGGGAAAGTATAAACTGGTTGTGTGCTTGTGAATTCACCAAAAGGTGTGTTTGGGTTTGGTGAAATGCTATCAGCATTGTTTAGATCGCTCCTGACGTCCACTACTACTTCTAGTGAGCGGGTGACCTCTACTTTTTGAAATGCAACTGCATCCATTTGTATTCTTCCTGTAGTACCGTTTGTGGAAGAGATAGTTACAATACCTAAGATATTGTTGAAATTATACCTGCCTAATTTAATCCATCCTGCTTCCATGCCTTCAGAACCCACTATTCCATCTTTATTGAGGCGTTGATTGAAGCCACCAATTTCTAGGTCTGAACCAGCCGCTGGAACTGGGATATTTACATTCGCTCCAATAGTATAAGTGACATTACTAGCATTGTCTGCAAATGTCTGATAGTTTACGTAGATATCGTAGTGTCCATTGAGAAGTTGACCTGTTTGCCAAATTCCTTTATTGCCAAATGAGCCGTCACCAGTTGACTCATATCTGTCCTCACCAACAGCGTTATAGGTATTATCATTTTTCAATGGAGCAGTTCCCCTTTGTGAAGAGATCTGTAGGTAGTCATATGGTGTGAAGATTCCTGTTATCGCACTTGTTTGTGAAAATTGTGCGTCGTCATCTATTACCACTGAAAATGGTGTGGCTGATTTTGAGCTGTAAAAGAGTTCACCTAAGATAACACCAAATACTGGTTGGATATTTACAAAATATTCTGTTGTATTGATAAGTCCATTAATCTTGTATTCACAGGTATTTATTACGTTTATACCAGTACTCGGACAATTATCAATATACAATGGAGCTACCAAAGGCACTTGCGCGCTTGAAGTTGCGTAATAAATGTTATAACCAGTTGCACCAGTCACTTCAGGCCATCTAACAGTGATTGAAGTATTTGCTTCTTCTAAAGAGAAGTTGAATACTCTTTCCTCAAGCTCTTCGAATTCATTGAATTCAGTACTTAATGCTTCGTCTGTTATTGTGCCTTCTCTTTCTCCAAGTTCTAACTGATCTTGCTCATCTTGTTGTTCTCCATTCTCTTCGGATTCTGTATTTTCATCTTTTTCAATATCTGAATTGATATTGGCACTTTCAGACTCTTCAACTTCATCTATTTCATCTTTAATTGCTTCACCTTCCTCCTCTTGAGTTTCTTCTTCTACTACAATAGGATAAGATTCAGGAAGTTCTGCAGCAAAGATTGCCAACGGAAATTGACCGAATAAAAATATAAATAATATAAGGGCAGAAGTAACGGATTTGAGTGTTCTTCTATACATCAATATATAAAGTTAAAAAATTATACAATTATAATAACATATATTACTGGACAAATAGCACAATGATGGTAAAATTCGATTGTTTACGTAACAAAATACAGAAAAAAGAAAACTAAAAATGGCAACCTCAACTCTTCAGGGTACCAAAATTGATAAATTCCAAGTCAGGGTAACTACACTTCTCTTAATCTTTCTTGCGTCAATGGCTGCAATTAATTATGCCCTATTTTTGCTTGACCCAAGGAACATTGCAGCACCAATTATATATATAGTTGCGGTAATCGCTGAGATATTTATCATTATGCATGCGATTGTAGCGTGGTTTACAATTTTTGCTGGCTCAAAGGAGGTTCGGGATAGTCATTATCATGAAATAAAAAAAAGGCTAGCGCGAGGTCAATTGAAATTAACTGTGGATGTTTTGATAACAGTTTATGGTGAACCCCTTGATGTTATCGAAAAAACACTGAAGGCTGCGACAAATATGAAAGGTTACTTTAATGTTCATATCCTAGATGATGGTAAAAGTGATGAGGTTCGGGATTTGGCTTTACATCACGGTGTTAATTATATTCGTAGAGAAATAAATAAAAATGCCAAAGCAGGAAACGTAAATAACGCGTTAAAGCTCACAACTGGTGAGTTTTTTGTTATATTTGATGCAGATTTTGCTCCGAAAAAAGACTTTCTAATAAAAACCCTACCATTCTTTTCGGACGAAAATACTGCTTTCGTTCAAACCCCACAAGTATATAGAAATAGTGATTACAATGCTATTGCTAATGGAGCGTCCACAGCGCAGAATATATTTTATAAACTTATTTGCCCTGGTAAAAATAGTTTTAATTCTGTTTTTTGTGTAGGTACTAATGTGGTTTTTCGTAGAAGCATAATTATGAATGAGCTTGGTGGAATATACCAAGAATCGAATTCTGAAGATATTTGGACAGCTTATATGCTTCATCAGAAAGGTTATAGGTCGGTATTTTTGGAAGAAGAACTTGCCACTGGACTTGCTCCTGTAAGCGCTCAAGACTATCTAAAGCAACAGAGACGCTGGGCCACAGGTGCTTTTGAGATTTTCCTAAAAAAGAACCCACTTTTATCTAAGCTGTCGCTTGACCAAAAACTCCAGTATTTTGATACGTCTGTGCACTATTTCTCTGGATTTGTTATCTTATTAACTATTATTTTGCCTGTTATTTATCTTTACTTTAATACTCTACCCTTTCTACCTGAGACAATTGAGGTGTGGGCTTCGGCCTTTCTTCCTTTTTTTGTGCTGCAGTATTTGGTTATTCTGGATATAGTGGGAAAAAACTTTTTTAATGCGATAGTAGTTACCATAGGCGCGTATTGGTCATATATTCAGGCTTTCTTCGATGTAATATTTAGAAAAGATCAGACCTGGGAAGCGACAAACTCAAAAAATAATGAAGCTAAAGTGAGCTTGAAAAAGAAGCCAAAACAACTTATTGATTACCTGCAATTTCATTACATTACAATTGCAATACTGTTTTCTAGTATAATAGTGGGACTGTTTAATATTCAATCGTTGTCACTTACGGTTGGGAATATTATTTGGGTTAGCTTATATTTAATTATTTTTATTAGATTCGTGCATACAGCGCGGCAAGCAGAAAAAAATGAGGCTTAAGATACAAAAAATTCAAACAAGTGCAAATGCATTTGAAATGAGTTCAAAATTAAAAGTTATAATTGCAGTTTTGGCAATATATACATTTGCAATTCTTGTAATACTGGTAAAAGCTAACTCTTATTATAGTGTTTGGTCTGATACCGCAGTTGTTGTTGTACCTACGATTGAAATCGTTTCTCCTACAAATGGTATTTTGAAAGAGGTGAACTACTCGAGTGGAGAGAGGGTGAATAACGGTGATACTTTATTTGTTATTGACAGTATTGAAATTAAAGACAGTATTTCTAATTTGAATGGAGCAGCTGACATAAACAGCATAATTCGAATTAACGAAGTGCGTGATATTGTTATTCTTTCTCCAAATGTAGCTGATGTGTTGGAGCAAAATTTATCAGCAGGGTCGTCTGTAACTAGTGGCCAAAGGATTGCAGTTCTTGCTATGCAGGACAGTGCCTATGTAAGAGCTTCTTTTGAGGTTCCGATAAAAAGATATTTAGAGATTGTAAAATATGACGATATTCAGATACATTTTGCTGATAGAACAATAAATGGGAGATTAATTGGCAATGAATCTACGTACGACCCTATCACTGAAACAGTGGCGATAAAATTTGCTCTTTCTGAACCTATGAATAGAGCGTTGATCCCAAATGAACCAGTTAATTTAGTTGTTTCTAAAAGAGCTAGTGCATTTGAGGCTTTAGCTAATTATTTAAGTGATACTTTTGCTTCTATTAGAAGTGGTTTTGATGCGGGACTATAAAGGTTTAAGACAAAGTCTGTTACTTGGAGCATACATATTTCTAGTGCCAATATTACTTTCCCTGTTGATTTTTCCTCACATTTTCCCTGAAGAAAAAACCCAATTTGAGAACGATTTCACAAGTGGTATTAATAAACAAGGTGAGAGCTGGAGTGTTGAAGTTACTGATAATTCGTTTTTGAGAAGTAGGTTGAATTTAAGCGGTGAGGCAAATAATTATGCTGTGGCAACAAATACCTGGTGGGTAGGTCTTTTGCGTGAGTCAAATCCTGCGCCCGTTTATGTTTTTCCGCATTCATTGAAATTTACGCTAGATGGAGTTGAGTTTGCGAATTCTCCAATAGTGGTCAGTGAAAATGCGGTTATTCAGTCTCATGTTAATGATATGAGCCTTAGTTTTACGAGTAGACAGGATTATGTCGTTAATGATTTTTCTGATTTTACGGTGCGTGGCGAAATTGTTAACCCTGGAGGGACAAAATACGCGGGATTCTCTATGCAAAAAGGAAATCCTTATACTCAATTCACCCTAACTGGTGACACTGAATTTAGTGTGAAGGTGTCAAAACCATCGTTTAGTTTGACTAGGTATGATTCGAATACTTACGTTTTTGAAGATGTCGATGAAAAGTACTTTATAACTTCCACTGGGAATATAACTTGGCTCAATGAAGCTGAAGTAAATAGTGTGGATTATTTGGTTTATGACTATAGATTTGCTGTTAAGCAAAGTGAATCTAATAGTAGTGCAAATGTAATGATTACTGTTGCGCCTGTGCAAAATGGCATTGATGTGGGGAGAATTATTGGAAACGCCCTTGTCCCACATGGAGACGCACGTGTAAGTTATGAGGTTGATGACCAGAATGATACGATAAATATGAGTTATGATTTGGGGCTCGCGGAGGGCACGAAAACCTTCCAAGTTCTTCCGCCAAACCTTTGGCAGTATGCTGATCTAGATTTTCGCGGCCCCACTAATAATTCTAGAAATGGTCAGAACTCTCTTTATGCTGGAGAAATAGATACTCTTCGTGGTAAGTCTAGATTTGTGGAAGTGGATGGGTTTAATCTGAGTATGCCTATAACTAGGCCTGAGATCAGGTTCGAGCCAAATTTAAATGGTGAGGAAATCGAGGCCGTTTTGGATCTGCTTGCAGAAGATTTGAGTTCGATTTCTTATGCCTCGGGTTCATATTTCGCTGGTAAATCTTTGTTTAGAATGGCGAATATCGTTGAAACTTCGGCTATGTTACAAGATGACCGCGCAACTCAGTATTTTGATACTGCTTTGGATTCGCTGAAAAGTGAACTCGCTGATTGGTTTAGTTTTGAAAATGGTAAAAGTGAAAAATATTTTCAATATGACGCGGCAAGAGGTGGGTTAATTGCAATCCCAGGTGAGTTTGATTCGCAAAATTACAATGATCACCACTTCCACTATGGTTATTTTATCTATGCCTTTTCCACTATTTGTGAATACGATAAGGAATTTTGCGCACAATATTCTGGTATGGTTGATTTGATAATTAGAAATATTGCATCCGAAGTGCGCAAAAAACGACTATTTAC
>JBGSOW010000013.1:0-6512 GCA_041738875.1 Candidatus Dojkabacteria bacterium
ACGTAATAGTATATGGATCTTGCGAGCCGTTTTCCGGTGGTGGTAATATACTCACAGCATGTAATAAAACAGAAAGAAAACCAATAGCTGCAGCTTTTGAGTGCCCTGCCACACTAGTATTATAATTCGGAAGTTTCAAAACTTGCTCACTGACAAATTCATCCAGACCACCAAAAATTTGTGCGTTTAAATAATCTCTCATTTTTTCTGCATCGTCACCCTGGAGCGGAGAAAAATTCGAAAATATAACTATTTGTCCTTCCCTGACAGTTTCACCTGCTAATTTACTAAGACAACCCGCCTTATTCGCAATATGGCCCAATTCCGCACCTGGAAGGAGAATTGTTGTACTAAATCTTGTTTTTTCATCAACAAATTCGCCAACCCCAGGCGCAATAGAATTAACCTCTACGCCTTTAGTACCTCTTAGATTATCCATAAATTCTGGATTAAACACCTTTTACTAATAAATAGATTAAATTTAATAGTCTTGTTTAACTTATATTAAATTCTCGCATAATTTACACACATACAATATTGCTTCTATATAGTAAGAAGCTTTTGAATATCAGCTGCTGTATTAGGATTCCCAGCAATGAAAGCATTTACCCGCAAATTACCTAAAGCACCGCTTGCGAGATGAAGGATTCCTCTCGCAATATCACCCGCTTTCCCAGATGGCATAATAACACCTGTATTTATACTGATTCCTTCTTGAAAAATAGTATTCCCTCTAAGCACATCCATAACTAGGCTATTAGCTCTAGCATAATCTAGCATTAAAGGTAAGGCCATAAATTGATACCCTTCCAGCTCCGTGATATTAGTTAAGAATATAACGTCAGTATGCGGTTGTGGATGTTCACTCTCTCTCATTTTGAGCAACTCTGCTGCAAGCAAAGGGTTAGCTAAGAAACTAGTACCCTTATCTGTCATATGAAGTTTTAGACTGTTGCCAAACTGCTTTGGATCCAATATTCCTGAATAAGATTTTTCTGTAACTGGATCAAATACCACTTGATACGGCATCCCTGTTTCTGGATCCAATAGTCCTGGATACGGCATCCCCGTTTCTGGATCCAATACTCCCGGTTTATGATATCTAAGCAAACCTCCGCATATTTGTGCGTTTAAATTATTATATCGAATTCCACTACCATCTTCATCAGGCAATGGAGCAAAACTGGTGTAAACAATTAATTGATTTTCTCGGACAAAATTTTCTTCTAGATTACCAAAATGTTGTCCTTCAGAAACCAACGCGCTCATACTTGCACCAGGTAGAAGAATTATACCTCTAAGACCTGTTGAGAGATCTACTAGTTCGTACGCAGAATCGTAGATCATTGTAAGTTCAAATCCTCTTTCTTGGTTTAATTTATCAATTTCTACACTAGTTGTCATTGTCTGATTTCTTACAAATTAAACTTATATTAAAATTGCTAGTTCTTAAGCAGCTTGTTGTCTGCGCTGTAGAAATATTTCTTCCTCGAATCGTGCTGTTACTGTCGGTCCTATGATTGTTTTAAATAATCCTGATCTCTCGTCTATTATTTCAGATAGGTTTGCTATCCCCAATTCATAACCTTCCTCTGCCATTACTTCATCAAAACATTCCATAAACATAGTCATTGTATCTAGAGATCGGGTCGCTCCAATGCATGTTCTCGGCCCCTTACTAAAGGCGTCGCTCATTGAAGGGCTATGCACAAATACAGCACCACCTTCATTTATTCCTGCTGCTGCTCGATTATATACCTCATAGATATTCATAGATCTATCTCCAACTGATCTATCTGCATGCATACCTGCTCTTAAAGAGAAAAATATGTTCTGCCCCTTTTTGAACCTATTCCAGCCGACTTGAACTTTTCTCCTTTGAGAGTTATGCATATATATAGGTACCAATAAATCTTCTACTGCCTGCCGAGTTAGCACAGGTGTTGGAGAATATTTCTCAAGTGCAGCATGTAGCAGACTAGCTATCCTCATCTTTCTATCTGTGGTTTTTTTGCCTCTTCTAGATCTCGGATTTTCTACATCTTCTGTACTCCCTTGACGTATCCAGTTAAGCGGTTGACCAACTACATTACCGACAGCATCTACCTCATCTCTTAACATAGAAGCTACTGCCCCTACGAGAACATGGGAGGTTGTTTCGTGTCCTGCGATAAATGTTACTTTCAAGTTATCTGCAACTACTTCTTTTATTCGTGCATCTCTGGATGCTTTGTTTGCATCTACTGGCAATCCAAGTTCTTCATTGGTCATTTTATCTAGTGCGGAAAATAACTTATGAACGAATCTCGGAAGTTCTTTAATAGTTCCATTTGGGCTCCAATCAACACTACCTCCTTCTTCCCAAGTAGCGTGGTAAGCATCAACCATTCCATTAAAGTGTTCGTTGACTTTTTCAATATCTTTCTTATGTTGTGGTTTGAATCTGTCATGTACCTTTACCAACCCCCCAACAATAGGTAATCCACGAACAACAATTCTCAAAGCTTCACCTTGAATAGCTCTTTCCATAAGTTTTGAAATTTCAGTCAAATTTCCTAGATCTTGACCCGGAACTAACCCTCTCCAAAGCATTTGGATTACAATTTTATCGATAGCACTGTGAAGATCCACATCCCCATCTGCGATTCTCGGCATAACTTCTCTCAATTCTCCTAAAACAAAATTCTTCATATCCTGCTCCTCTTCAGGAGTTCTATCGACATTATTAAGCTCTGGTGTCATAACTGCCCTTAAAGCAGTATGGAGTGGACTTAAATCTATGTTAAAAGCACCAGTTCTTCCTATTATTTGCTCTATCTCATCATTCAGAACACCTTCTTTGGATGCAGATCCTCTGTCATTTACTACATTGCCGTGAATATCTCTTCTAGTTTGTGAATTACTTAGAAGATCATTTGTAGAGTCTGGATCCGTTATAATACCGGCATTACCGTTAAACAAAGTCTGGTTCTCAGGGTCACTCGACCTACCTATACCCGTCATATTAAACATACCTCCCGGAACCTCATCAGTCGAATCGTTTAGATTATCTGCAAACCTATTGTCGGTCTTAAGTAGGCCTATCCGAGCATGAAGAAAAGTCAAAAGGTGCAGAAAAGATCCGAAACTTCTTACTCCATTAGTAGGTCTAAAGCTATCCGGGATTTTATCTGTATTTTCAAATATCGGAAGTCCATCAGTATGATCTTGATCAGTATAAGAATAGAAGCCACTATTTGTTAATTCATGCCATAACGATCGCATCTCATTTGGATTTGTCTCTACTGCAATAGTTTGTCGTTCCGGCATTGGATTTCGTCTTATATTAATGATTGATTATATCTTGTGATATATACTTTGTAAATAGAACGTGATATATCTCGCGATATTATCTGGAAAAATGCTAGAATTTGGTATGAAGATATACACTGGTAGTGATCACCGAGCTATCGAATTGAACAATTTAATCTGCTCTACACTAGACAATTCACCTCTGGATTTAAAGGACGAAAATGCCACTGGTCGAATCGAATGCGTGAATATTGGGCCCAGCGAGTATGTCGCAACTGATGATTATGTGGATTATAGCAGCACTGTTGCTACGAACATTAGAGAGGCGTTGTACGAAGGGAAGCAGGCGTTCGGAGTACTTAGCTGCGGTTCCGGAATCGGGATGTTGCATGCTGCAAATAAGTATCCCTTTATCCGTGCGACTATGTTGCCACAGGGAGATCCTAGTCTCGCCAAAGCTATTCTTGTGCAAGACAGACTCGAACACGACAGCAACGTTTTAGTAATTGCTAGTGACACAAATCCTTATACAAAAGAAGAACTTTTGGAAATTATAACCACCTGGACGAGCGCACCTTTTGGCTTTGGTAGACATCTGCGCAGAGTAAATAAAGCTTGGTATGACGCGAAACTACGGGAGGCAAGAATTAGCAATCCATTCATCTCAAGTGGTGTTTTAAGTAATGAAATAAATGAAGTTAAAAGGCAAATACTCGAATTCAAAAAATTTATGCCACTGGTCGGAATCGACCTTATAGATGGCACTCTCACAGATGGAGGAACTATTTCGGCAGCAGAGTTCACTGCAATTATTGGTGAGCTTAGTGCAAATAACACACTTAAACGTGACGATTTCCTTAGTCTTCATTTGATGACTAAAAATCCTCTGCAGACTTTGAAAGAATTAAATAACATCCCGCAGATATTAAGCGTATTTATCCATGCTGAAGCAGAAAATTCAGAACTCCAGGAAATTATGCACAGCGAATGGTCTTTCCAGCTTGGAATTACTCTAAATCCTGAAACTTCGGTGCAAGATTATTTGCAAATTACGCAAAATAAGATTAATGCCCTAGATCTCATCCAAATTATGACTGTTACGCCTGGTAGACAAGGTAATAGTTTTAATCCTGCCTGTTTAGATAAAATCTCAGAACTGAGGCAGCTCGGATTCACAGGCAAAATTGCAGTAGATGGAGCGGTTAATCCCACAAATATATCAAAGTTTATCTCCGTCAAACCCGATATTTATTTCGTTGGTTCGTATTTTAGTAATAGTGATAATCCTAAATCTGCGTTTGAGGAAATTATTCAATTAACTAGGGTAAATAACTCAACTAGTCACGTTAATGCTTTAGAGCAAGGCGAGGTAGAAGCTAACCCAATTAATACTGACGAAAATCTAGACATAAGCTTTCTAGAAGATAAAGCAAAAGAGCTACGTATATCGGTTTTGGAACAAATCGGAGCCACCCTATCTGGTCATTTAGCTGGGCCTTTTAGTTGTGCAGATATCGTCACCTATTTGTATTATCAGGGGTTAAAGCATAATCCAGAAAATCCGAAATGGGAAGATCGTGATTATTTTTTAATTTCGAATGGTCACGTCACACCTATTTGGTATGCTGCTCTCGCAGATACGGGGTATTTCCCAAAAAGTGATCTGCTTACTTTGCGTAAATTTGGTTCACACCTACAAGGTCACCCAAAATATGGTTCAACTCCAGGGGTTGAAAATTCTAGTGGGCCACTGGGACATGGGATTGGACAAGCTGTAGGTATTGCTCTTTCTTTAAAAATGGATAAAAAGCCGAACCGCGTTGTGTGTTTGATGAGTGACGGCGAGCAGCAAGAGGGCGCAGTTTGGGAATCTGCCTTGTCTGCTGCGAAATACAACCTCGACAATCTGACGTTTATTCTAGATTTAAATGACATTCAAATTGATGGCTTTACGAAAGACATTATGCCGCTTCCAAATATGGCAAATATATACCGTGAGATTGGGTTTGAAGTCATCGAAATTGATGGGCACGATTTTAGTCAAATTCATAATGCATATCTATCTACGAAACCTACGCCAACATCAGGATCAGACCAGTCAACTAGCGTAAGTGAGCCAACCAAACACAACTCCAAAAAGCCAAGACTAATAATCGCACATACAACCTCCGGAAAAGGATTAGAATCAATCGAGAACGACTACAGCTGGCACGACTGGCGCGGAGACAAAGCCACACTAGACTCCCTCCTAGCGCAGCTTAGGTAACTATACAAAATCTACGATACCTATAGAAGCCTTTTGCCCTGTTCTAGACTAGTTTATTCTGTGCCTGTGACGTTATCGTCCTTATCAATCGTTGGAGCACTATCATTCGGTTTTTTGTATGCCGTCGAGATGACGCTGAAAAAATTCATTTGCATATCCACGACAATTGAAAATTGCTACCAAAGCCTCTTCAAATGTTCCAAATAATGGATATGCACCAAAGCTTCGACGAATAGACTTATTGTACTCAAGCATTAAAAGATCCGACATATGGCTGCAGATAATTGCTTTCATTAAGCATGGAGTATCATTGTTATATAAGATTCCTCTCAGACTATAAATATATCCGATGACTTCGATTTTATGAGCCAAAGGATCTTGCGAACCAACTATAGGAGAAATATCGACAATATCTGTTACTTTAATTTGTAAAATCACTCGATCATGATTGTTCTTTAGATAGAAGGTGCCTTCCAATCTCGATCTTCCACTATCTACAACATCTTCGGTTTGATGATTAATAACTATTGGAACCTGATAGTCAATATAAATTTTTGGATCTAAATTATAAGCATTGGGATGTTTCGAAGATCTTGAATACTTTATGTAGACTTCCGGTGTAACAACACTATATCCAGCAAAACTACTATCTATACCAATAATCTCGATAACCTTATACTTATTTCCGACATCATCAGATATCTCTAATACTATTTGATCTCTACCTGCTATTTCTATCTCAAAATAAATATCCTGAGGATTATTGGATGGCACTTCGCTAAAGACAATATGCGTTGGTATCTTACGGGGATCAATCCCCCGCTCTCTTAAATTAACGTCTAAGTCCACTATGACATCATTTTTTTCCCGCCCAGCAAAGATCTGTACTTGTGGTCTACTTGTTTCAGGAAGTACTCTAACTGGTTCAAACACTTATTTATTTATAAAAAATTAA
>JBGSOW010000050.1:0-14413 GCA_041738875.1 Candidatus Dojkabacteria bacterium
GACGAGATTGCAAGTCGTTTCAAACTGCACAAGCCAATCGACTCTAGTTAAGAAATTTCCCCTAGCCCTAAACTCTATGAGCCATTTAATAGGCAATTCATAATTAAAAATATTAGTGGATATATAACTTGTTTTTGCGTAGATACTCATTTTTTCATATGGAGTTTCTTAATTAATCTACCCCTGCGTTTAAGAATTAAAATACTGATCAGTTTGTTGAAATATGCACCTTTGTTTAGCCTTGATTTGCCAAAATCTTTATTGAGAGTATTATCGTGATCTAAGGTGCGTCGAAGTGTGGTTTGGATATCTTCCTCAGTAAGAATACCTTTGCTAACCAAATTGACTATTTTCTCGTAAAACAGGAGGTGATTCGGTTTATTTGAGCCTAAATCTTTAGCAAGCTGTATTGTTTCTGGATGGAATTTCTGAGGTTGTAGACTTACAATTCTGGCTCTTAATAATTGTATTAAAAGTCTTATTTGTTTTTCGTGTGACCCTGAAGTCACACGGGGGTGTGATCTAGGTGTCACAGATATGTGTGATCTGGAAGTCACAGCCTCCTGTGATCCTAATATCACAGGGGTAGGATTTTCAAGTCTCAATTTTTGAATTACTAGCTTGGAGATATTCTCAATGTGGATAAGTTCGTAGGTGTTGGCTTTCATGTAGCTGGGTTCCTCCCAGGAAATGAGTTCTTTATCTCGTAGTCGCTTTAATAGTCTATTTACTGTTTCGCGCCTAGATCCGATCATTTTAGCTAAAGTAGCTTGGCTTGGGCAAGCGAAGGTGTTGTCATTAAATGCAAATGACTTCAGCGCCAGGTATAGATGTAGTTCTTTGGATGTGAGGTAGGGAAAACACAACAACGCATTTGGTGCTTTGGTAAACCCATTAAACTGTTTTGGTAGTTCCTGCTTTTTCTCCATGCTTTTGAGAGAGGATCTTTTTGATCCTGTTCATATACTCCGGCGTGCCAGTGGCTTTTTCTTCTGCAAACATTGAGCTTTTTTCGCCCATTAATCCTAAGCAGATATGTACCCACTCTGCTGCTGCCTGCTCCATCACCTTTTTATCCTTGTTGTTTAGTTTCACGCCTAATATATGCAAAGAACCAGAGGTAAGCAGGAAACCTCTGGTTCTTTGTTGTCGACAATATATGTTAGTTTCCTGCTTGTTTAACTCTAAAATTGGAGGTAAGTAAAGCGGAAATTTTTGCTAGGAGGCCATGAGCTAAACATGCTAAATTTCCTTGCTATGATGGGCAATTAGAAGTTTACGTGGGTAGAAATTACCGACAGCTCTCTTTGGAGGCTTGTCGGTAAAGATTTGCAAATAGCGGGAATAGTACGTCTGTGGCTATGGTGTTTAGATATTTATTTTTGAACCCTGCCTATTTTGATGTCAGAGCAGATAGAGTAAAATTTCTTAAATTTTCCTACAAAGTGACCGGTCGAATAGTGATGTATTTGTTAATCCCAAATTTGTCTGAGCAGCGTTATTGATGTAAAATTTTACGAAATGGTAGAACAAAATAGATATACAGATTTTTTACAAACCCAATATCCTAATTTAGCAGAAGATCCTGCCTTAGCAACAAGTAGGAGACGGGCAGAACTCCATGCAGAAGGAGCATCAGGTGATGTGGGAGTTTTGGCGATTGAGGACTATATGGATAAATTCAGGTCTATCTTAACATTTCCTAATGAACAGCTTCAGGATACTGATCCTGAGGAATATGAGAAACAACTAGGGAGACGTAATAGGCGTATTCAAAAGTTAAAAACGATTGCTTTTGACAATTATGTAAGCAGACCAGAGGATTTGGAGCCTTATTTAAATGAGACGTTACCTAGTAAGGGGATTAATTTATCGGAAGAAGAAAAACGCCAGCGTGTACAAAGAATTACTGAATCCCAACGCAGCACTTTGGGATTATGGATAGATGAGCTTACCTCTAAAGACATAACTGCTCCGGAAGAACTTAAATATTGGGTATTTAGGGGAGTATTAAATATGGGGCAGTGGAATCGGGAAAAGAACAAACATAATAATCGGAAAGATAGAGGAACTATTGAGGCATTCCCACAGTTAAACCAGCAAGCTTTGGTCACAGTTTTAGATTGCTTGGAAATAAAGTATGGTGATGATGAATATCAAAGATTAAGCGATGAAATTGTTGTGGCTCAAAGATCCAAAGAGGATAATGAGACTAGAAATCAAAGATCGAGGGAGCTGAAAGCGAGAAGAAAGCAGTTATTTGAAGTTGTTTCATTAGGAAATGCGTCAGATGAGGAGAAGAAAGATTTTTTAGGCATGATAACCAGGTCAAAATCAGAACCGGACAATTTTAATACTCTATACTCTGCTGCCCTGAAATTACTAAAACCTGTACCGAAGGAATTACTGCAAATCACCCAGGGAGAATGGGTAACATATAGCAATCAAGATGCAGCTCAGAAAGTATTCGACCGTATACGGGAGCATAATCATGGTTGGTGTCTAACAGATACTGGTGCGATTGCCAATTATCTAAAAAAAAGCAATATTCGCATCTTCTATTCAAATGATGAATTCGGGCAACCCAAAATACCTAGAATAGCAGTAGAAGAACAAGTCAGAGAAGATGATGGCACCCCGTTAACGCCTGAAAATTATAGGCTTTTGCAAGTAAAAGGCATACTTCCAGATCAGTACCTAGATGAGCATATAAAACCAATAGTGAAAGAACATTTAGGCGACCATCCAGATTGGAAAAGTTTCCAGAAAATTGATGAGGACACCAAAAAGTTAGACTTCATTTATTGGAAGATGAATTTGGAGCAAGGTAGGTTGCAGGACAATGGAGTATTGAGACTACTGGGAGAGAGGGGGAATACATTATTTGGGAAATATGATGAACAACTAGATTTGACACCTGAGCAGCTTCGCTTTTTGTATGAGATAGATGGGGGCATAGAAGGCTTTGGCTATAATAGAGACCCTCGGATTAGTGAACTGAGAGATAAAAGAAGAGCCGATGATTTGCTGCGTCAGGATATGCTAGCTATTTTTGGTTGTACTGAAGAAGAGATAGCAACATCAGTAGATGAAATTACTGACCGAACCAAAGTATATGAAGGCGAAATAGGGGAAGGTTTATTTGCAAGGCTTCCAGCCACGGTAGAGGCTGTTTATAGATCATTCCCAGATGATAAGGTAGAGATGAAGCCTACCAAGGTTGGGGGGATGCAAATGCCTGAGCTTAGAGAAAAGGCAGTCGCTAAGGCAGATTACAACTACGCAGATACTCTTTTGGATACACTGCATAATGAGGAAATTAGGCGAAGTGATGCTGGCGAAAACATAGATGATGAGGAACAAAATATTACGTTAATACAGTTGAGCGTTGGTACTTTATTTGATGATCAAGGTAGCCATACTCTAGCCGAAGTGCTAGAACGAGCAGACAAAGTTGGCTTGGAAATATGTCAACCTAAGGATGCGTTGTATTACGTATTGGAACATGGGACTGAAGTCGCAATAGATACTTGGCGCTGGTTTGCGATGAATCCGTTGGCAGATGACGGGCAGACTGTTTTCGACGGCGGTGCCCCCTGGGGGCGTGTGTTCGCTGTAGGACGCGATGGCGGCGGGCCGCACCTCCGTGAGCACAAGGTGCGCGAGACTAGTCATTGGGATCCTCGCCATAAGCTCGTGTTCCGCCGCAAGTAGATACTTAGAACTTGGTTCTTTTGTTCTTTTTTGAAACTTTGTTTCTTTGACACTTTGACATGTTAAGATATTATGGATTGACTACACGTGGTTGGCTAAGGCTAGCACAGGTTAATCTGGTGAAATTTATACTGGGAACGTGAGTGGGTATTGTGAATAGTTGCTTACGGAGGGTTAAATTTTATCTAGAAAAACAATACTTGGTGTATGGCAAGCTGGGTGATTTGCTATCACGAATGCAATACAGTCTATTCTCTCCAATATGATTAGAAAGGCGGTGACAATAGATGGCAGCCATACTTTTTCAGCGGTGCCCCCTGGGGGCGTGTGTTCAATGTAGAACGAAATAGCAACGGACTGAACCTCAATGACAACAAAGTGAACGAGACTAATCAATGGAATCCTAACAATAAGCTCGTGTTCCGCCGCAAGTATCATATTTTCTCACCGTCTACTATTTGGATTTATTCGAATGGTGAACGGTGCTTTTTGTTTCAATACTTTTCTTCCAGCCACCAAACATTTTGCCAATTTCCTCCAACCTAACTGCAATACTTTTGAGTTGCTTGTCCGAAATAAATCTAGCTTCCCAGCACGTAGTGATTAAGAATTTAAGAGTGTCAAGTATTAAAATACAGTCAACTATTTTTTCAAGTTTTTTACTTTGATCTGTAAAATATGTAATGTAGCTTAACTCAAGTAGATCTAAAAATTTATCTTCAATTCGGTTCCCAATAGTATATCTAGCCCCTTTTGGAATATGAGGCACAATATTCATCCAGACCAAATACCCTTGTTTGATTTTGCCCAGGATAGTGGCATCTTGTCTGTTAGTTTGACTGACCATACTTTCAATAATATCATCTCCCTTGAAAACCTTTTCTCAGCTTGGAGAGAATTTTTGGCGGGGAAAAGAAACAGGAGAGATGTATCAGAGTTTTCATTACATTTAATTGACAATGTAATTGACTTACACAAGAAGCTTGTTAATGGCACTTACCAGCATGGCGGCTATTATGCTTTCAAGATTAATGATCCCAAACCTAGAAATATTCATAAAGCTAGTGTTGAAGACAGACTGGTTCATCATGCAATTTATCGTATTTTGTACCCGTTTTTTGACCGCAAATTTATTCATGACTCTTGCTCATGTAGGTTTAATAAAGGTACCCATAAAGCTATGGAGCGGTTTTTGAAATATGGCCGGCAAGCCTCAAACAATCATAGTCGTACAGTTTGGGTACTTAAATGCGACATAAAGCAGTTCTTTGCCAGTATTGATCATAGGGTGCTGAAAAAGATATTGATTAAACAGCTTGGTGGGTCAAATGAGAATACCTTCAAGCTTCTAGAGCAGGTTGTAGATAGTTTTTCAACAGCTGGTACTGAGTATAAGGGGCTACCACTAGGAAATCTTACAAGCCAGCTACTGGTTAACGTTTATATGAATCAATTTGATCAGTACATGAAACGGCAACTAAAGGTGAAATATTATATTCGCTATGCTGATGACTTCGTCATTCTATCTGTAGATAAGGCTTATTTGCAGGATTTGGTTCCTAAAGTGGCAAAGTTTCTAGAGACAAAGTTGGAGTTAAAGCTACATCCCAAAAAATTATTTATAAAAACATTTGCTTCAGGTGTAGATTTTTTAGGTTGGATACATTTCCCCACCCACAGAGTGCTAAGAACCACAACCAAGAGGCGAATGTTCAGAAAGTTCGAAGAAAGAGTGGAATCTAAAGATGAACTGCAGATTAGACAATCCTTAGCTTCGTATGGCGGCATGCTAGTGCATGGCAATGCTTACAAATTGCGGCTAATGTTAAGAGACCAGGCCAATATTTTGGGTGAAAACTAATAGACTTGGTTGTGAGTACCAATATCGTGGAATATTGCAGTATCTTGATCAATAGATACTATTGCCCTTATGTCTCCAGTAACTGAGAATGAGTAAAATATGTTTTTGTCACCCTTAAGAGTATGTAGCCGTAGAACAGGGCTTTGTGGATTTTCGATAAATAATTCAAGGCGCTCATTAAATTTGCTTACTAAAGCCTTGTTAGGTTTGATACGCTTTTTGTAGTGTTTTTCAAAACGTTTAGAAAATACTACGTTCATAAGCTGGATAGGTGGTTGATTGCATCGTTTGCTGTCATATGTATTTTCACATCGTTCTTAGCAATAGCCTCTTTAGTCAGTTTCAGGTCTTTTTCGTAGATTTCTAAAACCTGAGGACTAATAGAATTTCCAAACAGAACCGAGATATTTCCGCTTGTGTAATTAGTGATAAATACACGCACAACCTCTTGTAGGGAGGAAAATCCTTGTTTCTCAGCAACTTCTTCTGCTTGCGCTTTTAAAGTCACAGATATTGGCACTTGTAGATTTGTTTTACTATTCATAGTTTTCGATATTATATTAAACTATTATAATTATAACAGTTTCACATAGTGTGTCAAATTGTGAATTCTGGAAAAGGTGTCAGGTGAATATTTTATTTGATGATAGAATGATTTTAAATCGATGTGAAGGTCTATAACCAAAGTGTGAATAAGTGATCGAACAGTCAACCCCGACAAATACTTTTGCACTAAAGCTGAATTAACATGAAGTTATCCTTGCTAGTTGCGGCTTGGCATGATATTCATCTACCTGTTCAGTCATTCAAAACAAAATCCCCATATTCCCCATTGACAAAGGCATATCATAGGAGTATATTCGTCTCTGTATTAACTTATTAAATATCAAATAATGACAGTAGAAATGAACGCTCCAAGAACTACCGCAGAGATAAATGGCAACGTAAGTGCTGAACAACAACCTCTTCCTCTGAGATCAATGAGGAGGATATTAGGATTTCTTGGAGGTGAATATCAACGTGGGTTAAAACCTGGTGAGAAATTATGTGCTGTCAATGCAAATATGAATGCTTTCCCAAGAGAACTTTTGAAACAAGAATATCCTTTTCCTTTCGAACTGCATACGGGTAAAGATGAAGATAATGTAAGTACTAGGTGGTTTGATATACCTTCACACTATGATTTTTCATTAAATAATAATGAAGATAACCATACCGTAGATATGGCTACTTTGCTAGGTGAATTGCCAAATATAAGAAGCTACATGTTACATATGCTAAATAATGAACAAAGATATCTTGAGAAGAGTAATCTATGGGTTCGTGTAAAAGCTCTTGATCGATCGGGAATTGAGCACCAATTCTCGATAGGGCTGATTCGAAATGCACCAACAATACGTTTTAGACCTTTTGTTGAAAGTGACTATTCATCATATCATCGTCCTATATATTTAGGATTCTTACTTAAAGACAAACCAGAGGCAGAGCAAGATAACACACAAACTGAAGTGTAAGTTAAATAATGTTTTAGCTTAATCAATTTAGCAGAATTAATGCTTAGGATTCTTATCTTGTTTGGGTAGTTGATTAAACTGAAAACACCATAATCAGCATGAATACAGCCATTATGCCCATTGTTAGGTCTTCGGTTAGTGTGATTTTTGAAACAGGTAGTTTGATGATATTTCCTAGGCACGCGCACATAATCATATCTCCTTTTCTTAGAACATTGACTACTCCAATAAGAGATATGGCCATAACTAGAATTACAGAGATATTTGTGAATATTGGGAATAAATTGAAAACATAAAGGATACCAAACGTGAGTTCGATAAACGGATAAATATAGGCGTAGGGCTTGAATCTAGCAGCAAGAATGTCGTAACGGCTATAAGCGCTGACGAAACCATTTAAGTTCGTAATCTTAAATAGTGCAAAAGTGATGAAGAAAACGCCCATGAAATTCCTCATATAGTCTTCCAAAACTCCGCCTTGTGTGAAAACAGTTACAAAAATTGAGACGATTACAATGAGAACAATAATTAAACCAAATTGAAGATAATCACTAAGCTTTACGTCGTGGTTCATATGAATGTCTGGGCTATTTGAGCTTTCAGCTTCGTGGGTATTATGATGCATTTATTTACTTCATAAACTTATATTTAATTTTAACATTGATTGCTTGCGAATACTTAATTGCAAAAGCAAATGCAAAATGATAATCTCAAGCAAAGAATTAATTTGTTATTCGAGAAGGTTCACAGCAATGAAAATTTCTTCTTTCAATATATTTACTGACGATACGGACGAGAAAAATAACTCTGAAGACCTTTGGGACAGAATCACTTCAGCAGTTTGGTTGATATCTATTGGTGTGATTTTTCTTCTGAATACTCTAAATATATTGCCTTGGTTTGTATGGGCAGGATTTTTTGCAATAATCGCAAATTGGTGGCCACTTTTCATAATCGCAGCAGGTATAAGTGTTATTTTCGACAACTTTACGTTAGGTAAAATTATCACTGGGATCTTTTGGTATTTACTATTTGTCGCGCTATTTATAGCAGGTGTAGAATTAGCATACCGTAGCAACTATGACTTAGAAGACGGCGATTTCCCACGTCAATTCATAGAAACTATTAAAACTAGCAGAGATCAAATTTAATTTAATTAAATTCAAAATATGCAAAATTCAAGACTGTTTTGGGGTATTTTATTAATTATTTTTGGCTTCGCATTGCTCGCGGATAACATTTTCGGACTTAGCGCGTGGGATATGATCTGGCGTTTCGCCCCCGTACTTATTGTAGTTTTCGCTGTATGGACCTATATTAAACAACCAAAAAGCATAGCATTTTCGCTAATTGTGGGGTTGTTTGGAATATTACTTCTTTTGCGGAATTTCGACGTCATCAATGTAAATATTTTCAGCCTCTGGCCGTTGGCGCTAATTGGAATTGGATTTATGATTTTATTCAGGGGTATAAATGCGAGAGTTCGCAAAGAGAAAATCGAATCATTCACAGATACAACGATTTTCGCAGGTAGTAAAAAAGTAATAAATTCAGATGTATTAAATACAGTCAATTTATATACACTTTTCGGAAGTTCAGAATTGGACTTAAGTGACTGCGATTTATCAGGGACTGTAGAGATTGAGACTACGGTAGTTTTCGGGGAAATAAAATTAAAATTACCAAAAAACGTTGTGGTAGCAAATGAAGTTATGGCAGTTTTAGGCGAAGTAAAAAATAAAGCTGAAGCAGGAGACAATGTAAAAAAAGGTAGTTCTCAAAAAGCAACAGTCTTAGTAAAAGGTGCTGCAGTGTTTGGCTCTGTTGAACTTTCTAAGTAGTTTGCTGCAGCGTATGTGCTCTAAAATTTCGGTAAAATATATATTTGCGTATATAATGTAATGTGATTAAAGATCAACCAAACGGGGTAAACTCACAAATTAGCTATTTGGAGAAATTTCTACTCGACACTCAACCGTATTTGAGCAGACTTGCTGCACTCAGGCAAGCACTGTTTTTATTAAAGAAAATACAGTCCTTCCAACCAAAAAGCTTAAGCCCTTCCAAAGATAAATTGCAAAATGAAATCTTATTAGCCTCTAAGCGTAATTCCTTTCTAGAAAAAGAACTAATTCTATCTTTTTTGAAAAAACCAAAACGTGAAGATCAAAATAAGGAGAAAACTGAGAATTTAAGTAAAAGAGAAATTAAAAAAATACTAAAAACCTCTATAAAAGAAAATGAACTTATTAAGGCGCTAATTCAAGCTATAGAAATGGATATGCAGATTAATTTTTCCGAGTATCCTCAGCTTAATTTCTATGAAGCGCAGGTAATAATTGCTGACTATTATATCAACGTAAAGAATATGAAGACGGTATCAAAATCAGATACCGTTAGTCAGGAACTATTCCTCAAGAGAAAAGAGTACTGGGCTGAGGCAAAAAAATCTCTAGCACAGGTTCGCAGTAGAAGGACGCTGTCTACCGGTATTGAAGTAATGCAATTTATGTTTCAAGGAGATATATTTACACCGGGAGTTGGGAATTCAGGAGGGCTTGCGGTTATTCTAAAGTCTTTGGGTGACGCTCTAGCAGCGAATAACGGAGTAAATGCAGTGTATACTGTTGTATTCTCTTTGAATGCTGGCGCAGGGGTGATAAAAAGATTAAGGAAAAATCATATATTAATAGTTCTTCCAATACCTCCAGAAAAAGTGGAAACACCAGTACAAAAATCTAGATACTACAATATTATCTTCTATCATTTGCAGAAATACCTTGAATGGCTGAAGATTGAACCGGATATATTCCATCTTAGATTTTTTGATTCTGCATCAATGGCGGCTCTTAATGTTGCCAAACTTAAGCAGATCAAAATTGTTACTACAGTGTCTCTAGATCCTCATCGTGAGCTGAATAAGCAAATGAATTTACCTGTTGAAAGTCAGGATATTAGCTTCCAAGAAATAGGATTACAACGGATGGAGATTGCCGATCAAATTGTTAATGACTCAGATTTTGGGGTTGCATTGTCTTATAACTCTTTGGATAGTGAAGTTATTAGTTATTTCCCTAAATTAGTCGAAAAGAAAACGAACCTAGTCACTGTTTCCGAAGGTGTAGTACCATCAAAAAGGAAAATAATTAGAGTGGCTGATTTTTTAAAAAATAATTATCACCGCTATACAATATCTGACGAAAATATGGATTTGCCTCAAATCATAAACGTAGGAAGATTTGCACCAGTTAAACAACAAGGCGTTCTTTTGAAAGCTTGGATAAATAAAAAATTATACAAGTCATATAATTTGGTGCTTATTGGAGGTAACTATAAATCACCAACTCAAACAGAAAGGGCTTTGTTTAAAGAGATTTTTGAAATAATCGAATCCAATCCGGAAGTTACTGGTAGAATCGCAATAATTCCAGCAGTGCCGAACTACGTCATACGATCTTACGAAAATGCATTGGGCAAAAGTGGTGTTTTGAATTTTTTTGTTTCCTCAAGTTTCAGAGAGGAAGGGTTTGGAATAGCTATTTTAGAAGCAATGTCTGCAGGATTAGTTGCTTTTGTGCCACTAAATGGCGCTCCAAAAAGCTATATAAATCACGGGATAAATGGATTTATATTGGACACAGGCTCTGAAAAATTATTTGCAGAACAGATTGATGAAATACTAGGACAGAATTCTGTCTATAAATCTCACCAACTAAAATTGATTGCAAAGAGAGGGAAAAAATATGTAAATGAAAATTTAAATATCTCAAATGTATCGGAGCAATATTTCAAGATTTATAAGAATTTACTAGCAAACAAAATTCCATGAAAAAAATTGCGATCATTTCACCAGCTTCGTTTTCACAGGTAAAGCCGATGTTGCAACTCGCAAAAATGATAAAGAAACAGGGGCATGAGGTTCATATGCTTACGGCAGATGATTTTAAAATGGAGATAGAATCAGCTGGAGTAATTTTTAGGGAGTTCAATTTTAAAAAATTTATTAATACTGGGATAGCGGTTGCTTCCAAGCAAGGGGTTCAAGAAAAAGATAATCTCACTAGTTTCTTCTCTGCTACAAAGGAGGGGGCTGTAGCTACTTTACTTGAGCAGGCGCGGAAAAGAATTGTAGACCTATTCGTCTCACCATATGCGACGATTGACCTATTACGAAAATTACAAAAAGATGAAAAGTACGACTATTTTGTTACAAACTATATTAGCTTCGCAGTAACTGTTGCCTTGAAGTGTTTGGAATTAAGATTTGCTACATTCGTTCCGGGTCACCCATCACAACTACCAGAGGAAAATGGCCTATATGGTTTTCCACCTTTTTGGCCAAAGGATTTTCTTGCAAAAAAAGAACAAGTGTCATTGCACGATTTAAGATCTCTATGCGCCAATGTACATGAGAAATTTACTGAAAATTTCAATGAAATATATAGAGAGTTTGGTCTAACCCCAACTAGTAACGCATTTAGAGAAATTTCCGAAGACCTAGTTTTATTTTCTTATCCTGATTTCAATAATATCCATAGCGGACTTAGAGATAAATCAATATACTTAGGGGCTATGGAGGTTGTACCAGAGTTAGATAAATCCTGGACAGCTAGGATAGATGATTACAATAACAAGCATTTAGTTGATTCTCAGAAAATACTTCTAGCGTTTGGAACATTTTTGTCTGAAAGGGTTGATGTTTTGGAGAAAATTATTGTCACAATTCGTAGCAAATTACCGAACACACTTCTAATCGTAGCAGCTGGCGGTAGTATTGATAAATTAGCTCAGTACAATTCCAACAAAATTATTATTGAGAGATTCATTCCGCAGCCTTCTCTGATACCACATATGGATCTGATAATTCACCATGCTGGGGGGAATTCTTTTTTAGAGACATTTGCACATAACAAACCGTCACTTGCGATGCCTTTCGCCACGGATGAATTTGCAATCGCTGCAGATATTCAAAACCAAGGGCTGGGGATTGTTTTGAATCCAAATACATTTACTCCACAAGAGCTAGTTGAAAGTATAGACCGTTTAACATCGGAAGCTCTACCCGCTAGGGAAATTGGAGTGATCGATGTAGCAAAGTTAGATAGGGTTATGCAAGATTTTTGATTTAATTGATTAATATATTATAGTTATTAGTATATTATTTAATTGATATCGAAATGCCCAAAGATAACAAACTAGAAGATATAGACCCAGATGATATTGACTCGATTCTCCCTGAGGATGATGAAGTTGAAGAAGAATTATTAGAGAGAATTGCAAGTGAAGTTGAAATCCCCGAAGAAGATCATGATTTTAAAGTGGTTCTGGACGAAGATGAAGAAAGTGGAGATGAGGAGGCAGAGGAACTTTCTGGTTTGAAATTACCTGAGGAGGAAGAGGAAGATTTTTAAAAATAAATTGTCGAATTTGTCCAATCTCTGGAGTTTAGTGTAAAATATGCGTAATGCAAAAATTAAATAATGCAAACAAAACAGCTTTCTTCACATTCACAACCCCTTTTGGGGTTTAATCATTCTGTGTTTATACACAATCACAAAAATATTAAATTTCCCAATAAATTAGTTTAAGAATTTTTTAATATATAAAGAATATAATTATGAGCAATGAGAAAAACAAATCTCAAAACAATTTAGAAATCAGAAGACATAGTCTCGAGCACGTCATGGTTTTGGCAGTAAGGAGATTATTCGATGATAAGGTTCTTCTAGGCGTAGGGCCAGTTATCGAAAATGGATTCTATCAGGACTTTGACAGGCAATTCAGTGAGTCTGACTTTGTGCGGATCGAAGAGGAGATGAAGAAAATTATCAAAGAAGATATCAAGGTTGAACTGGAGTACATATCAATCGACGAAGCAATAGAATTTTTTGAAGAAAAAGGTCAAAAATATAAAGTTGAGCTTCTCAAAGATATCAAAAGCAAAGGAAGCACAAAGATGAATCAGGAGAGTGAGTCAGAAGTAGTTAGTGGTTTGTTGAATGAGGGAAAAGTGTCAATGTATAGCTTTGGGGCACATAAAGATTTATGTCGCGGTCCACATGTAGATTCAACTGGTGAATTAGTAGGTATGTCTTTTAAATTGGATAGAATTGCTGGAGCTTACTGGAGAGGGGATGAAAAGAACAAAATGTTAACCCGCATCTATGCTCTAGCTTTTGAAGCAGAGGATGATATGGAACTGTTTCTAGAAAGAAGAGAACAAGCAAAGTTAAGGGATCACAAAAAACTTGGAAAAGAAATGGAGTTGTTTATGTTCCATGAAACTTCGCCTGGTGCTCCATATTGGTTGCCGAGAGGAATGGCGATGCTGAACGAACTGATGCGCTATTGGCGTGATGAACATGCAAAACGTGGTTATGACGAGGTAAGTTCTCCGCTTATAAATAAATCCGACCTATACAAAACTTCAGGCCACTGGGATCACTACAAAGATAGTATGTTTATTGCAGATATGGGAGAAAACGAGGTTTATGGGCTCAAACCAATGAATTGTCCAAACGCGATGATTATTTTTGGTTCGAGACTAAGAAGTTACAAAGAACTGCCACTTCGTCTTTCTGATGTTGACCGCCTGCATAGGTACGAGCAATCTGGTGAGCTAAATGGACTTTTTAGAGTTAGAGCTTTTGCGCAAGACGACTCACATAACTTCATTTCTGAAGAAATGATAAAGGATGAAGTACGCGAAGTTCTAAGTATTGTCGATGATTTTTACGGAGTTTTTGGCCTTAAAGATAACGTCAAATTATACCTAGCTACAAGACCAGATGATTTCATGGGTGATGTGAAAAGCTGGGACAAAGCAGAGAAAGAACTATCCGAACTTCTAGAGGAGTCGGATTTCAAACACGGTCTGAAAGATAAAGATGGAGCTTTTTACGGCCCGAAAATTGATATTTACTTAAGCGATTCTTTGGGACGAGAATGGCAATGCGGAACTATACAATTAGACTTCCAGCAACCAAAAAACTTTAAACTCGAATACGTGGACAAAGATGGTTCCAGAAGACAACCCGTTGTAATTCACCGAGTCGTGTATGGTTCTTTGGAGAGATTTATGGGTATTTTAATCGAGCATTTTGCAGGAAGCTTCCCAGCTTGGGTTGCGCCTGTGCAGGTGAGGATTCTTCCTATAAACGATGATGTTGTGAATTACGCAAAGGACGTGCAAACCCAGATCCTAAATAGCGCCTTCGCCCAAGGGATAACAGCAAGAGTGGAAGTTGACGATAGATCAGAAACTTTGCAGTCAAAAATCAGAGATGCTGCAGAACTTAAAGTTCCATACACTCTCATAGTTGGA
>JBGSOW010000002.1:0-14342 GCA_041738875.1 Candidatus Dojkabacteria bacterium
GAGCTTGATACAGAGATCTCCATAATCTTAGAACACCTGTTAAAGGCCCGAACATTACGCCGAAATTCCGAACAAGAAGTTTCCTCAGAAACTTCTAGAGTGCTTTCACGCATACTAAAGATGCGGGGTAAGGGATATTCGCTAAGAAGCGTGCTAAAGGTCGCGCCTTTTTATAACAACGACTTTCACACTTCTGTTCACAATCTTACACCTAGGAGAGATACAGAAAAGTTACATGAAATCATTATCACTCTCGTAAAAATGAGTTTTAATAAAAAAAATGGCTCAACTTTGCCACTGGAAAACTCGTCTTCCTACCCCCTCAGATGTCTCGAAATTGGAATCGGAAGTGGAATACTCAGCTTAAGTTTACTGCTTGAAATTCAAAAATTTAACTTACATAACATACGTAAGTTATCTCTAGCGCTTGATGCAACAGACATTGACTCTAGAGCTATCAAAGTGGCCAAGAAAAATTCTTTAGCTCTTTTGAATTATGAATCTGTTTTTTCTGATAATGCAATTTTTACTTTGAAAAGTTCTGACTACTTTTTCAACATAATTGAAGCAAATATTTACCCGGTCGAAATAAAAAAATACGATTTAATATTTTCTAATCCACCTTATATTCGTGAAGACGAATTTGAGAAATTAGCAGTTGAGGTAAAAATGGAACCGAGGGTTGCACTTATTTCTGGAAAAGATGGATTAGATGTTTATAGAGGTATTGTAGAAAAAATTGATAATTATCTAAACGTAACAGGATTTTTTGCAGGCGAATTTAATCCTCTGCATAGCTTAGGACTGACAAAATTATGGAATAGTGCTGGATTTGAGGTTAAAATAATCAAAGGTTTAGGTGGCGAGGACCGTTTCTTTATTGCAAATAGAGATCACAAACTACTCCAGAAAGCTTATGAAGCTATAGCTAAACTCATATACTAAAAAGTCATGGTACTAATTAGAATTAGTGCTAGCTAGACTTATTTCTAGCGTGACAGGAAGTCTCTCTCCATCTCTGATGATGATCGCATCAACCTCGCTACCTATTTGCTGTTTTTGTATCAACCTTGCAAGACTTTCTTCTTCAAGGCTAGCCCCATCAAATTCCAAGATTATATCCCCTCTTCTAAGTACCCCAGCCACTCTAGAAGTTGGGTCAACTGACACCACCTGCGCGCCTACAAGCACCTCACTACCTATCGTGACCAATCTAGCTCTATACTCAATCCCTAGGTAAGGAATTCGAAATTGACCGAACTGATCAAGCTCTTCCAACCTAACCCTCAAATAACTACTTGGGATTGCGAAAGAAAGGTTATCGAAACCCTGAATAGTTGCGAAATTGATACCAATCACATGGCCTAGAGAGTTCAAAAGCGGCCCTCCTGAATTTCCTGGATTGATTGCAGCATCAGTTTGTATCGTATCTTCAAATCTCTCAACATCTGTGCGCAAAAACCCACCACTACTTATCCTCACCTCACGGTTTACCCCACTTACAATCCCCGAAGTAACAGTACTACTCAAACTGCCTAACGGATTCCCTATTGCCACAACAGATTGGCCGGGCTTCACTTGTTCTGAATTTGCAAGAGTTAGTGCTTTCAAATTTGCCTTGTCTACCTTTACAATTGCAATATCATTTGTTGGATCTCTAAATATTTCTTCTATCCTAACAAGTTCATCATCCCCAGAAAATTTCACTAAATAGTTCTCATTCACATCTGAAACAACATGGCGATTTGTCGCAATCAATCCATTTGCCGATATGACAAAACCCGTTCCAATTACCTGTTCACCTTCCATATTGGCAGATTGGACAGCGATTCCAACGACAGATGGAATCGCTTGTTCGTAAACTTTGGCAACGTCTACAAAAGAATCTGTACTGCGGGAATCATCTTCTGCAACACTTATGGGAAATTCCGAATCTGGATTGCTAATTACGCCTTCTTGGAAATTACTACAATTTAATCTTTGACTAATGGGTGAATTCGAAAGTGTCACATCACACACGAATGACTGCAAGTGCCCTGTTGCCCAAGTCACTCCAATGCATAAAAGCGTAATAAATAAACAGCTTAGGATAAAAATAAAAGAGATTATTATGTTGCGACACCCACCCCCTCTTTTTCTGACGACCCTTACATCTTTGTGATGAGTCACTTGGACTGGTTCGTTTTGGATTTTTTCTGCGATCGGCATTTCAATAAATTAATAAAATTAATTTATGTATCTGTTTAAATATAACATCTTCAAATTATCTATTTTGCAAATTATTTATTATTTGGAGGTAATAACTTCTAGTGCTTTAGATAACTGTGGATCTCGTCTCGCTACTATATCCTGGCTCGTCATATCGACAAAATGATCAGGCACAAGTGCGTTATTCAAATCTAAATTGCGACCATTTGGTGTTAACCATTTTTTAAATACGATAAAGAGTGCTCCACCATCACTAGTCCTTTGAATAGTCTGTTCAACTCCCTTACCTAAAGTATTTTTCCCAACCAACTCTGCCCTATCCAAGTCCTGCATTGCGCCTGCCACGATCTCCGAGGCAGAAGCGCTTCCGCTATTGACTAAAACAACTACTGGGACTTCTTGCCAATTGCCATTTCTCTGCGAAAATGTTTTCGTGATATTCCCATTTCGATCTTGCTCTTGGAAAATCGTGGTCTGAGAAGGTAGGAACTCTTCCAACACATGCTTTGCAGCAACAACCCATCCACCTGTATTATTTCTTAAATCCAAAACGATGTATTTCGGATTATTTCCAATATCTCTAACTGCATCGTTCCACTGCCTGTAAAACTCAGTTAGATCAGATTCTGTAAATTTCGAGATAATTATCTGGTAACCTCCATCATCCAATCTATTATACTCGACACTATCAACATCAATCGTTGCACGGGTAAGTGTAAATTTAAAATCCTCCGCCTCACCTGGCCTCACAACTTCCAAAACCACTTGGCTACCCTCTTCGCCTCTTATTTTTCTTGCTACTTCACCAATGGATTTACCGATCATCGTTTCACCGTCAACAGCAATTATTAAATCGTTCGCCATAACTCCAGCATTTGCAGCAGGTCCACCGACGATAGGGGTTTCAACTTGGATGTATCCTTCATTTCTAATTAATTTTATACCTACTCCAGTAAATGTGCCTGAATTTTCTTGTTGTAAATCAGCCCACTCTGCTGCTGTGTAATAAGTCGTATACCTATCATTTAGAGCGGATAAATAGCCTTTGGCAGCACCTTGCCAGAATTCTGAAGTGGATGGCAGTTCTGCTGAAATATAGTACTGTTGTAAAAGTGAATTTATCTCAGATATTAGTGACGAGTTGACTGTGGCGCTCCTAGATACAACTACATTTGATCGTAATTGGGGCGGTAAAAAAGTATTTGCAAAATAACCTGCAAGAAATACTACCAGCGTAAATATAACACCCAAGAAGATTTTATCAGGCCTAGGCCCACTAGTTTTACTCATATTTCCTCTAACTGTATTCATCGATATAATCCCAGTCTTAAGCAATTAATTAATTCTAATTTATCTTATTCTTTTTATATTAGCCTTTGTATCGTATGCTTGTCGATAGCTGATTTAGATAATAATTGTTTAACTTCTTTAGTCAATTCTAATGAACCAATTCTAGCGTTCGGATAAATATTTAGTACTATTTCACCTGCAACTTCTTCGCTATTATCATAGTCATCCAGAATCAGTATTTCTTCCGCTTCTGATTTGAATTTACTCGCAAATTTCTGCCCCTTGCTCCCCTGGGCAGCACTTTCGCCTCTGATTTGAAGCGTTTGAGTTGGTTTATCTAGTGCAGCAAATTTGCCAGCTGAATTTAATAATTTCGCAAAAATTAATCCTGCTGCTATTCTATCGCTACATTTAAAAGTGCCAACTGCCATATTTGCAAATAAGCTTGCTAACAAAGCTTTCTTGACCTCTTGCGAATTTATAATTTCATGACAAATTACTTGCCTAATCTGGTCTTGCCACATTCTTAAAAGTTGCTCCTCAGTTAAATCAAAATTACAAACCACCATGAACTTGCTTTTATTGAATCTAACCTTATCTCCACTAACATTAGACACCCATTCTTCTAATTCAGTTAGATTATTGAAAAATATTAATTCTTTAAAATCCAGGTGGTTATTTGTACGCGAAACAATCTCTGAGGAGATTATTTCCAGCGGAATTGTATTAAGGTAGAAACCTGCACTTTGCTCATAATTATCCCTAGCAAAGTAGTTATAGTTATTTATTGCGTTAAGAATAACTGATTCGTTTGATGCGGTTTGATTAGTACTTTTCAATGGTGCAATTGAAATAATTCCATTGTTAATCTCATTTAAAACAACTTTTCCTCTTATATGCGATTTTCTTGCGAAAATCGCATAAGGTATGACTTCATTCTTATCAATCAATTCGCCATTTAGCAGAGGATAAGTTTTTCCATTTGAGTCAAAATCAACTATATATTTAAACAAATCCTGAGAGACGTTGGAATTCTTCCTTTTTCTATCTAACTTCACTACACTAACCCTCCCTACAAAATAATTCATCTGATAGTAAGTGACATTGGAGTTTACGAGCAAAGTATTTACTCTGGTATTGTTATGAAAATGATGTCTATCTTTAGTAAAAATAAGGTTTGGTGATAAGCCACTAAGCTTTGGATTAACGTATTCGAACTCATATTGCCTCAGGCAACTCTCCCAATTCGAAACAGTTAAGTTATTTGCATAAGTATTTACATATGGAAGCAAATTTAGTTCATCAATATATACATTTATGTAGTGTGGGAGAAATTTGAACAAAGTTGGCATCAGTTTCTGACTCAAAAAATGTTCACTATTTTTTACGGTATCTACTTGTTTGCCAGTAAAAATTATTCCAACTTCACCTGAAATAATTTGGGGGAACTTTTTTTCCATTTGCGAGATAATTTTTTTACTATATATCTCTTCAATTTTGTAATAATCTTCCGTTCCACCTAATTGAAAATCGATCTTAGCAACGTCAAATTCAATAACCTCTACTTCTTCCGCAGCTGAGTCATAAATATAAATTGTAAAAAAATCTCCAGGGTCATAGTCAAAGATAATTAAAAAATCGTATAAGTTATTTAACTCAAGCTTTGCAAGTTCAGAATTGAAAGTACTTATATCCAAATCACTTGGTTCAGTAATGTGTTCGGCATTTTTTGGAAAATAGTCGTTTGCAAGTATTTGCTGTACATTCTCTTTACTCCGCCCAAAGTAGTAAATGCAATCGATGGAATTCAGGGAAAAAGTAGTTACTGCAGAGTCCCCCCATACAGCAATCACATCAGTCATATTTGGTAATGGTGGTTGGGTAGGTTTTGATTTATGCGGGGCAGGCATTTAAGCTAAGTTATTAGCTTAATTATCATGAATACTCATTAAAAGGAAGTAGAGCCATATATCTTGCTCTTTTGATCGCTTCAGAGAGCTTTCTCTGTTCGTTTTTCTTTAATCCTGTTCTTTCAGATTCGATAATTCTACCTCTAGTTGTCACAAATTTTTTCAATTTGTAGACATCTTTATAATCAATCTCAGCCAAACTACTAAATGGATTAGCAATTGAGACTACTGGTTTCATTTTTTTTGTTTTTCTTGGTCTTTTGGCCACGTTGTTTTCCTTCTAAATTAGATCAAAATAAATCGTCACCCGAAATATCTGCAGATGACTTGGATTTGTTATTATTACCTGAACCAGACTCTTCACTTGAACCTGTCCCATTTTCTAACTCATTCTCACTATTTGCCTCAGTTGAAGCTGTGGTTGAGTTACTACCTATAATATCGTCCTCAGATGCACCATCATTCGAAGCTACAACTGCTTCATCGTATTCACCTGCGCCTTCTTCAGTTGCACTATCCAAACCTTCAGCTACTATACTCTCTCCTTCAAATCCAACTCCTTTTTTACCTTTGCTATCCAATATCTTCATATCCAAAGCTTTTACCTCAGTCCTATAGTGCCTAACACCATTTTCGTCAGTCCACATTCTTGTTCTTAG
Organism: Candidatus Dojkabacteria bacterium; assembly: GCA_041738875.1. Lineage (GTDB taxonomy): Bacteria > Patescibacteriota > Dojkabacteria > CALFHW01 > CALFHW01 > JBGSOW01. The sequence goes on from JBGSOW010000002.1 coordinate 6,068, forward strand.
TTCACCTTCAATAAATACTGACATACCTACTGACAAAAGTTGTGCGCAAATTTCAGCTAGTTTATTCCATGCAACTACATTGTGAAACTCTGTTCTTTCCTGAACCCCACCATTGCCATCTTTCCAGACAGAATTAGTAGCAAGTCCAAAAGTCGCAACAACAGATGAGCTGTTTGTGTTTTTAACAATTGGGTTCCTAGTTAAATTCCCAATTAGAAATACTTTGTTTAATGATCTTGAAGTCGACATTTCTCCGCTTTAGTAATTAAATAAATTACAGGTGCTTCTCTAAAATTAATATATGCCTGATAAACGCGTCATTTAGTTTGATATAGCCTTCAAGCTCAGCAACCTTACCTGGCTCCATTTCGATTTTATAAACAATATAGTAACCTTCTTTGTGGTCTGAGATCTCATATGCAAGATGTCTTTTACCCCATACGTCAGTCTGAGTCACTTTTGCTGCTAATTTTTCAATATGAGCCTGGAATTTTTTTTGTACCTTAAGTCTTTCTTCTTCAGTCAAAATAGGTTTAATAATGACCATCAATTCGTATTTATCCATTTTTTGCATTAGTTATTGTTGTTTTGTTACTTAAATTCAGAATTAATGATATCACAAGAGGTATTCGGAATCAATCGCAGGAATCTCAGTTTTATACCCCATTCCTGAAATAACCTCATTAAAAGCCGTTGATTGCTCTGGTTCTGCGTGAACTAAGAAAACTTTGCCCAATTTTTCTTTATCGAAAGTCTTTAACCAGTTCAATAAGTCTGCTTGATCAGCATGAGCAGAAAACCCTTTGAAATCCTGGATCTGAGCGTTTACCTGATAAGTTTGACCATCAATATCTACTTCCCTAGCTCCTTCAACTAATTTTCTCCCCAAGGTTTCTTCAGCTTGGAAACCAACCATAGCAATCATAGTGCTTGATTCTGGAAGCATTGATTTAAGGTAGTTCATCACCCTTCCTCCATTGCACATTCCACCACCAGAAACAATAATTCCGCCCTTACCTTTTTTGGCTTTCTTTGTCATGCTTGCATTCCTAGCAACCTTCAAATTTTTAGTAAATATTCCATCCCGTAGACTTCTAAAAGGTTCGATACTTTTGGCATAGACCTCTTTTGAGTTTTCGATGTAGATTTGGGTTGCGCGGGCTGCCATAGGACTATCAAAATAAATATTTTGATCTTTAGACAGTTTGCCCGCGCGAATTAACTGATTCAAAATCAATATAATTTCCTGAGCTCGTTGGATTGAAAATACCGGTACAATAACGTTTCCCTGGGTTTCTAAATGAGTCTTTAAATGTTGTGAAAAATTGTCCAACAATTCAGCCTTGGGATCGTGATACTTCCCACCATATAAAGATTCCATTATAAGAAAATCTGCGTTCTTTGGTTCTAAATTAGCAGGTTTTACAATATCTTGTGAGGAACGACCTATGTCTCCTGAGAACATTATTGATTTACCTGCATATTCAACTCTGATGCTTGCTGCACCCAAAATATGCCCTGCTCTAAAATATTCGACAATAATTTCTTTGCTTAACGTGTCTTTGTTCTTCAACTCCGGTCTAATATCACTCAAAGCAATTGCAAAAGCTTGCTCAAAGTCGATTTCAACCATTTTGCTTAGTGCCTCTTCAACATTTTCATAGTCATAAAGTAGTGGCGTGCCCAGTTCCTCATGATTTCTACCTTGAATCTTCGCAGAATCGTTTAGAATTAATTCAGTAAGGTCAAGAGTCTGTTTGGTTGCCAAAATATTTCCTTTAAATCCGTGTTTGACCAATTTGGGAATTAAAGCACTATGATCTGTATGTGCGTGAGTCAGTAGCAACATATCTACCTCTTCAGGCTTTATGGTGTAAGGTAAATAATTCCTTGCCTCAACATCAGGCCCTTGGAACATACCATGATCCACGACCAACGTAATTAATCTCTCACCTTTTTCAACTATCTCAAGATGGTAAGAAGATCCTGTGACTGTGCGTGAAGCACCTAAAAATTTAAGTTTAAACTGAATTTCATCATTGTTTTTCATTTAATTATTTTATAAATTTAATTTTAATTAACCTCTTTGCGATTATCCAGAGAGTACCTCAGTGTTCCCGTATCCTGATAATCAATACCAGCGTTGCTTGGAAGACCGCGAGCTAGTTGTGTGTATTTAATTTTAACTTCCATATTTGGTTTCTTATCTGTTTCTAGATTAATCTGCCTGCTTAGATCATCTAGAGAATTCATAATAAAACTAACAGTAGCTTCGCCCTCAAGCGAAGTTGGACAAGCGAATATAATTTCGACATCCCCGGTATTTGCAAGTAGTTTTTTCACCCTACTTACCAATTCGCCAATTCGAACTTTGTCTGGCCCTAAACCATGTAAAGGAGAAATAAGGTTACCTAGTATATGATAAACCCCTGAGTAATTTGTTTCTTCCAAAACTACCATATCTACTGTATCTTCAACAACTAAAATCTGATTTCGATCCCTTTTGGGGTCGGAACATACCGAACAAATTTCTTCATCAGCATAAGTGAAACAATTTGTACACTTTTTAACTTTATCTATGCCCCTCAAGTGGTTGATAAATCCATCAATACTTGGCTTTTCAACTTTTAACATAAATAAAGCCATTCTCAATGCTGACTTTGGACCTATGCCAGGTAGCCTTTCGAAATCACTTGCTAAATTTTTAAGCGACTCTGGTAACATCTAATTTATTAGACACCAAGCATAGATTTCATTCTGCTCAAATCCATTCCTTTCATTAATTCTTTTTGCAACTTTTTGTTTGCATCTTTGAATGCTTCAACAATCAGTTTTGAAAGTTTTCTGCTAGTATCGGGAGAAAGTAATTCGTCACTGATTTCGATATCTTCAACCTCATTGATTCCATTAATTCTGACTTTAACCTGTCCACCTTTTGACTCGCCCTCCACAATAATCTTTTTCATATTATTCTGCATCTCACGCGCCTCTTTTTGCATCTTATATAGGTCTTTTGCTTGCGAAAGGACATTTGCCATATCAATAATTCTCTTACAAATTTAATTACAACTTTTAAATTATACCACTAAATATTTCTTCCACCATTTTTTCATTGGAATTGTTTGAGCCGTTTTCTTGAGGCTGACTACCCGGCTGATTGTGAATCTTACTACTACCTTGATCCCGATACTCGCCCTTGTTACCAACCTCATTAACCTCATCCGATTTAGCAGTGCCACTAGATTTCCCAACCACATCGATCACAACCTCATAGTCATTATCAGTTACCTTTTTTACATATTCCGCAATTATTTGTTTATTTTTAATCTGGGCTAGTAGTTGCACATGGAATTTGTATGGTAGTAGAAGCGTAATTACAGTTTCAGCAAAATCAAACTGCGCAAGTTCAACAAAACTAGCAATTCTGACCGCGTCTCTGCGCATAAGTGAAATTACATTTGTCTTTATTTCCGCCAGTTCAAGGTTAAGTGGTTTATTTTCACCGCGTTCTTTCTGGTTCTGGGATTTTACGTTTTCTATTTCTTCAGTTGAAGTCAAAACCACTGTCTGACTGGCCTTTGTATCTCGGCTTTTAGCAAGGCTTATATCAGGAGTAGATTTTTTAGGTGATGGACTTTTAGACGCCAGTTTTGCAGAAGTCATAATTGGCATTGGTTTCACTGCTTCCAAATCAAAGTTAATCAAACTTGAGAAGCCTGCTTTGACTCCTAGGTATGGATCGGGGAATAAATTTAGGTTCATAAGTAGGTCCTGGGATTTTATTAGTAGCCTCATAAGTAAGCCCTTCGAAAGGTGTGTATCTTGCGTAAGTTTCTCTAAAACATTCTCTATAACTTCATTTAATAGCTGTGAAGGTGAAATACCTGCAGAGAATATCTGTGTAAGGATTGTATTCAGTTCGCCAATATCATTTCTCTCCGTAAGGCTACTGACTAATATATCGATATCCCTATCACTCGCAAGTCCTAATGACTCTTCAACGAGTTTATCCGTAAGTTGTACTTTCTTCCCCTTATCTTTCTCTAATCCAGTGATCACTTTTTGTAGTAAAGATTCTGCATCTCTAAAGCTACCTTTAGCGAGTTTGATCAACTTTTTTATTGCACTTTCTTGGAACGTGATACCCTCTGATTTTAGGTTTGATACTAGTTTGTTATGAATACTAGCCTCTTCACCAAGCCTAAAATCAAATCGAACCACCCTAGAAAGAATAGTTGGCAAAACTTTATGAACTTCGGTGGTCGCCATAATAAAAACTGTGTCTTTTGGAGGCTCTTCAAGTGTTTTTAAAATTGCGTTGAACGCTTCTTTGGTCAACATATGAACCTCGTCAATTATATAGACTTTCCTTTTACCCACGACTGGAGAAAACGCAGATCTTTCTTTCAACTCTCTCATTTCGTTTATACCTCTATTTGAAGCAGCATCAATTTCAACAACATCAATATAATCATTCCCGTCAATCGCCTTGCAATTATCACAAGCGTTACATGGTTCACCTTTATCTAGTTTCAAACAATTCAGAGATTTACTAAAAACTCTAGCTGTGGAAGTTTTACCTGTGCCTCTAGGACCGGAAAACAAATATGCGTGGGCGATTTGACTATTGATAATCATATTGCGCAAAACTTCCACAATATGGTCTTGCCCTTTTATTTGAGCAAAATTTTTAGGTCGATATTTTCGATATAAAACCTGTGACATACTAGACGGATTTAATTAAAATTTTTATGTGGAAATAGATTTACGATTTGTTCAAATATTTTATCTGTACTAACTAGTATCTGATCATGGTCTTTATCTATCTCTGTAACACTAACCCGAAAGCCAGCCTCTTTCGCAATCAAAATACCGCCAGCAATATCTAAGAACTTCGATTTTGGCCTGTATAAGTCTATATACGCAGAAAAAACACCCTGCGTAACCCAACAAAGCGAAACACTTCCGTTCCCTAGAGCTCTAAACCTATATACACTCTTCCAGATCTTCATATAGTCATCTGCAATAGAACTCTTACCAAGGTCTTCCATCTGTCCAAAATCATAAGACTGATCCCATGCAACCTGAGAGGATTTCAATTCTTGTGACAAAGTATTCTGCACAACATTTATCTTCACATCATCTAGGAAGCTTCCTTCTCCCTGGACTGCAAAATAATCCTGCTCAAGATGAGGCATACTCACGATACCCAGTAAGGGATTATTTTTGCTATCCAAAAGGCTTATGGTAACTGCCCATAGAGGAATATTTTTTGCAAAATATTTAGTACCATCGATTGGGTCTATAACCCAGGTTAACTCACCCTCTCTGCGTAATTCAGGTAATTCTTCACCTAAAAAACCGTCTTCTGGGAAATTTTCAAGTACAAAATCTGAGAAATTCCTTTCTATCAGCCCATCAACCTCTGTAGCAACATCTGATTTATATTTCTGTACGACACTAAAGTCCTTTTTATTCAACAAATCCCTCTGTTTTCCTAAAAAATCTCTTGTCAGATCTAGCCTACTTCTTAAGTTTAGCGGTGAAGTCATCCCTGTTAATTTTGTTTATATTAAGTTTGTTCACTTTTGTTACCAATTCTTGTTTTATAGAGATAAAACTATCTGAATCAATATCCTGATTTAATACAACCCCAGGCCCAACAACACTATTTGTACCTATTTTCACACCAGGCATAATTTTTACTCCAACACCAACACGGACATCAGAACCGATAATCGTTCCTAGCTTGTTCCTACCAGAGTTAGTTTTTTCACCCTTTATATTAACTGTAATATCGCCTTCATCTAATCTCAGATTCGCTGTTAAAGCGCCTGATCCGAACGAAACATTTCTGTCTATAATTGAATCGCCAATGTAATTCATATGCAACCAGACTTTCCCCGCAAGGTAAGACCTTGCAACTTCACTACTAAAGCCAATAACACAGTCATCTCCTACTATAGAATCTCTAACTAAGGAATTATTACCTATTATTGTATTTTTTCCGACATAAGCTGGGCCATTAATCACAGCTCCAGGAAACACTCTCACACCTTCTTCAATAATCACATTACCATTTATTATCGCCTTATCAGAAATTTGCGCATTTTCATGTATTTTTTTCTCTGTTATTGTCGATAATAAATAACTCATAAGGTCGAAAACGTGCCAAGGGAATTTGAGCGTCGCCCATACATCTGAATACCTCAAAAGCTCGAAAACCTTCCCCGAATTCATCATATCAGACAAAACTACCTCATATAGGTCGTCTTTCTCACTTGAGCCAGCATTTAAAGCATTTAGAAGCTCTTTTAATGAAGGGAAATAGTCGAATACTAACCTAACGCAATCTGAAGGTTCATTCCCTTCTCCAGGCTTTTCAATAACAGATACGACATGATCCTTCTCATTCATCACTAAATAGCCTCCAGGGAAGTATTTTTCTACTTTGTACCCCGTAAGTAAGCCATGATTATTTTTTCTTAAAGCTGGCAAAGCAGCGAGGAAATCTTTATATAAATTATCTGTAAAAACATCGTTGGAATTTATAACTAGTAGATCAGAGTCATCACCGGAATAATCTTTCAAAGCAGAAATAATTGCTGCGCCTTGCCCACTTCCTTCTTGTGCAACGACTTTTACACCACTAAAATCTTTTACTTCAGTCTGGGTGAGTTCGTAATCCTCTGGATTTGCTACAACAGTAATATCTGCGGTGAGTTTATCTTTGAGATTTTCGAGTTGTCTATATAGTAGTGATTTTCCTAAGAAAGGAAGCAAGTTTTTATTTGATAATGGGGCAAAACGAGAGCTCTGCCCGCCTGCAAGTACAATGATATTCATACCCTACTATAACATTATGGAGTGCAAAATATTAAATATTTTGCACTCCATTCTTAAAACTATATAACAATGTGAAACTATTTTACGCCTACAAACAACCGCGCAAATCTAACTTTAATTGATTTTTAGCCGATTATACCTTTACGGCGTAATTTACGGTTAGCTGCACTTCTTCTTCTTTTCATTTTGGCCCACTGCTTACGCCATTCGTGTCTTTCAGCAGTTGGTTTAATTCTAAACATATTTTTTTGCACAGTATCTGGCAAATTCTCGCGCATTGCTTCGCGCCAAGACATTTTTAGTGCCAAATCAATTGGCATATCATCGTGAACTATTACTGACATTTCTTCACCTCCCTTAAGAGTGTTTATTATTAAATACAAAATAATCAAGCGAACTATTCGCCGAACTTGCTTATTATATCAGTTGTACTATGTCTTTTACAATGACGATTACACCTAATAAAATCAAAAGACCGAAAAATACAGTATAGATTGCTTGTTCAACTTTTTCTGGCAAGGGTTTACCCCTCAAAGACTCCAAAACCGCAAATACGATATGGCCTCCATCGAACAAAGGAACTGGCAAAATATTTAAAAAAGCTAGCACTGCTGAAATTAAAGCCGCTAGGTTAATTAGTTGCAACAATACCTGTGGACCTGCTTCACCAGCGAAATTTAAGACTTGATTAACTTGACCACCGATCGCCACAACACTTCCGACATTTTGTACAAGGTTGTCAGGTTGTCCTCTGAACGCTTCAGCTATAAAGCTTCCCAGACCGTAAGCGTTATAACCAATTACATTTAATGTATGACTAAAGCCAGCTGTTAATACATTTGGATAATGTAAAGTCACTAGATCACGCCTAATACCTAGATCGTCCACAGATATCGTAACTCCCAAAATACTACCATCCTCGTTTTTCTCTTCTGGTAACTGAAGAACTGCATTAAAGGTAATGCCGTTCTGGTTCAAAATCATCGTAATCTCGTCACCTAAATTGTCTTCGAGTAGTTGGGAGAACGTTTGAATCGAATAGATTTGTTGATCATTGATCGCCAGTACGTAAACGATACCGTTTTCTTCTGGATTTGAAATATCTACGCCCGAATCTAAATTTAAATTCAGATCAACATCTTCTCTAATGCCATCCGCATCAGAAACTAAAGACAACTGGGCCGAATTCAATGGTGATTCCTCCCCTAAGCTCAAAATGACTACTCTACCCTGCCCTTCCTGAATTTTAAACAAGTCGCCAGTCAAATCTAAATCGAGATTACTTTTAATTCCTTCCCCGTTTAATACAATATTCAGAACGCTAATGCCTAATTCAGTTGCTATTTCGACTTCAACTACTTGCTCGTAATTTTCTTCTAAAAGTTCACCTATTCTTACTGGATTCGATGTAGGTTCGCCGTTAACAGCT
>JBGSOW010000007.1:0-4859 GCA_041738875.1 Candidatus Dojkabacteria bacterium
GAATTGAAGTAATGCGCAAGTTCATTTTATGGCGTAATTAAATTACCCAAACCTAAGAAAGTGCCGAGAAGGTTGACGATTAATGGTGCCAGGGCGATTAATACGAAGCCTATTACACCTGCGGTCAGTATTTGTGTGCTCCTTTTTTCGTTTTCGGGGTCTCCTGATGCTGTCATACGCACATATCCGCCATAAATTATTACAGCCATAAATACTAATAGTAGTAACGGCGGCAAGATATTCAAAATGCTTTGGAATAAGCTAATAACTGTAACATTTGTTGGTGGGACTATACCTCCTGCCATTTTATAGTTCTTATAAATTAATTATTCTCTAATTCTATTCAATATTAGCACCAAATTTCGGTTTTAATTTTCATGTTATTACTTAACCGACTAGTTCGGCGGGCCTACCTGCTCGACTCCTCCCGGTCCACCAAATTGTAATACCTGCTGAGCCAAATAATTCAAAAATGCCACAGAAAGTATCAACAGTAAGAGTCCCGCAAATGCAGCAAGACCAATATCTTGACCTTCTTTTATTTTCTCAGGATCATTGGACTGAATCATAACCGCTGCTTGCATAAGCCTAACAACCGAAATGAAACCCATCAAAGAAAGCGCAATCAAAAAAATAGTATTCACAACGGACGGAGTATCCGCCGTATTCACGCACCCCCCAAGATCAGTGTAGATCATACCTGGTATTGGGCGAACGAAAGGCTCGTTATTGGGATTCGCTGGATCACCGTTACTAATGGTTGGAGGACATGCGCCACCAAAGTATTCTTCGCATTTATCAATATCTGGTTGCGTACCCATTTGCCAGTCATGCTCAACCCGCTTATCTCCGTATATACATTGAACACAGGCGTTATATCTATTATTCGTAGTAAAACTTTGAGTACCAGTATTGCTATTATATGTCAGGTCAAGATAAGGGGCGCAACCTTTGTTGGAGTTAGCTAACATAACCTCAACTGCCGTCTTCTTACAAAAATTATCTTCTAAAGTGGTAAGCTGAACATTGTCTTGAAATACATAATTAGTAGTGGAAGTTGTCGTAGAAGGATAGATATATGCAATACGATTTATTTTAACCGAAGTAGAATTATTATCTCTCGTATAACCATTATCTGCTAAATCACTGTCCATATTTCTAAGAATTGTTTCAATAGTTTCATCAATTACAGTGAAATCACCAACTGATATGCTACTTCCTCTGATAACACTTGTAGTAGCGTTAATTTCCAAAGTGTATCCTTGTGTATTATTTCCCAAAAACATTACTTGTAGTCCTAGAGAACCTTGTGGTCCTAAAAAAACAGCTAGCTGACGAATATTATCAGGATTAGTTACAATTTGACCCCCGCTTAATGGTCTAACATTAATAACTAAAGAATTTACAACATCTGTATCATTAAAAGTACAGACAGATGAACCGCAATCATACCTCCCTGAGGCCGTGACATCTACTCGGTTATGCCCAATTACGTAAGGAGCCGATTGATCCTGAGCAGAATCACGATCGTATCCTAAGATGCATTGTTTAGTATCTGAACTTTGGGAACTAGTTCTATTTGGACTATTTATAAAACAAGGCCTATTCTCGTTCGTCTCATAACAATCCTTCCGACCACTATTTGCTGAAGCTATATAGAGATCACGATTATTCTTGCAAAATCGTAACTGAGTATCTGGTACTCCAATTCCTCTCCTTATTCCAAAGCCAAAATCAAAAGCACGCAATAATATATCTATATTCTCGTAGTTTCCCGAACTATCAGCAGTATCTAAGCCCTGGAATAGAGGCACCCTCACAAAGTTTCTACCGTCAATCTCTGTACAAGCTAAATTTGGTTCACCAACACTGGCATCGGATTTTATATCATCAATTTGTTGTCTAATCCTAGTAGGAAAACTTCTAAAAGCCCCATTAACACATTCGCCATTGAGAGGTAAGGATGCACATAGGAATCTGTCTCTATCCAATAAATTTGCATTGCCTGTGATAAGAGCGCAAAAAGCATTTCTGGAACTTACACAAACAACCTCATTGGTACCAAATTCGTTAAATGGTACAGGATAGCTATCATATGGACAGAAGGATGGTTCGTAGCGTCTGCACATTACTGACATTGTTTCTGCGGTGTAAGGGATGAGATCGCCGGTTGCAGTTGCCTGGGCGCAGATTTCATAGCTGTCCACTGCTCCGGGACTACTTGGGATGAATATGCCGAAAAATCCACTGAAAACTACAGCGAAAATAAATGCCAATCTGATGATTTTGCTTCCGGCGAAGTTTGGTTTAATTTGTTTCACTTTTGCTCTAAAACCTCTCATCTCAAAACCTCCTTTGCCGCTTCGGACTGCACAATATTCTCAACTGCACGTCTGATTTCGCGCGCGCCGAACTCGTGATTATAATTATTCTCAACAATCTCTTTCACCAAATTTTCATCATAATTAAATTTAAAGCCCCGCTCAGCAAGTAAAATCTTTTGCTCTTCCAAGAACATCCTAGCAATTTTTTCAACCGAATGTTTAGCCAAAGGCTTAAAAAGAACCAAACTAGAAAAACGATTCAAAAACTCCAACCTATACTGATTTTTCAAAGATTCCAATGCAAATGCCTGCAAACTACGATAATCAGTTTGATTATTCTGAGCAATATACGAATTAATCGCTGCTGTCGCAGAATTTGTCGTTGCAATTATAAGCGTATTCCCAAACGCAACAGTCTCTCCAGCACCATCAGTTAGCCTCGCAGCGTCAAGAACCTGCAAAAGAAGGTCTAGAACTTTAGGATTTGCCTTTTCAATTTCATCAAACAAAACAACACAATACGGATGTTTCGCAACAAAACCAGTAAGCAAGCCCGGCTGCCATTCACCATTCTGTGAAAGTTGCCCCAAAAGCCGGGCTATATTATTCTCCTCTTGGAATTCAGACATATCGAGACGTAAGAACAAGTTATCATTCCCAAAAACTAAGCGCGCCAATATTTTCGCAGTCTCAGTTTTACCAACCCCCGTTGGTCCATAGAACATCATCGACGCAAGCGGACGATTACTACCAGAAAACCCCGCAGCACCTCTTCTCACAGTATCTGCAACCACTTGAACTGCTTCACTCTGCCCAATTATCAGGCTACCAAGGTCATTTTCCAAACCCAAAAGCGTCTCTTTATACTTCCTAGTCCCCGGTAGTAGTGCGTTCGCACCAGTTTTTTCAGACACAAGTTCAACCACAAAACCAGGGTCGAGCGCGCGTTTATCCACCCCTGCCCTAGCCTGTAGATCTGCTGCCAAAACCAAAGCACTATCAGGTAAACTCTTTTGCACAGAATACATTGGCGCCAAATTAACTATTTGTTTTGCCAGTGGCACGTTAAACCCCATGGCCTCATAATCACTAAGTACCGCAATACAAGAAGTCACAAAATCCATCTCCACAAGATTTATAACACTAAAAAGTGAACTCAAACCCTCTTCACTCATAAATTTCCTTTGAAAAGCATCACTTCCAAGTGTAATCACCATCCTGATCTGGACCTTCTGAAGCTTGCTAAATAACAAGCCAATAACTTCCTGCCTTTTACCATCAGATAGATCCAGAAGCTGGTCAAAATTATCAATAAATAGAATAAAGTTCGCAGATCTTTCTTGTTCTTCAAAAATCGCATTCAAATTCTCAATTAATTTTTCCTCATCAGCAAGCAATGCATTTATGTTCAACTCTATTATACGTTTACCTAGAAGCGTTCTATTTAGAGAGCCCGTGAGAGCATCCAGCACCAAATTATTTATTAAAATCGATTTACCTACACCTGATTTACCCACCACAGAAACTAAGCCTTTGTCCGACGCTAGTTCATTCACTAACTCAGCGTATTCCTTTTCCCTCAAAGTATTCCGGAAGTTAAGCAAACCCTTTCTGCCAATTTCATTTTCAGCTAGACGCGTCAAATCTGTGCTGTACTTTTCTATCGTCTTCGCATAGACGCCAGTATAAGTATTTGGTAAACTACTGATACCAAATATTGATCGTTTTTTGTATTGCTCCAGAGATTTTAGATCTTTATTCTGAGCCTTTATATACCCAAAAATAATTGCAAAATCCTCCGCATCTAGCTTCAACTGCAATTGAAGATCTTTTGGAGAATTCCTAAGTAAAGAAAGTAAAAAAATACCTGAAGTTACTTGCGGCAGATACAGATTCAATGAAAGCTCAGCAGAATCTGCCGCAACCTTCTCTAATTTTGGCTGCACATTTACAATTGCTTGCCCCATACCCTTCTGCCAAGACAAAACTGTTGTTTGCAATTTCTCCGCTTCAATTCCCAATGTATCCAAATACTTCCTTGCATCAACCGAATTCAACAATCCCGCTACCAACAAAGCAAAATCATAAGTCCCCATACTTTTTCCAATCACTGCAGATGCGATTGCAACAAGCACGTCACCTTTCGCATAATCCACCCACTCCAATTCACCCAATTTCACAAGTTGCTCAGGCCTAATCTCCTTAAATTTAGCAAAATCATGATTTTTAAGATCTGACTGAAATCTATCTTTATCCCTAACTAAGTAAAGTGAATAACAAAGTAGAGATATTGCAGTTGTAAAAAGCAGTTCGTCTGCAGAGAGACTGCCTGGATCAACCAGCCTTTGTAAAATAAAATCCTGTTCCAATGCACTCGAAAAAAGTAGCCATAGAACAACCGCTATACCAAGCAACTGAATAAAATAACCAACCAATTTTTCAAACTGATAATAATTTCTAATCAGATGCACTTCGGAAAGCAGCTTATCCCCATCAAATTTCAATTTTTTTCTTACGAATTCACTATAAAAATCC
>JBGSOW010000022.1:0-19612 GCA_041738875.1 Candidatus Dojkabacteria bacterium
CATTTTCCCAACCATCCCAAATAATAACCTCGTCTACATACTTTAAACTTTCAAGCATTAATTTTCGCTCTTCCTGTTTAAAAATAGGACGTCCAGGGCCTTTCTTTTTCTCTATTTCGCTGTCAGAATGAATCGCAACCACGATTTTTACCCCGACTGGCAGGCGCTCACGCACACTTTTCAAAAGGTGAACATGCCCAGCATGCACAAGATCAAAACAACCCGAAGTAAATGCAATATCTCCCGCCACTGTGTGAAGTATTAAATATTATGTACTAACTATTTGCCTTATTATACAAGACTAATGCTTATTGATATTAAGAAGGACGGGTCTTTCGGCCCGTCCTTGCTAATTAATACTACATTTGAACTTCAGCTTATATTTGTTTCATTAAGTTTAACTACAACCAGTTGTAGTTCCGCAGTCGGGACACTTGTAGCAAGCGCCGTTTCTGATAGTTACACTTCCGCAGTTTGAGCAGAGAGGTGCGTCTTCATTATTTTCACGCATCGCCATTTGCTGCTGCATTTTAGCAAATGCCTCTAGGTCGATTGCTGAAGCCGCACTCTTATCTTCGCTGACTCCCTGTTTTGCATCTGCATTTGTATTTACATTTGCAGATTCAGCTTTGACAGATTCTTGCGGTCTATCCAAAACTATACTTTCTTTTTGACTAAAATTAGCGCTTGCTGCTTTATCTTGAGACGGATCCATAGACCTATAATTAGTTTCAGATGTCACTATAGGGCTTGCAAATTTAATCAAACTTCCAGTGCCATTGTCTGAAATTTTGCCGTTGAACCCAGTTAAATTTATACGAGCATTCGAACCAGTATCAGAGTAAGACTTTTCAACTAGGTCGCTGTCGTGGTACATCTTTGCTCTCTCACGGTCTAAGAATTTCAAGCTCAACCATCTGCCAATGTAATCAACAATTGATTTTGACATTGGAATTTCCCTATTACTCGTAAGCCCACTTGGCTCAAAGCGCACGTGAGTAAGTTTACGCACAATTGTCTCCAAAGGCACACCATACTGCAGGTTGATAGAGATCATCATCGAAAGAATATTGATAATACCCGATAAAGTACTACCTTCTTTGCTCATAGTGATAAAAATCTCACCCGGTTTACCGTCGTCGTACAATCCAACTGTGATGAAACCTTCGTGTCCACCAACCGAGAATTTATGAGTGATACTCTGTCGTTCGTCTGGTAGTGTTCTTCTATATGGCCTTTGAGCATCAGCATACAATGTTTTCTGTACTTCTTTTATATCGATTTCAGGCTGGGATTCATCATCTTCACTGAAATCAAACAACCTCGCGTAAACACTGTTACTAGATGAACCACTATTTAAAGGTTGGCTTAATTTCGAACCATCTCTATAAAGTGCAGTTGCCTTAAGCATCAGATCCCAACTTTTCATATAAGCGTCAGCAACATCATCAATGCTTGCTTCTTCAGGCATATTGATTGTTTTACTAATCGCGCCAGAAATAAACGGTTGCGCTGCTGCCATTTGATTCAAATGACCAGTGTAGGCTATAAACCTTGTTCCTTTTTCACCATTTTTATTGGCTGTATCAAAAACTGCGTAGTGCTGTGTCTGTAAGTAAGGAGCGCCTTCTACAGTCATCACACCACATACTACCTCATTTGCAGCTTCTATCTCTTCGTCTGTAAATCCAATTTCGTTAAGTAAATTGAAATTTGCATCATTTAATTTTTCTGCTGAGATATTTAGAATCTCTCGGCAAAAATCTTCTCCTACTGTCCATTTACTGAAAGCGTATTTCAGGTGGAATACACTAGGTAGAATTGCTTCAACTGTAGCTATTTTCTCATCTGTAAATCCTTTTTCCTTTAGTGAAACAGTATTTACAACTGGTGAATTTTCCAAACTCTGACTTCCAACAGCATAATCAATAATTGCTTTAATCTGATCCTCAGGGTAACCAAGGTTTTTCAAAGCTGGTCTGATAGATTGATTAATTATTTTAAAATAACCACCACCAACAAGTTTTTTAAATTTAACCAAGGCAAAATCTGGTTCGATTCCTGTTGTATCACAGTCCATAACCAAACCACTAGTTCCTGTTGGGGCGATACATGTCACTTGAGCATTTCTATAACCAAACTCTTCGCCCAAAGAAAGTGCATAATCCCAAACAGATTTTGCTGCATTAGTAAGATTGTCAGCCAAAAGATCACTTCTGAATAGTTTCGGAGCGATAGTTAGGCCTTCGTATTCTTCGTTGGAAGCAGAATAGGCTGCGCGCCTGTGATTTCTAATAACACGCAACATGTGCTCTCTATTGTGTGGGTACATTTTGAATGTTCCCAAGACGTTTGCCATTTCAGCAGAGGTTGCATATGATTCGCCGCCCATAATAGCAGTTACAGCTCCTGTAACTGCAGCACCTTCGTCACTATCATATGGAAGTCCCATTTGCATAAGTAGTGTGCCAATATTTGCATATCCCAAACCAAGAGTCCTATAGTTATAAGTTCCCACTGCCATAGTTGAACTAGGTAGTTGCGACATTAAAACAGAGATTTCTAGAATCATTGTCGTAAGTCTTACAACATGAATAAATTCCTCAGTATCAAAGAAATTATCCTCTGTTTTATAGAATTTCAACATATTAATCTGATACAAATTACATGCTGTTTCATCCAAGAACATGTATTCAGAACATGGATTTGAGCCGATGATATCGCCGTCAGCAGGGCAGGTATGCCATTCGTTGATTGTTGTATGGAATTGCACGCCAGGATCTGCACTTCCCCAAGCAGCGAAATTAACTTGATCCCAAAGGGCTCTTGCTTTGATAGTTTTGTTAACTCCACCATCTAGTCTATTGATTAAATTCCAGTCGGAATTCTCATTCACGGCTTGCATGAACGCGTTTGTAACTCTAATTGAGTTATTCGAATTCTGCCCGTCCACAGTGTAATAAGCTTCAGATCGGAAATCGGTGTCAAACACATCGAAATCAAAAGAACTTGATTTAAAGCCATTTTCGATTAACATTAGAACTCTTTTTACATAGTTCAAAGGTACAAATCTTGAATTTGCCTCGCGGATAAGTGCTTTAAGTTCTTTATTTACGTCAGGATCGATACCATTTTCTTCAGCAGATTTCATAATTCGCAAAAGGAAATCATGATTGATGTGAGAACCCACAACTAAATCTGCTACTTTTTGCTCTTCACGTACTTTCCAATTAATAAAAGTCTCGATCTCTGGATGATCAGCGTCCAAAATAACCATTTTCGCAGCTCTTCTTGTTGTACCACCTGATTGAATTGCTCCTGCGCCGGCGTCTAACACTTTTAAAAAGCTCATTAAGCCTGAGGATACTCCACCTCCAGCAAGTTTTTCGCCTTTACCTCGCAATTTAGAAAAATTTGTACCAGTACCAGATCCATATTTAAATAGCCTTGCCTCTTTTGTAATCAAATCAAAGATTCCACCTGGATTTACTAGGTCGTCTTTAACTTCTTGAATAAAACATGCATGTGGTTGTGGCCTAGAGTAAGCATCTTTTGATTGTTCTAATTTTCCAGTATCTGGGTCAACATAATAATGACCTTGTGCTTCGCCCGTGATACCATACGCCCAATGCAAGCCTGTATTAAACCACTGCGGGCTGTTTGGGACTGCGATTTGGTCGACGATCATGTATTTGACCTCATCTTCGAAGGCTTGCGCGTCTTCCTTGGAATCAAAATAACCGTATTTTTCTCCCCACCATCTCCATGTTCCTGCCATGCGGTGAGCTACTTGCTTTATTGAAGTTTCTGCGCCTAACTCCTGCTTACCATCTTCACTCAATTTCTCAGTTCCATCGGCATTAAACTGAGGTACACCACGTTTTCGTAGGTATTTCTGCGCCAAAATGTCTGTTGCGACTTGAGACCAAGTTTCAGGCACTTCCACACCCTTAAGCTCAAAAACAACCGAGCCGTCAGGATTAACTATTTTAGAAGTACGCTTATCAAATTTAATATCCGCATAAATGTCATTTTCATTACCTTTTGTGTAGTGACGGTTGATTTTTAAACCATTTTTACCAAGATTCTCCTGTTTTCTCCTAAGTAAATCCATTTCTGTAATCGTATATTCTGAAGTCTCAGTCTTTGCGAATTTTATTTGATTTGTGGACTTTTCATTCTTCGAAGAAGTTATTGGGTTAGTTTGTGGTGCGTTGATAATGGGCATCGGACTTTTCATTAATATTAATTAGTTTTCGTTAATTTTTTTAATTCGTTTTCAATATCCTCAATCGACGTAAAATCCAAGTAAACTGTTGCATACAACATGTAAGCAACTTTATCTAATTCTTTCAATTTATCTAGTATCGCCTGACCGATTTCTGCAGAAGTTATAATTGATCTGTGTTTATTGGTTAAAGTAAGCTCAATTGCTTCCAGTAACTTTTCAACCTCAAGTTCTGCAATATTCCTCTTCTTTGTGCCTTTTAGTATCGAGTTTTTTAGTTTTTGTCGGTCGTATTCTTCGACTCGCCCCGATCTTTTTCGCACCAAAAAATTGGCACTATCTATGCGCTCATAAGTTGTGTAACGTGTTGTACAGCTTATGCATTCGCGCCTACGCCTTATTGTATTATTTTCTTTGTTGTTTCTCTTGTCGACAACTTTGCTAGATTCGTTTCCGCAGTTTGTGCATTTCATTCGTGTATACAATAAGTTGTGGTATACATAAGCTAGCAACTACAGGTTGTGTATGTCAAATGGTTTTCGGGAGAGTTTGAGAAGAGTTACTGAATGCTTGTTCTTGTTAATTTGTAGAAAATTTGTATTCGCTTAGAATCTAGTAACTCAAAACTTTTTCAGTATAACCTGCTTGGTAGAGTGATGCAAGATGGGGCAGAGTTTTCATTGCGTGCTTGATTAGACTAACTTGACCCCTGCGTTTTGCAACCTCAAGTAGCCTTTCCCTCAAAGCATGCAGATAAAATACGTCTTTTACAGTGTACTGTACTAGCTTGTCGTCCCATTGATTTGGAGCTAGGTCAAGCTGAGTATAATTTTGTTTTTCTTCATTATATTTTGGATCAAGCAAAGTTTGAATCAAATAAACCAGCCCATGCTCATGTGAATTAGAGAACAGAATTCTAGATGCTACTTTAGTGTCAAATACACTTCCTTTGAATTCTACTCCAGCTGCAATCTGCAGCCTGGGAAGGTCTGCTGAGGCAACATGCATAATAAGTTCTACGTCAGTTCTAGCTAGTATTCGTGTAAGTTGTTCTTTGACGACATTTTGCGCCTCCGACTTTGGGTTTAGACTATTCCAAACCCAAACAACTTCTATGTTTAATTCATTTTCTGCGCCTTCTTTTGGACTTGCAAGTTGTATCGCACACAGTCTATCCTGGTTTAAATCAAAGCTAAGATACTCAGTATCCACAGCTATCCAGGGTATTTTAGAATAATCAAAAGTTAGTTCCTCAGTAAATACAGCCTCCTGCGTAAGAAAGCTGTCAGGCATATAAGGACTTCGAAATTTAAATTTCCTTGTAAAGTTCATAACTGTTAGATTATATCAAGCTTTGCGTTAAATATATATGGAAGTAAAATAGTTAGTACAATAATAAAATAACTAGAAAAACTATGGAATTTAAAAAAGACTATAATTGGGTTCACTTTATTGGGATTGCTGGTGTGGCAACTGCTCAACTTGCAGTAGCAATGTTAGGGAAAGGTTACGTTGTGAGCGGTAGTGATGAAAATATTTATGAGCCGATGAAATCTTACCTTGAAAGATACAAAGGCTTAAAGGTAAACAATGGGTATAATTATAGAAATCTAATAGAAGGGGATTCAATACCTAGCTTGGTAATTGCTGTTGGCGGATTATCGAGAAAAAATAAAGAAATATTGTTTGCTAGAAAGTATGAAATAGAAGTCAAATCCTACCCCGAAGTATTACAAAATGAACTTATTGTTCCAGATAACTCAATTGTCATTGCAGGTAGTTTCGGCAAAACCACAACCACTGCCGCTTTAATTGATATATTTAAAGAAGCTGGGAAGAATATTAGTTATATGGTTGGTGGCCAAGTCGTGGGTTGGGATACAGGGTTGAGTCTAAAAACTCCTGCAACTGAGTTCTCTATAATCGAAGGTGATGAATACATGGCAAGTAGAGATGATACAAAATCAAAATTCTTCTACTACAATCCAAAATACCTAGTAATCACAGGTTACACCCATGATCATACTGATTTGTTCGCTACTGAGGAAGCTTATTTTGCAAACTTTATCAAACTGGTTAAAACCTTGCCAAAAGATGGCATTTTGGTTCTAAATGCAAAGTTTCCGAGACTTGTTGAGCTTAGTAAATATTCAAGAGCTCGCGTTGTCTTCTACAAATATGACAAAGATACACACCTGCCAAAAAATAACTTATTTGGAGAATTTAACTATGAAAACCTTCTAGCTGCAATTACAATTGCAACACAGTTGGGAATTGGAAACAATTCGATAAATAGTGCATTAAAAAATTTCAAAGGAATAAAAAGAAGACTTGAGCAAGTTTCTGTCATAGAAAGTAATGACAAAAAGATTCTAGTAATAGATGATTTTGGTGCCTCAGCAGGAAAAGCTGGATCAGCAATTTCAGCTATGCGAGAGAAATATCCTAAACATAAAATTGTCGCGGTCTTTGAACCCAACCTAGGAAGTAGAACTATAGAAGCAATTCCGCAATATAAGAAATCATTTGCTGAATGTGATTTTTTATTGCTACCGCAATTTACTGAAATTAAACAACAAGGTTTGCTAACAAGCGAAGAATTCGCAAGGAATATCCTAGAAAATAATTATATAGACAAACAAAAAATTGTCCTAGTAGCGAATAATAAAAATTTTGCTGGTGATGTGAAGGGCATTATTAATAACACAGTAGAATTAAATAATTGGATAGTTTTATTTTTATCAAGTCACTCTGTAGATAAATATTTGAAGGATTTACATGATGTTTTCAAAAAATAAGAATCATATCGATACAAGAGTGAAAAGGGAAGATAAAAAGCCTGGCAAGGATGAGAATCGTGGTCCTGTAGATATACAAGAGCTTCTGAAAGCGAAAATAAATGAATACAGTGAAAGAGGGAAAAAGCCGCAGTACATAAACCACGAGTTTCAAGATTACGGGTACAGGCTCGCACTTAGATTAGGCGAGGAAAAAAAGAAGTCAATGTATATTAAACTTGCAAAAATTGTCCCGCGTGCGTTGATCGAGGATTCGGCGGCATTTGCAACTGACTACCCGCACGCAAAGAATAAAGGTAAACTTTTTCTCTGGAAACTAGGAACACTTATGGATGACTATAGAATAAAACATCCTGATTTTGTGCTGCCTAGCCTACGAAATATTGTTTCCGGCCGTGGTGGGTCTAAAAGTAAAACTAAAGCTCAAACAAAAGAAAGTAGCAAAAAGCCTGTAAAAAAATCTAATCAAATAAACCTAATTGAGTTATAATTCTGCATGTTATCAATAATTATCACAGCATATAAAGAGGAAAAAACAATTGCGAACGCCGTTAGATCGCTAATTGATGCAAATTATAGTGGTATCGGACTGGGACAAATTGATAAAAGTTGGGAATTAATTGTATGTGCGCCAGACAAACCAACTCAAGATAACGCTCTTAAAGAAATTGAAAGACTAAAAATAGATAGTAGTAGGTATAAAATTCTTGTTGATGAAAAAAAAGGCAAACCAATTGCTTTAAATATGTGCCTGCTAGCTGCAAGGGGTGAATGGTTACTACTTACAGACGGGGATGTTTATGCAAAAGAGGGTGCTGTGAAAGAAATTGTAGAAACTGCAGATTTATATATAGAGTCTCATGTTGAAGGCAAGCTTGGCGGCGTCAGTGGTAGGCCGGTTGGTGAGAAAAGTAAAACAAATATGATGAATTATTGGGGCGCGCTACTTGCTGACGCCGCCAATCACAAACGAAATATCGATTTAACCGACAAACCTGATGGACTTTCTTCCCGCTTTATTCCAAAAAGAAAATTCTTTCCGCTAAGTGGGTATTTGATGTTGATTCGCAATGAAAAAATAACCGTGCCTGAGGATTGTTTGGTTGACGATGCATACCTGTCATACCAGCTTTATAATAAGGGTTATGATCTGACTTACTCTCCTAAAGCAGAGGTAGTTGTAAAATATCCGACTAAATTAAAAGACTACTTTATTCAAAAGAAACGCTCAACTGGAGGGTATTTGCAGCTTTGGAAATATGGTGTTGTAAAAGTTGAAACAAAATCTCGTAGCTTCTGGCGGGAATTAGAGTATATTTGGTTTCCATTGAGGTACGCGAAAAATCTCAGGGAACTTCTCTGGTCGCTCGCACTATATCCTGTGAGATTGTGGTTGTGGATCAAGATATATTGGGAGCGTAAAGTTACAAACAAAGACTTTACCTCAACCTGGCAAAGAGTTGAGAGCACTAAATAATCCTCGCAATTAACATCTATCTAACCTTCGATTTTTTAAACTCCAAAAGGTCCAGAAGTTTAATTTGGGTTATTCAAGGTGAAATATATTAATATAGAGTATATAATACGAATGAGAGCTAATTATTATTAAGAATATATTTTGCATATGAATACAAAATCGTCTGGACTTATTGGACAAAGGCAGGAAAGAATTGAGAAATTGAACAGGCTACGTGAACTTGGGATTGATCCTTTTCCAGCCATAGCTAAACGGACTCATAAAGCAAATTTATTAAAAGAAGATTTCAGTGTATTAAACGGGCAAGAAGTAACAGTTTCTGGCCGCCTTATGTCTTGGCGTGAACACGGTAAACTAGTATTTGCCGATCTACAAGATCAATCCGGGCAGATTCAATTATTTATCAGAGAAGAAAATACAGCAGATTTTTCAAAAGATCTTCAAAGATTAGGTTTTTCAGAGCTTTCACTTTTAGATGTTGGTGACTTTATTGAGGCAACAGGTACTTTAACGAAAACGAAATCTGAAGAAATATCAGTGTTAGTGACTGAAATCAAGATTCTAACGAAAGCTATTCGTCCTTTGCCTGAAAAATGGAAAGGCTTACAAGACAAGGAGCAAAGATACCGCAGAAGATACCTAGATCTTACAATCGACCCGTCTATACGCTCTAGATTTGAGCGAAAGTCCAAATTCTGGCAGGCTAACCGCGACTATATGAAATTACACGGCTTTATGGAGGTAGAAACTCCAGTACTGGAACATAGAACCGGTGGAGCTGACGCACGACCATTTACCACTCACCATAACGACTTAGATCAAGATTTTTTCCTTCGAATCTCTACTGAATTATTCCAAAAACGCTTGATTGGTGGTGGTTTTGAAAAGATATTTACACTTGGTCCTAATTTTAGAAATGAAGGAACTAGTGACGAGCATTTACAGGAATACTATCAGATTGAGTGGTATTGGGCTTATGCTGATTTCAATGACAACATGCAGTTTCTAATTGAAATGTTTAAATTCATAGCAAACGAAGTATACGGAAAAACCAAATTCACAACTAGAGGACACACATTTGATTTTGCTGACACTTGGGAAGTCATTGATTACTCCAAAGTTATTAAAGAAAAGTTAGGTGTTGATATATTCAACGATAGTGAAGAATCTATGTTTAAAGTGGTGCAAGATAGAAAAGTCAAACTAACTGGTGAAATCAACCGCAATAGAATTATAGACAACCTCTGGAAACTGATCCGCAAAGAAATTTCTGGCCCAGCGTTTTTAATCAACGAGCCAGCATTTATGTCACCATTATCAAAGTCACATACGTCTGATCCAAGACTTACACAAAGATTCCACGTTATAATCGCAGGCAGTGAACTAGGCAACGGCTATTCTGAAATAAATGATCCTAAAGAACAGTTAGATAGGTTCTTAGACCAAGAAAAGTTACGTGAAAGTGGTGATGACGAAGCCCAGATGTTGGATATTGATTATATCGAGATGCTTGAATATGGAATGCCTCCGGTTTCAGGTTATGGAATGAGTGAACGTGTCTTCTGGTTTCTTGAAGATGTAACTGCAAGGGAAGGTACACTTTTCCCGCTTATGAGAGACGAAGTAGAACCTACGACAAAGGAGATTTACAAAGGAATCTTGCGCGAGCAACCACAACCCACAGAAGAGCTATTGGATGCAAAAGTAGTAAGTTACGGAGTAACTGGTTCGACTGATGACAATAGTATTCAAACTCCTGTAAATGAGTCATCCACGAGCACTGGTACACTGAATATTAGTTTTGCCGGTGCAGAGAAGCTAATGCTAGATAACGTCAAAGATCCTTACCAAAGACACCATTCATATATGGTTTCCCACGTGCTTAGAAATTATGCATCTGTTTTGGCTGAAAAATTTGGGGCTGGTAGCGATAACTTTGATCCAGAACTGTGGGCAGTAACAGGTATGATCCACGATTGGGATTATGGATTTGACCCTGAAGGACATCCACAAAATAATACCGAGAAGCTAGTAAAGTTTGGCTATCCTGAAATTGTGATAAACGCAATTCTCGGTCATAAGCCGTCTTTGGGTCACGACAGACAATCAAAATTAGCACAAACCTTACTAGCAACTGACGAATTATGCGGCTTGCTTTATGCTTACAATATGTACAAAGGAGGATATCAGAATATGGATCTAAAAGGAGTAAAAAAGAAGTATAAGGATAAAGCCTTTGCCGCAAAAATCAACAGAAATGATATAGATCTCGGTACTAGTGAATTAGGTATATCTATCGAAGATCATATTAACTACGTACTCGAATTTTTAAAGAGCTTTGATAAAACTTTATAGTTCTATTACATCAATAGATCTTCAATACGTCAGTAGAATCATCTACATTTCCAGTTGCTTCTACTGACATTTTCTCGTAATTAAACGGCGATACGTAGTTAGCTAAAACAGAAATACCAGCCTTAGCATTGCCTTGTTTGTCCTCGTATTGATTTAACTCTGGAGTGCCCGTAACAAAGACAATATCTCCTTTTCTTACTCTTTTTGCAGTCGATTTAGCCGACCTAGCAAATGACGCTATATCATAAAATACTACCCGAGCATCTGTGTTTTTGCCACGATACTCATTGACTGCTACTGAGAACTTTATAAAGCCCTTCCCAGTTTTGGACTCTAATTCTTGGGCATCACGTGTCGCGCGACCAAGAATCATCAACGTGTGCTGATTCATTTTTTTGTTTATTAATAAATTAACTACACTTAGATAGTAGTAGCTAATTCTTAAGAAAATCTTAAATCTAGGAAATTTTTTGCTTTAATTCCAAAAGGTCTGTACTCCAACCGGTTCCAGTCCACCATTCAAGCCCATTAAACTGTAATTTGTATTTATCTGCCAATTTTGTGACACTGCCAAGGTAACAATATTGTCTATTTTCTTTTTTCGCGTGCATTACTGCTGACAACATCATGTACATTCCAAGGTTACTAGGCGATTTAGCTAGATTATAGAAAGGGTAGCAGTAATGCAATATTTCTTTATTTACGTAACAAATCGCATATCCCAAAGTCTCATTCCCCTCTGAGAAATTAAAGATATGATTGAAATTATGTTCAGTAGTTACTATTTCTTTTATCTTACTGGCGCTGAAATCAATATCGGGGAATTTGGATGTATAAAAGTCTTTCGCTGTTTTATGTACCATCCAATCATAATTCTCAATTTTGAGAGGAAGGGAAGAAGGTGACACATCTATAATCTCATCTAACTTTCTAAGTACTCGTCTATTCTCGCTATTTAGTTCAAACCTTTTTAAATCTATGCGAAGTGAACGAGTTTGATGGAGCAGCCCTTTTTCTTTTCTGCCAAATACAAAACCTTGAGAATATGCACTAGTAATTTCTGCGGTCTTTGCCCCAATCAACTTAATTGTCGCTGTTTCGTAATATTCCATATTTTATTCTAACACTTAAGGAAAACTTAAGAATTGCCTATTACAATTATGTCTAATGAAAATAATAATTACTATTATATCAACACTAACACTATATATAGCGTTTACTGCTCTTGCAAAAGCAGATAACTTTTATCCGACTGGAAGGGTTAATAACTGTCAATTTGCAAGTACGATAGCTACACAAATAAAATCAACTGCAAATGTGTCAGTAAATTACAATTCGAACCATCTTTATGGTTCAAGTGGAAACTGGATTCAAAATCACACTATACATGACGTTGCAGATATAAATTTTCCAAATGCCCGTAGATATACAGGAGTTGCTGATAAAGTTTCCGTTCCTCCAGGAACACAAGTTCAAGTGGGACTTATGGCTTGGAATTACTCAGGGCACGAAATAAATACAGACAATATAACTTTTTTTACATCACATGAGAATCCCGCAAATGGAGATCTAACTAGGCTTGGAGCTGGTGGTAGCTATGGGACAATAACTTTTGATAATGGACAGGCGTCTAGATCAGGGAAAAACTTAAGGCTACCAAGCTTAGGTAGTTTCTCAAATCGTGTGGCTCATGGTGGTAGGATCTTCTATGAATTTACAACCATACAGCCCATACAAATGCCCATTTATGAAGTAACTAGCCAGATTAACGCGGATAAAGAACTATTAATCAATTATAAATTTCAAATACATAATAATAGTACTTACTCTGTGTGCAATGTTCGCCTAGAGCAAAATCTAGTAAATGGCACTAAATTCGACAAAACTATATGCTTAAATTCCGGCGCAGTTCACAATGAAAATTTTACGATTAATCTAGGAAAAAATATTCCCAAAAACCTAAACATACCCAGACTTACTATCACCGATAATAACCGCTATATCGAATCCAGTGCTTCGAGATATCAGAATTCTAATGATATCTATAACTATAACGCCAGGTCAGCCTATATCGGCAGAAACGATAGTAACGCTCCAAATTGGTATGCATTCCAGCCGGCATGGGGGCAGGTTGGGAATGACCTAATCACTATTGAAATTATTCCGTACTGGTTTCAATCTGGCAACAAACAATTTACATTCCCCAATGAAACCAGCCTTGAAGTTACAGTTAGTGACAGCGATGAGTTTGCAGTAAAGTCCAATACATTTGAACTAGATGAAGAGATTACCTTCAATATAAAGCTCACAAATACTTTGGCTAGATTAGATAGTTCGCAGCTGAAATTATCTATAGATAATCAAGAATTTACAACAATTAATCTACCGCCTCTAGAGACTGACGAAGAATTTCTACATGAAGTAAAGCACACGTATTCACCTACAGAGCAAGGGATGACGAATTATGAATTCAAGGCGGAGGTAATCTACAATTCAACTGTGCAAAATACTGACAGTGTAAATAGTCAAATCAGTCTTGAACCGAATGTTGAGCTGAATAAATATAGTGAAGTTGATGGAAATGTGATTGACTATAAAATAACTATAGCGAACTCTGGTAATTTTCCAGCAAAAAAAGTCATACTCACAGACACTATTCCTAAAAAAATCGAACTAGATGGTCATAACTATATACTCATAATCGAAAATATTAATAGTGAAGGTGGCCTTGAAGAAAATGATAATGAGTATCTTCTAGAATGGGAGTTTGAGGAAATAGAACCAGCCGGATTTTATGAGATGAATTTCCAAATTAGTATAAACCCTGAAGTTGAAGTGGATTATATAAGGATACTCGTAATATCAAACCAAGTAGAATTAGTTTCAGACAACCACGAATCTCTTTCAAGTACTATAGCTTCTGAGGTTACAATAAACGGCGTTTTATTTGCAGAGCCAGATGAAGAGATGGGTCCACCACCTTCTTCAAATAATCCAGTGCAAGCTAGTAATCCGAATCAAACTAGTTCAAGTAACCTTACAACCACACTTGCTAGAACTGGTGACTCACCTGCGAAATTATTGCTTGCTACTGTATTAATTATGATAATACTTTGGGGAACAATAAAGTTGGGATATTTTATTGTCGAAATCGATTTTATTATCAAAGAACTAGAGCGAATCCTGCATCTGTCTTCGTTTGAGAAAAGTATCGATGAATAGTAAGCTTATGACGATACAAATTGTAATTACAAGATTTAGAAAAATATTTATTTCTTGGCTAAACAATAGCATTATAAATACAATAATTCCTGCAAAAAGCTTGATTAAATTATTTATCTGC
The DNA here is from genome assembly GCA_041738875.1 of Candidatus Dojkabacteria bacterium. Taxonomy (GTDB): domain Bacteria; phylum Patescibacteriota; class Dojkabacteria; order CALFHW01; family CALFHW01; genus JBGSOW01. The sequence continues at coordinate 14,202 of JBGSOW010000022.1, forward strand.
TCCATGAATTTGCGTTCCCCGTTAAAGGTAGTCGTGAAATCGATCAAAGCGAAAGATATAAGGATCAAAAGTATAGAGAAATTAAAAAATACACCAATGCTTGCTTCAGTTACTTCTTTGACAGCAAGTATTTCGCCTAAAGATTTGGCTAGAAGTATCAAACCCGCAATCATAATTAAGTGTGTATACGACCATGTTATTGTAAATAGGTATCCAATCTTTAGCTTACTTGTATCAACATTTTGGAAGTATAGCCACCAGATGGAAAAAGTTAAAGTGATTGTTGCGATTAATACGCTAAACACCTGCAGTGAAAAATCTTTATCCTGTGCTTTTGGAATTATTGTCAGAAAACATTCCCCAAGAACAATTATGAAAAATAACCCATGTCTTTCTTTTAAATGGGAAGTTCTCACAGGTAGTAATTTCTGATAATTCAGTGCGAAGAGTGGAGTAGCTAGGTCAATTGCAATCCCAAGAAACATAAGTGCAAGGCGAATTTCTGTATTCGGAATAAAAATTGCAATAAACCTAGGTACCAGTGCAAGTGTGAAACCAATTAGGTAGCGATTAGTCAAAGGCCTTGCGCCTTTGACAAAATAACCAGCATAAGCAAAAGAGAGTACAACGAGTAGCCTAGTTGCGATGTAACTTAGAACAAAAGGTGTGAAATTATTGTCAAAACCACCAATTACAAATATTGCCATGAGAGAAACCGTAATCATCTGCAAATAAGTTACAAACCTATGCAATACATCGTCTGTACCAAATCTATCTGTATAGTTTGTATGTCCCATCCATGCCCACCAAATTGGAACTAGTAAAGCAAAAAATTTTAGAAAACCGAGAAGAGAAATATCTCGTCCCAACTCAGTTCCGACAGAAATAATTGCGACAACAAATACAAGATCGAAGAATAACTCTGTCCAAGTTGCTTTGACCTCTTCTTCGTGGTTTGAAGTGCTATAAAATGGTAGCTGGATTAATTTAGTTAAGTTCATGAGCTAACAAAATTGAGTGAGGTCGAATTTAGACAATATCTATTGCCTGTTGGCCTAGGGCCATCACTAAAAAGATGTCCTAGGTGGCTTGCGCAGTTGCCACATCTAACCTCAATTCTATTCATACCGTGGGAATTATCATCTTTCAATTCAATTCTGTCGTCTGAAATCGCTGCGAAAAAACTTGGCCAGCCAGATTTAGAATCAAATTTAGTTTCGGAAGAAAATAATTCATTGCCACATGCAGCACAAGTATATAAACCTGCCTCCTTTAAACCCACATACTCTCCAGTAAAAGGCAAATCAGTACCAGCTTCTCTCAAAACTCTGTATTGTTCGCTAGTAAGCTTTTCTCTCCAGTAACTTTCAGGTAGTTCTTTCAGATCCTTTTTTGTTTGCATGATACATTCTAACAATTAATGCTATATTATAGTATCTGCCCTCGATTTAACTTTTTACACAACTTTATGTTATGTCATCTAAGCATGTAGTTAGAATAGAGAACGCACTAAAAAGCGTAACAATCATACTTATTTCAGCAGTAATTCTAGGAGTTCTAGCTGCAGTTCTAATGAATGTGTTAAATGAAAACAAAGTTACTTCAGAGATAAAACAAGTTGAGAAGCAAACCCAGAAAGTAATAGTCAAAGTGGCCAGCGCACAATCTAGTAGCGAACAAGAATATGAATTAGATTTAGAAACAGATAATGAAGTTTTAGAAAGCGCTTTGGATAGATTATCAAAGGGAACGACAGGTTTTACATTAACTACAGCTGATTTCCCAGGTATAGGTAAATATATTGTTACCATAAATGGTGTGACAACAAATCCAAGCACACAATTTTGGGAAATCAGCCATAATGGAAACCCTGCGCAAGTTGGCATTAGTGAACTCACACTTAGTGACGGAGACGTTATTGATTTGAAATTAGTCACTTTCTAAAAGTAAAAAAGCTATGAAAAAATTAATAACCTCCAAAGTAAATTTAAAAACAATAATTCTAGTAAGCATCCTATTTTTTGTAGGACTTGCAACACGCACATTTCTGCACATCGGACCAAATGTAGAATTCGTTACTGCAATTTCAGTAATTGGATTTGTATTGATTGGGACAAAAGCATATCTAATGTTTCTACCTTTAGCGATAATAATCCTTTCGGATCTAATTATCGGAAACACAATTATTTATATTTTTACTTGGAGCGGGTTTATTTTCACAGGTCTTATTTCATTTGTGCTAATCAAACTCGTAGCCAAAGCCCGAAGTAAACTGAGCTACTTTTCTACGATTGCACCAGGTGTAATTTCAGTTGTCGTATTTTACTTGTGGACGAACTTCGGGGTAGTTGTGACAACTATGATGTATTCAAAAGATATTTTTGGCCTACTAAATAGTTATATCAACGCACTGCCATTCTTACGCAATCAATTCCTAACAACATTTGTAGCGCTAAGTATCTTTTGGTTTGCCTACTCATACCTTCCGAAATTGAACTTAGCAAATAGAGAACACAATGTTAGCCCTAGCAATTGAAATTTCCTGGCTTTTCGCATTCACAGGGTCATTTGGCTTTATAATATTGCCGTATTTTCACAAAAAGTATAGAAAAGAAGGGATTAAATTCATAAGTGAATTGCCAACTTCTGGAAATATATACCATCTACTTTACGTTGTAGGTAGCTTGATTTCGGCAGGTTCACTAGTTTTGATGTCTTTAAATATTACAAGAATACTTGGCAACTTCACAATTGGTTCACTGTTTTTAGTAATTGCTGGAATAGCTGCTGCTACACTTATTTTTTTTCGCTTCGATAAACACTATAAAAAACATTACGCAATTGCATTTATATATTTTGTTTCAACAACTCTAGCTGCAGGATTTATAGGAATACAATTCATTGGAATTAATTCAATATTTGCGCTATGTTCAATTATATTTTTCCTAGTAAGTACAGGGATAATGATTTATTTTTCAAGACATAAGCGTAATGTAGAGATTGAGATCGGACATATACTTACATCGTATTTTTGGTTGTTTAGTTTCTCTCTACTTTAAACTACTTTAAAGCCTTTCTTTAAGGCTTCCACATTTCCCCGCGGAAGAGATTATTAACGCCGCCGATCTTACCTTTGAAAATTTTTACAGTAACCCCAGCTTCTAAAAGGATGTCGAAAGTATGTGAAACTTCTAAATTCCAATCTGCCGGGGTTTTCAATGTCTTTTCATAGTGAATAACTATTGTACTTATCCCACTTGATATAATTGCATTTGCGCAAGGACTGCAAGGAATCCAAGGTGTATATATTGTTAAGCCTTCAAGTTTTTTACCACTTTTTGCAGCACTATATACCGCCTGTCTTTCAGCGTGATCTAGAAGCGTGTATTTCAGTGGCTTAATTAGCCTTTCTTTAGTCTTTTTTACACCATGAGAAAATACATTTGCACCTTTTGCGACAATAACATCACCATCCAATATAACTGCCCCAGTCCATGTTGAATCATCATCGCTGTGCTTTTCAGTATAACTGTAAGCTGCTTTGAGGTATTTATGTGCGTTTGGGTCTGTTTCCTTATCTACAATTTCAATTCTACCTGTATATTTATTTATAAGTTCTTCCATTCGCTATTGTACCAATACTTTTTTAGATATTGCAATAGCTGCAGCTCTGCCAGTTGACCAGGCGGCTTGCAAATTAAATCCACCTGTAAGTCCATCAATATTTAGAATTTCACCCGCAAAATACAAATTTGGAACTATTCTTGATTCCATTGTTTTACGGTTAACTTCTTTTAATTCAACCCCTCCCGCAGTTACAAATTCATCGCCAGCTCTTCTGGAGGTGAGTAGTAATTCAATACCTTGACCTAAATACTTCGCAATTAATCTGCGCTCGTCTTTGGAAATAATGGACACCTTTTTCTCAACATCAATATTTGCTAGTTCCAATAGTTTTTGTACAAAGCTTTTTGGAAAAAAGTGAGTTAATGAGTTACCAATTTGTTTTGTGCCAAGTGTGGAAAAATGTGAAGTTAGAATTTTATCCCAGTCTTCAACACCTACGCTTGCTCGCGGTTTAAAATATACAGATTTCGGTCGGCTCTTTTCAACCACATCAAAAGCAAGTTCTGCAGCAAGAGCAAAAACAGCTGGACCTGAGATACCAAAGTGCGTAAACAACATCGCGCCTGAAACGCTTTTTTTATCGGCAAATGAGAATTCACAATTTGGGAAACTAATTCCACTTAATTCTTTGCAGAAATTTGACCTCAAAGGTTCCGCAACCTCAAAACTATTCAAAGATGGGCCTAGTTTAGTTACAGAGTGACCGAGGTTTTTTGCAAAGTTGTAACCATCACCGGAAGAACCGGTATGAGAATATGCATTCCCACCAGTAGTAATTACTAGAATGTCAAAATTATACACTCCGGAGAGAGCAGTAATCTCAAAACCACCAGAAACATTTTTTATATCAGTTACATTATCCCTGTAGTTAATTCTAATTGAGCTGTTCGCAAATTGGCGTTCGAACAAATCAATCACATCTTGGCCATTGTCACTCACTGGAAAAACACGGTTATCCTTTTCAACTTTGGTAGGAAGTCCATGTAGTAGCAACCAATCCCTCATTTTTTCTGGAGGAAAAGCGAGTAGAGAAGGTCTCAAAAAATCACCTCCGCGAATATATTTACTCAGTAAAATCTTCTCATCACTGATTCCAGTAGTTACGTTGCATCTGCCGCCACCACTAATCGCCACCTTGACACCAAGTTTCGGGTTCTTCTCAAATAAAGTGATCATTATTTTCTCCCCATGTAAATTCTCTAAAATACTTGCAGCACAAATTAATCCCGCAGCACCACCCCCAACAATAGCTATTTTAGTCATAGCTACATTCTAGCAACATATTTGCTAACTTACATTCTCATGGTAAATTAGATGGTATGGAAACATTTACAGCATTAATTGTACTTCTAATATCTTTCTACTTCCTTGCCAGGATTGTAGATGATATTTTTATCAAAAGTCTAGACAATATTTCTGATTCACTAAAATTACCTCAAAGTGTTTCAGGAGCTACATTTATGGCAATGGGCACAAGTGCCCCTGAACTAAGCACTACACTTTTCGCCTTATTTCTAGTAGGCGCAAATCCGGCCACAGGTTTAGGAACTGTTGTTGGTTCTGCGATATTTCAGATTTTGGTTGTAATCGGATTTGCAGCGTTAGTTAAAACTTCTTATCTAAACTGGAAACCGGTGGTCCGAGACGGAATCGCATACACCATATCCATACTTATACTTATCTTTGTAATAGCAGACGGGGTTATAACTTTTTATGAATCACTTGCTATGGTTTGTGCTTATTTATTATACATAATAGCTCTTCTAGTATGGATTAAATTTATC
>JBGSOW010000027.1:0-36464 GCA_041738875.1 Candidatus Dojkabacteria bacterium
TGGTCATCATTTGATAGAGGTCAATCTTCCTTGCTATTTCGCAAGAGTAGAAATGTATACTGGTATTCCGATATCCGAAATGATGGTCAAATATCTGATTGATAAGTCCCATAGGGATTTTGATAATACTCCCTATGCATAAATACATATTGGGGACACTCTATAATTCTCTCAGGTATTTATTAAGTAGGAATAAAACTATAGTCTTAGATATTCGAATTTAATTAAAATTAAGCAAAATACAAAATGGCTGTTAGATGGAAGAAGCCTAAAGATGAGCATATTGTGTATGAGGCTTTGTCGGCGATTGTTGATAAGCGGTTTGAAATGTTGAGTGAATTTACTACGAAATGTATTACATCAACGGGTGATAAATTTTACAGCCTTGAGTACGAGCCTAAAACTCAATCAATAATGTCAAACGAATACATGACATATTTCTATAGTGAATAGTAAATATCTATTGCGTATAGGTTACAATAATCTATGTCTTTAAATTCCGAACAACTTCGTGCTGTTAAACATACAAATGGGCCACTTTTGATCATTGCCGGAGCAGGCTCCGGCAAAACACGTGTTCTAACCGAGCGTTTGGCGCGCCTTATAGAGGAAAAAGTAGCAAAACCCGAAGAAATCTTAACTGTAACTTTTACAAACAAAGCAGCAAGCGAGATAAAAGAACGGACACTTCTCAGGCTCAATACCAGTGATCATAAACAGAGCAAAGATCAACAAATTTACCCATTCACAAACAGAGTCTCCAACATACCTTGGATGGGAACATTTCACTCAATCGCAGTTAAGATACTAAGGAGAGACGCGCATTTTCTTGGCTTTACACCACAATTCACAATTTACGACGCAGACGACCAAGTCAGTCTTATCCGCAGTATCTTCAAAAGATTAAACATCTCGCCAAAACAAATTAATCCGAGGTCCGCATTGGGCGCAATCTCAAGTGCGAAAAACGAATTAATCGGAGTAAAAGAATACGAAAATATGGCGCGTGGAAGTTATCAAGAAATAGTTACAGAAATTTATCAAGAATACCAAAAAGCATTGAGAGACGCACAGTCCATGGACTTTGATGATCTTTTGTTCAACACCGTGAGGCTTTTGGAAGGCGAAGAAACCGTAAGAGATAGGTATCAGGACATGTTTAGATATGTCATGGTGGATGAATACCAAGATACAAACCACGCGCAGTACATGATGATCCGCCTACTATGTGCGAAGTATAACAATATTTGCGTGGTAGGTGACGACGATCAAAGTATTTACGCTTGGCGTGGTGCAAACATACGCAATATTCTCGAATTCGAAAAAGATTTTCAGAACGTCGAAATTATCAAACTTGAGCAAAATTACCGCTCAACTCAAAAAATATTGGAAGCCGGGCATTCTGTCGTAAAGCAGATTAGAAACCGCAAAGATAAAAAACTTTGGACCGAAAATACAGAGGGTGAAAATATCTCTGTTTACCAAGCGATGGACGAGAAAGATGAGTCATATTGGATAACGAAAAAGATTGACGAACTTCTCGAAAAAGACCCGTCAGGCAAAAACATCGCTGTCTTATACCGGATGAACGCGCAGTCTAGAGGTTTAGAGGAAGCATGTTTACAGATGGGTATTCCTTACAGAATCGTTGGTACAGTTAGGTTTTACGAGCGTAAAGAGGTCAAAGACGCACTTGCCTATTTGAGAATAATTTTTAATCCAAACGACGAACTTTCACTTTTAAGAATAATCAACGTCCCAACTAGAAAAATCGGTGCTAAATCAATTAGCGATTTGACTACTGAGTCCAGGAAAAATGACACAAGTTCATTAAATTATTTGCTTGACAGTTTAATGAAAGGTAATTCTGACAAAATTCTTACACCAGCAATAATTAGATTCGCTGAAATAATTATAAAATTAATTAATTATGCAGAAGATCACAACGTCACTGATTTGATTGACTACGTGCTTAGGGAAAGTGGCTACTATGAGATGCTTGCGGAGGACAATGAGGAAAACCGCCAACGTAAGCAAAATTTGGAAGAATTGATCAATGTCGCAACGAAATACCGAGAAATGTCTCCGCAAGCATCTTTGCAAGCTTTTTTGGAGGAAGTTGCTCTGATGGAGGACAACGGCAGAGCGAGCAAAAACTCAAACAGTGACGACGATAGCTCACCCATCACTCTTATGACAATCCACAGCGCCAAAGGTTTGGAATTTGGTCATGTTTTTGTGGCAGGGGTAGAAGAAGGTATATTCCCGCATAGCCGCGCTTTTGATGATGCCTCAGAATTGGATGAGGAGAGAAGGCTCGCATACGTCGCCCTAACGAGAGCAAAAACAAACCTCTACCTTACTTATACAACCACTCGCACAACATACGGAAGTAGAATGGGCGCGGTCCCGAGTAGATTTTTAAGTGATCTGGATAGCGATTTGATCGACTTTTCAAGTTTTTCAGGCAGTTGGGGTGAGCGCAACCAATCGCGAGATCTAAACTACGATGTAAACTTTTACACCCAAGCTGAGCACGGAAAAGATTATGATAGCCTTGGAAACAGCAGTGCTAGGAGCGCAAGTAGCAGTTCAAATAGCACGCACGGTAAATACAAAAACCAAAACAGACCAATCTTTAACGCAGCCCCAGGAGACCATGTGCAGCATGCACAATTCGGCAAAGGAGTAATCGTCTCAATCGACGAGGACCTCGTTTCCATAGACTTCATTTCCCACGGCCGCAAAGAACTCGCAACCGAATACGCGAGTTTAGTGAAGATTTAACACTATACTAATTTAATTCCTTGTATAACGTCCTCATATCGTAACTGAACTGGTTGTCTTTTCTGATAAGAATTTGAGAGTGTCTGATACATTGATAAAACTCTTGATTTGGTATTTGTATCTATCACATCCCAATCCAATAAATATTTGAGTCTATTTTTTATCGTAGGTCTATTTACAAAGAAAGAATCTAAATTAGTATTCCCTGTGTCTATTACACCTAAAAGAGAAGCTAATTGAACATATCTTAAAAAAGAATATTTAGGTCCAAATTGGTTTTTTCCGTATAAAAATGTCATTATATCTTCGGAGTTCGTTTCGTGTTGCACGTATTCATCACCACCGAAACTATATATCCCTGACTCCATTGACCTTTCGGCTGATCTTAAGGAAGAAGTTAGACAATTTACTGTAGAAGGTAACCTATCTGGTGAAAGTAAAAATTTTTTGGCAGAACTCAAAATACTCATAAAATGTGGGTGTTCTGTCCAAGCTTCAAGAACTAATTCTGGTCTTTCCAATGAATATATATTTAATCCTGTTGGAACTAATTGCCCTTCATTTGATATATCTTGAATATCCCCATCTGAATCAATAAATATTGCTTCAGAATCTCCACCAACTTTAGGATCTCTTTCTGCACGCGCATCACTACCAATAAGGATATAATTTGCAATAGATGCTGGCGTCCCGATTAAACGTTCATATTCTACTATTCTGAACTCTGATTTTGGCATTTGTTATTATATCAATCATTCGTATATTTCCGTTATAATCTAGTAAAGTTTAATATTCTAAATTACTCGAAAATCTTATGGCTGAAGTGAAAACAAAACAAAATACTGCAAGCGTAAAGGATTTTTTAATGAGTGTGGAAGATGAAGGGAAGAGGCGCGACGCTCTGGAGCTATTGAAAATTTTCACAGAAATAACTGGTGAAGAAGCAAAAATGTGGGGAGGAAGTATAGTTGGTTTTGGAAAATATCATTACAAATCAGAACGCAGCAGCCAAGAAGCTGACTGGATGCTCACTGGTTTTTCACCGCGTAAGCAAAATCTGACGCTTTATGTTATTTCTGGCTTCGATGCGCAACAACAACATCTCGAAAATCTAGGAAAACACAAAACCAGCGTAGGCTGTTTGTATATAAAAAGGTTGAGTGATGTCGATTTAGAGGTTTTGAAGAAAATAATCAAATCCGGTTATGAAAGTATGAAAAAATTACACAAGATTTGACTACCTAATTAATCCTCTAGATTAATTTGCTGCTCGGTAGAGGGGTTCGCCGAGGCGTTTTTGGTCTAAGTGGTGGGAGGCGAACCCAACTGTCCTTGGCAAAATGAAATATGCATTGAAATAATCAGCGTCTATAAGCTCTCTGATCTGTGCTTGTGTAAGCTTTTCATTTTGCTCCAAAATATCCAAAAGGCAAGCAGCGATAAGACCGTCCATATTGAGAATTAAATTATTCTTTTTACTTAATGTGATTTTTTCGACGCTGCTTGCAAACTCACAATATTTGCCTACTTTTACAACTTTGCGAATCAAGACTAGTCTCGGATCGGGCGATGAGGATGAGTATTTGCGGTGACCAATACCTGAAATATATTTTCTCTTGGAAGCAAAACCTTCCACAAAATCATGCGGGTCAATATTCTCATTAACAGCCTCAAACCAATTACTAGCTGCTTCACTAATCGCTCCACCAAATCTTGGCCCAATCGTCAAAAGTCCAGCAGAAATACTAGAACTCATATCCTTCCCAGCTCTTGCAGTTATCATTGTATTGACCACTCCCGATTGGTAAGGCCCATGATCTACCAGAAGTTTAAAAACAACATCTGTAAATTTCTCAAGTTCAGGCGAAATCTCCTCTCTACCAAGTAACATGCGTGCGGCTAAAGCCGTAAAAGAATATTGCTGCGAAATTTCAGTTAACTCTTTACCCAAAAGATGCACTTCACCATCCACCTCCCCTGAGATAGTAGAGATAAAATCTTTTGGTTTTCTAGACAGAAGGGTAGTTAGTTTGGCTTTGTTCTCGTTAGTAATATTTTTATTTAATTCAGTTTTAGCCGTTTTAGCAAATTTCTGGATTTCTTGGAGGAATTCTGCGAATGTGTCGGGTGCAAATGCGCCAACCTCTCGTAGAGCCTGTTTTTTCGCATTTGCAGTTTCCAGTTTACTACCAGCCAAGGCTTTAGCGTGTCCAAATTGCGGCGGAGCCGCAAAAAGATCAGAAACACTCCCACCAATATAAGCAATTAACTTTTTAGTAAACTTCTTCTGCTTAATAAGCTCCACAATCCTATATTCATCATCTCCGCCCAACTCCCCATAGTACACAACACAATCTGTTTGTTCATCCTCTTCCGCAAGCTGAAAAGCAAGCAAAGGATCACAAACCGGAAAGCGGTCGCCACCAACGGATAGCGCGAAAGATATAGAATTATCTTTCGCAACAAAATTAATCAATTCATTCGACATTCCGCCTGAAGCTGAAAAAATAGCAATATTCCCTTGCGAATAAATATCCATATCTGCAAGTTGAGTAGGGCTGACACCCGCAATTGCGCCCAATTTTATCTGCCCAGGTACAAGAAGTCCCACACTTGCAGGCCCCAAAATAAGCCTGTTTTTCGCATAATTACTATTTAATATCTTCACGGTCACTTGCTCAGCCACGTCTTCTGCAAAAATATTGACCACCATAACGTTTGGCAGGTTTGCAGAAATTTCGTCGAAACTCATCTCAACTCTACGAGCGGATGAAAAATCAACCACATGATTAATTTTTAACTTCGCCGTCTCGTCAATCAAATTCACAGAACCAAAACACTTCAACATCACCTCTTCAGAACCAAAGAAATAGCGCAAAAAATTCCCTGAACTTGAAACAATATACACTTCAGGCAAACTATCACCATTGAAATAAAAATAATCCAAAACCGACTGGATAATCCCTTTATGGTTACCAATCATAAGTAATACTGGCTTTGTGTTTCTAATTTTTTCAATCGAAATATCCATTTTTATCAGTCCAATCTTTCAACTGCTAAATTAACTATTTTCTGAAGTTCTAGATCAGGTCCATGAACTTCACCTTTTATGTTGTGCTTCTTTAAAAACTCTTTTAGCTCCGCCAAACCCTCTTTTTGATAAGGCCCTCCACGTCTTACAAATATTTCAATATTCTGCGCAACAATTTCAGGCACAAATTCACTTAAAGCCTTAATAATACCCCTAAATGTTACCCGCACATCAGTGAAATTAGCAACTCCACCAGCAATTATAATTACTTTCTTTTTAGCTTCGCTTGCAAGCACAAGTTCAAGCAGATTCCTGGTATAAAGGTAAGTCTCTTCCATAGACGGGTTTCCGCTGTATTCACCGTAATTTGCAAGCTTCTCACCGTGTCCCAGATTCGCAACCTCGTCTGCAACAACGATACTTGCTCCACCTCCCGAAAGAAGCAACCAAATCCCGTTATTTTTTTCTAATAAAATCAATTTCAATGAAGCTGGCGAATCTAAATCCAATTTTTTAACATTTTCAATTTGCACTAATCTATCACTAGGCGGGTAGGCGTAGTCATTTTCATTCCAAGAAGTAGTATTGAAATTAACTGCGGCAGTATCTACCTCCACTGCAAGGTCAAGTATAGCAATGTTTTCAGTTAAATCGTTTGTATTACCTGCCTCTGATTTAGCATCTGTTCCGTAAGCTGCATCACCCTCAGTTATTACTAGTGGATTAATTTCTAGATACGAGAAATGATTCTGGTAGCAACAATCTAAAATATTAGTTAAAAATTCAACATTTAAGCCCAAATCGTTTGCGACTTTAGCAACATTTTCTTCATATTCACTTAAAACCCCAACATCCTCAATATCAACACCACCTTCGCTAGAATATGTGAATTTATAACCTTTCCTGGTCAGACTCAAAGCCAAATACTTCTCCGCACTTTTTTCGTGAGGGATAAATTCCTCCAGTAAAAATTTATCATAGCCCTTTGCTTGTAATTCGCTACGGGCTGAAAGAATTTCATTTGGAGAAATATTCAATTTAAGCAAACCCATTTTTGCTCTTTTTTTTGTGGCTTGGTCGATTTTTAAGACGTATTTTTTACTTTGGTCTAGTTTATTTTCAAGTTCTTGCGCGAGCGTTGCCTCAGGTGTTTCTGAACTTATTGCAATACCTTCATAACCAAAACTCAAATACTCGTGTAGAATTTTTTTCGCACTGTACTCTGAGATTGGTTGTCTAGCCATAATTAATTAACTCATTTTTAATTTACTTATCACATTTTTCGTAATTCGCCCTTGCTCAGAAAATTCATGCAACATACTTGCAATCAAGTCACTAGACTCACATTCGAATAATTTTTCTTCAACTTGCATTGCTTCTTTGTGATAATTAACTCGAATATAGTTCACAGTCGAGCGGTTATAATTTAATAGTTCTTCATAATATTTCACTGTTTTAGAGATAATTTGCGAGATTTTTGGGAAATCTTGTGATTCCTCGTGCAACGAAGCAAGTTCTTCTAAAACTTTCTCATCTCCCAGAAATCTCGCCTTATAATAAGTATAAGTGTCCATCACAGTATCTGTAAAACTAATCCCTCTGATGTACCTGATTAAAGACGCAAGGTTTAAACCAGGCCTCTCCAACTTTTTAAATTTAGCTTCAATATTCGTCCTAGATACTTTTGATAGAGGTTTGAAATTTTCATCGATTTGAATTAATATAAATTTCTCATTAATTGAAGCGCACAACCTATTAAACAAATCCTCTGTAATAATTCCCCTTGTATATAGATCAGAATACACTGTTTTCTCGATGTGCAAACAGTGTAAACCAATAACTTTGGCAATTTCTGCATTAACTATTTTTTCATCTGTGGTTTCTTTCCATTTAACTAGTTGCGTTTTGGTCTCTTGCAAGCGCTGTTTCACGTCTTTTACGTGTTTAGCATAAGTTTCAAAACAAATTTCCTCTGTATCTTTCATCTTTCGTAAATGATGGAGTAGACTTTTGAGAACGAAAACCTGAGTTATACCTGCTTCGATAAGTTCGGCTCTTGTAGGTTTATCGAGTTTTAACAGTTGAATTAATGGAGTGATCAAAACTACATTTATAGTTAGTGTAAACAAGATGCTCGCTAAAACAAGTTGTATAAAAAGATCGCGGTAGGCAAAAGTTTCGGGCAGAGACAAAACGACAACCAAAGGTAGAACGCCTCTTAGTCCTCCGAAATTGAGTATTTGTAGCCAGCTTGCTGGTATGCGTGACTCTCTGGGAACACTGAGATTGTAGCCCGCTCCGATTAAATATATGCTTAAAAATCTTCCCAATAGTAACGCGAGCACCGCAGCAATAACAATAGGAAGATTGGTTGAAATAAGTGGAATATTGATTTCATAGCCAATCAAAAGAAATACAAGTGAAGTCGAGATAAAAATTAGAAATTCCCAAATCTCGTCCATTTTATTTAAAATTTGCGGCGAAATTTTGCTTCGACCATAATTCCCGAGCACTAAACCAGCCGCTAAAACCGCAATAATCCCTGAGACTTGCAAATAATGCTCCGCAAAAATAAAAACGAGGCTTGCCAGAATTATGGTCAGACTGATCTCAACCAAAGGAACATTCTTTATCGGTGAGATCACTTCTGAGACAACCCAACCGAAAAGTGCACCTACAACTGCACCACCTATCAGGACGTAAGCAAAGCTACCAACGCCTGAGATTAATTCACTACTCGCAAAGCCAGTGTAAACCCCGGTGCCAATTACAGGAAGTAAGAGTTTATACATAATTACAGAGGTTGCATCGTTCAAAAAACTTTCACCGTCGACTAAAAGCTGTAGTCTCTTTGGTACGCCTAGCTCTTTAAACAAAGATAACACTGCAATTGGATCTGTCGATGAAATTATCGAACCGTAGAAAAAACTTTCTGCAAAAGGTAATTTGAAAAGTAAATGTAGTATCGCCGCTATAACTGTGGCTGAAATTAGCAAACCCCCAGTTGCAAAAAGAAAGCCTGGAGCTAAAATGCGCTTAAATTCTCTAAAGTCAAACCTAAATGCTGATTCGAAAAGTAGTATCGGCAAAAATATAAACAACACTGAACCTGGATTTAGTCTGATTGATTCAAAAAGTTGAAAATTCAAATTTGACAATACTATTCCGATTACAAAAAGTAAAATCGGGAAGGGTAGAAACTTGGATCTCTTTGATATCAAATACAAACCACTGGCCAAAAGCAAAGCCAGCGCAATACCGGTTATTACATTTAAATATATTTCAGTTTCTTGCAATAGAATTAGACTAAAGTTGTGCAAACAATAATATACCTGTTCACTATCAATGTAAAGGCTATTTAGCTAAAACTTTAGTTAAATCTTTATATTTCTATTCACCTATATAACTAACTTTTCCCAAGCTTCATATCAACTTCTAAAACTAAAAAGTCGTTTCCTCACCAATATCTTTGATTGTAAGTCCGTATTTTGTCTCTAGAAGCAAGCGGATTTCGTCTGCTTTCGGCCAATTTTTCTCAGATCTTGCGATTTTCCTTGCAGAAATGAGTTCGTTTACTTTTGTTAATTCCTCAGGAGAAAGTTTAGTTGAACTATTATTTTGTAGAGCTGATTTGATATACCCCAATAAATCGAGACCTAAAACTCTGTCGAAATCTATTATCGTTGCGAATTTATCAGCATCATCTACTTCCGTATTTTTTAATAGCTGCCATACAACTGCTAGCGCAGCAGAGATATTAATATCATCAGTTATCTCTTTTACGAATCTAGCGTGCCAAATCTCTAGCACGCTACCTGCATTTACTTTATCTTTCAGTAATATTTCTGGTTGATTTTGTGCGATTTTTAAAAGCGCTTCACGTAAATTATTTAGTGCACGCTCGCTACTTGATAATGAATCAAGCGTAAAGTTCTGTTGCGAGCGGTAATGTGCACCCAAAAACAAATACCTCAATGCCAAAGGATCATGTTTTTCTGCAATTAATTCAGCAACTGTAAAAATATTCCCTTCGGATTTTGATATTTTTTCACCGTTTATAGTAAGCCATTCGTTGTGTAGCCAATAATTTACAAATCTCACTCCATTTGCAGATTCGCTCTGGGCAATTTCATTTGTATGATGCACAGGTATATGTTCAACTCCACCCATATGTATGTCTACCCGCTCACCCAGCTCAGCTTTCGCCATTGCACTACATTCGATATGCCAGCCTGGAAATCCTCTGCCATTCTCAACTCCTCCTGATGCGAAAGGTGATTCCCAAGTCTGTAGTGCGTTTTTATGCTCACCAGTTTTGAAAAACCAAAGGGCAAAATCTTGAGGGTTTCTTTTTTCTCCATCTTGAACTTTGCCATGTCCTTCTCCAATTCTATTATTCTCAAGCTTTTGCCCACTCAATCTCGTATAATCTTCTGCTTTTTCGATATCAAAATAGACCGCTTTATCAGTCGTATATGCATAACCTTTCGCAAGCAAGACTGACACCATATCTTGCATTTCGGAAATGTAATCCGTCGCTCTAGGCTGAAAGTCTGGAGGAAGTATATTTAGTGCGCGCGTGTCTTTCTCAAATATAGCAATATATTTATCCGCAATCTCTTCTGGTGTAAGTCCTTCTCTTTTCGCACCTTTTTCCATTCTGTCTTCACCAGAATCGGCGTCCCCAATGTTATCACCAGTTAAATGACCAACATCTGTATAGTTTCTTGCGAAATTAACATCAAAACCCAGATAAATAAGACTCCTGCGAACTAGATCCGCCATGGTCATTGCTCTTATGTTTCCTATATGTTGTACCCAATAAACTGTTGGTCCGCAATGATAAACCGATACCTTTCCCGGTTTTAGTGGTTGAAAGTCCTCAAGTTTCTTTGTGAGCGTATTAAAAAGACGTAATTGTGACATTGCTTATTATAACTTAGATTAAATGACTGATTTGAATTACTGACTTGATTTATTTATTTGCATTATTGCTAATATCGTCCGCAAAATACTCTTGGCTAAGGACAAATGATGCGAGTAGATTATTTGGTAAGCCTTGGGATCTGTATTCATTCATCGCTTTTAATTTTCTCAAAAAATGCTTCAAGCTAAATTTGGATCTAAACATCGGAAGAGATGGAAGTACAATAGTCGGATCTTTAGCCATATGTAATGGCAGATTCTTTTTCGCAACTTTGAGGAACATTCTTCTAGCCATTGTTATATAGAGTTTCTTAGCGGAGGTAGGATAACTACTGATGAAATTTGACAGCGTAACATGATCTGGATGTCCGTAAATTCCAAATTTTTCATAGGTAATAATTAAATCAGTTGGAAATTCCGCTAACAATTTGTCCATATCTTTATTTAGACTATTAATTTGATTTTCTACTTCACCGTCCTGGTAATCCCATATTCTATAGTTGTCGACTCCAAGTTTAGCCATAGCCTGACCAAATTCTTTTTTCCTAATTTCCGCAAGTACCAACGGTTCCAAATCAAGACATGAATTCCCACGCTCGCCAGCTGTAAGAGAAACAACTAAGAGTTCGATGTCTTCTCTAGAAGAAAGTTGCGCAAGAGTACTTCCCATAGAGACAGTCTCATCATCTGGATGTGGAAAAAGCACTAGAACTTTAGTTTTACTGGTATTAGACCTTTGAGATTTAGAATTTAGAATCTCGAGTACGGGTAGATTTAGTTGATGGAAATAAATATAACCACCAATCACAACTAGTAATAAAAAAGCTGAAAATACAAGAAAAAGTACAGCTACAAGAGGTAAAAGTATAGGGGAACTAATAAAATTCGCTAAGTTTTCTGAATATTGCATTATAAAAGTAATCAAAATTAACTAGAAAGAAAATGTTTCTAGCAACAACAACAATTATCTAATTTATTTTTAATTTTTGTTATTTGATTACTCATAATAAATCTTACATAACATCTATAATTTTTTCAACGATTCTTTCATCTACTTCACTATTTATAGGCAGATTAACAATTCTTCTGGTCACGCTCTCCGCAATTGGGCAACTTCCCTTGGTATAACCCAACTCTGAGTAATTTTCTTCAGGGGTGTAAAACATTGTTTTATACCAATCACCCACAGTAATACCTAATTTTTTCGTACGAGAAACAAATTTTAAGCACTCATCTATATTATCCAAAAGCAGTGGGTAGCGTAAAAATGCTAGTTCAGTTTCTCTATTATTAACTTTTTCTACAATAAATCGTTGTTCAATGTTGCCCGCGAACTTAGTATTACTTATTTTTTTACTATAAATTTTAGTCAAATTCTTTCTTAATTTGACTAAATCTGGCATTTTTTCCAATTGTTTAATACCAATTTCAGCAAATTTTGGCTGGATTTTCGTCTCTATATGAGAAGGTTGACCGCCGGAGTATTCAGTTTTAGAAATAGCAATACCTAAAAGACCTAATCTCCGAACTAACAATACAAATAGCCGTCCAATTGTAATTTTACCTACACCAAAATCATAAATAGGTAGGATAATTTGCCAAAAGATTGGATTAAGAATCAACTTCAAATACTGCAAGAATCCTAATTCACTGTATTTTTCGTAATTACTTTTTACTTTTTCTAGAGAATTTTTTAGATTCGTACTATTTTTTGAAATAAAAAGTGCTCCCCCACGTATCGTTGAAATCGTTTTTTCCACACCAAATGTAAGAATCGACGCGTCTACATACTCATTCTTACTCACATTTGAGCCAAAAACATGTGCCAAATCCTCGACTAGAATTATGTCACTCCTACCAATTCGACTTAGCTCACTCTTTAATAATTTAATGTCAACGTAATTTCCAAAAGTGTGTTGCACTAGTATTAGTTTAGTATTGGGAGTAACGGCATCTATCAAACCACTTACTGGAGTATTAAAATCTTTCTCTTCAATATCAACATAAACTGGTTTTAATCCAGCCCATAGCACCGGGTTTACGATAACTACACATGTAAATGCAGGTAAAATCACCTCACTATCTTCTGCCAGTTCTAAAGATTTAAGCAGTAAATGAAAAGATGATCTCGCTGACTCAGTAAGGAAAATATCGCCTTCTGGTAAAAATTCACTTAATTTATCTCTAAATATATCCCTTTTTTCTGTATCGCTTTTTTTAAACAATAACTGCCTTATATTTTTATAGTCGCTAGAATCAAAAGTAGGGTATAGTCCTATAAATATCCTTTTCATTCTATTCAATACGCATTGGCATAACTATGTGTAAGTAGTCTTTGTCATCTGCATCCAAAAACACTCCTGGAGCAGTGATGCCATTTGCTTGGAAAGTGATCTCATCACTTTCTATTGTTGTTATCATGTCACTTAGAAATTTCGCATTAAATGCTGTTTCATAATCATCACCGTCAACCGAATTAAGGTCTATAAAACTTTCATTATTGCCCACATCCAAAACTTTAGTTGCAAGTTGTAACTTTTTGTCTTCGGAATTAATTCTAAAGAAAACTTTATTGCCGATAATGTTGCGAGCAAAAATGCTTACGATCTTTACTGAATCTTGTAGTTCCGATTTCGCAAGTTTAACCTCAATCATTTTCTCGCTAGGAATAATCTTTGCATAATCAGGAAATTCGCCGTCCAAAAGTCTTGTTGTAAAAGTGATTTGGTTGAATTTTACAACCACCTGGTTTTTATCTTTTAAATAGAAAATATCGATATTGTCTTCTTCACTTGCTGTGTCTTCTATAATTCGGGTTAGTTCTAGTAGGGATTTGGCTGGAATTATCAGATTTACATCGTCAGGAGATCCTTTTATCAATTTTAATTCTTTTCGAGCTAATCTAAAACCGTCCACACCTACTAAAGCCGCTTTTCTTTGCTTTGCTTCAAGCAAAAGTCCAGTTAAAACAGGACGCGTTTGATCAATTGCTGCAGCAATTGCTGTTTTTTGCACAGCTTTACTAAATTCCAGAGCGTTTATCACAAAAGTTGCTTCTTTCTCGGTATCGGGCAGAGTCGGGAAGTCATCGGCTGTAATTATGTATAACTGTGCTGAGTTATCCACAGACTTAACCTCAAGACTCTGCCCAGTCTGGATAAGCTCTATTTTCGCGGATTTTAGCTGCGAGACAAATTCAGTTAATAATTTTGCATTTACTGTTAATTCTCCTTCTTCCCCTATATCACCACCGATCCAGGTCGAAATAGAAATATCCAAATTTGTACTAGCGAGTTTTACTTTTCCTCCTTCTGTAGAAATTAATACATTTGCAAGTACTGGTATATTCGGCTTGATTGCGGTTGCTTTGATGATATAGCTTAATGCCTTTGCTAAATTTGCTTGTGTTACGGATATTTTCATATATTAATATTTAAATATAAATTTAGTAGATTAAATAGGGCATGTGTATTTGTGGATAAATCCGCATGCTTAATTCTATCTCTATTCTGTCAGTTGAGCAAAGTAGTTTTTAATATCTGTGGAAAAGTTAACTACTTTCCTAACCAAACTAAGAATAACTTCCAACTATTAATTAATTATACTTCCGAATTTAAGGTTTCTATGATACTTACTAATTGATCTCTAAAAACGTCCTCGGAAAGCCTCAAACTCTTTACGCGGTCAATACCATGCATTATGGTCGTATGGTCTTTCCTATTCAGGAGTTTTGCAATTTCCTCGAGTTTGTAATTTAATTCTTCTCTGAGAATATACATACAAACTTGTCTCGCGATTGCGATATCTTTTGTGCGTCTATTGCCTTTGATATCAGATACTTTTATCTCAAAATCTTTTGCGACTTTTTTGAGAACGTCATTTACTGATACTTTTTTGCGTTTTGCAGCTGCGTCTTTGCCGAGCTGTTTTGCAACATCTTCAACTGTGAGTTCACCGGAGGGTACGAGGCTAGCAATAAGTGCGATTTTTTGGAGCGCTCCTTCTAATTCACGGATATTGTCAGTGATGTTTTTTGCGATGTATTCGATTATGTGCCTAGCAACTTTGGCACCGAGGGAATTTAATTTTTTCTCAAGTATAGCTAAACGATGCTCGTATTCGGGCCTGGATACATCTACAACTATTCCTCCTTGGAATCTGGACCTAAGTCTAGGTGTTAACTCTTTCAGTTCATCTGGGGAGCGATCAGAGATTATTATTATTTGTCTGCCAGCGGCTTGCAAAATATTAAACGTGTTAAAAAATTCAGTCTGCGTTTTCTCCCAACTGGAGATAAATTGGATGTCGTCAATAACTAGTAGATCTGTATTGTCTCGATATTTTTCACGAAATTTGAAATTATTACCACCTCTAATTGCTTTAACCATTTGATTCATGAAAGTTTCAGCAGCTACATAGGTAATTCTTTTATCTGGATCTTTTTCAAGGATTCTTCTAGCTGTTGCGTGGGCGAGATGGGTTTTCCCTAAACCTGTGTGTCCGTAGATAAACATGGGGTTGTACGCGCCGCCTGGGTTATTTGCAACAGCAATTGCCGCCGCATGTGCCATTTTATTTGAGTCCCCAACCACAAAATTTTCAAAACTATATTTTGTATTAATATGAGACCTTTGTAAGGAATTTTCAAGTTCAACTGATCTATCTGATCCACCGCCAAATATACTATGATTTTGGGTTGATTTACTTTCCTCTTTGTCTTTGATAGTAGGAATTTGTTGATTGGAAAAATTCTCACTTATCCTGTACTCGACTTTTACTTTCTCACCACAAAGATAGGCGAGGGTGGACTCTATAACTGGTTGGTGTTTACGCCTTAACCAATCGGCGGCATAGTGATTTTTTACAGCAATCACAGCTTTGCCTTTTGTCAGATCCTCTAATTTCGTATCAGTAAACCATGTTCTAAACTGTGTACTACTATCTAGTTTTACCTCAATTTGTGCAAGAGCTACTTTCCATAAATCCTTTGTATTCAAAGGTTCATCATGCTTGTTCATATTTAAGAAAAATTTAAGAATTTTGCCTGATAATTGGTCAAGTAGTTAAAGTAACTGCGAATTTAACTAAATGATTAATTAACTTTTGAGCAAATATATATATGATGTAGATTCGGGCATTAAACTAAAATAAACGCTTGTAAAAAAAACTTGTATTTTGTGTATACTTGCGCCAACTCGTTTTGGATATAGATAACTTAATCTATACTGAATTGTTTTATTTAGTTTAATGCCCTCTGGTTCGCGTACAATTTAACAATAGCTTAATTTGTGGATAACTTGCAACTGTAAATATCATTTGCACAACATGCCCTCAATTGCTGTTAGATTTAACTAGCTGGTTTATTGAACAATGAATATAGTTATATTTTTCGGTTTCAGTTCGCATTTGAGATATAATATATAACTAATATTCTCGTAATACTCTATGATCAGGCGGTTAGTGCTACTTTTAATACGCATTTATCAAAAAACGCTGTCATTTGACCATGCATTTTGGGCTAGACCTCATCTTTATAGAGCGTGTGTTTACCAACCAAGTTGCTCGGATTATACCTATCAAGCAATAGAGAAATACGGACTTTTGAAAGGTTTGGTCATGGGTGCCAAAAGAGTATTTAGGTGTCACGGTTTTGTTCGTGGTGGATACGATCCTGTACCATAGTTATCTGATTTATTTTTCCGTAAAAATATGCTTAAAAAGTAACCGCGGTGGTATACTAAATTTATGGATAATTCAGCTGTTGAGGAAAAAATCGAAGAGCTTGTAATAATAGGTTCAGGCCCTGCAGGTTTGACTGCAGGTATCTATGCTTCTCGTGCAGATTTACATCCGCTTCTAATTGCAGGCGCGCAATATGGAGGACAACTAATGCTTACAACTGAAGTTGAGAACTTCCCAGGCTTTAATGAAGGGGTCATGGGACCACAGTTAATCCAAAATATGTTAGATCAAGCTAAGAAATTCGGAACGAAATTTGAGTATAAAAATGTAACTAAGGTTGAGCTAGGAGTAATTTCACAGGAAGAGATTGGTAAACCGTCTTTACATAAAGTATATATGGGGGATGAAGAAATTATTACAAAAAGCGTAATTATTGCTAGTGGCGCAAGACCTAGAAAAATTGATGTTCCAGGTGAGAATGAATTCTGGGGAAAAGGTGTTTCGAGTTGTGCAACTTGTGATGGTGCTTTTTATCGTGGTAAAACTGTAGCTGTTGTTGGTGGAGGTGATAGTGCGATGGAAGAAGCGAATTTCTTGACGAAATTCGCTTCAAAAGTGTATCTAGTTCACAGAAGAAATGAATTCAGAGCGAGCAAAATCATGCAGGACCGCGCTGCTGCCAATCCAAAAGTTGAATTTATCCTTGATACAGTTATAAAAGAGATTAAAGGGGAATTAACTGTAAATGGTTTGGTTTTAACTAATGTTGTCGAAAATACAGATAGTGAAATTGCAGTAGATGGTCTTTTTCTGGCAATTGGCTATATTCCTGAGACTGAATTATTTAAAGAGTACATTGATGTATCGGTAAACGGTTACGCGAGGCCAGCGAGTGGGAAAAGAACAATGAGTAAAATTGAAGGTGTATTTATTGCAGGTGACGTAGAAGATGACCATTATAGGCAAGCAGTAACAGCAGCAGCAGATGGATGTAAGGCAGCTCTAGACGCTGAGAAGTGGCTTGCAGAGCATTATAGCCATTAGCCCGCGAGTCATTAATACTAGAGTAGATAAAGTCAAAATCTAATTAACAAAAACACCAATTCTGTTTACTGTTGTAAGCACACTTCTTCCGTGTGGCGAGGCATTGATTACGCTTGTTAGGTCTTCGCCACATTTCGCAAGGCCGTTTGAAGCTGTGTGTTCTCCATTGGACCAGAAGTCGGCGTTTGTCATATCATAAACAACACCGTCGAGTGCAATATAACAATCATTTTCATTGATTCCAGTATGGGTTGCAAGTTCAGCGCGCGTAAATTCTCTTTGAGTGGAAGGATTTATCTGCCCGGACTGCCCACTTTGAGTATTATTATTTTGGTTTCCTTGAGTATTCTGATTATTTTGACTACTCTGGCTACCAGAGTTATTTTGCGCTGTTTGATTTCCAACAGTATTTTGATTTGGAGAAGATGAAGATAGAGCATTCTCAGTTGAACCAAATTGTCTATCGTATAAAAATATACCAGAGACAAGAGCTACAATTACAATAACTACAACTGCAATGATTTTTTGGGAATTAGTCATATTAAATTGAGATAATGTTAACTATTGACTACGATTTGTTCCGGAATGAATTCGCGGAAATTTTCAGGAGTTAGGGTTAGTTCACCTTGGTATCCTTCTACTACTAGTTTAGCAAATTTTGCCATAAGTGAGCGCAGTGTTCTTTCAAGCTCACGTATGCCTGGGTCGAACCCTAGTGGACGCACTACTATTGGCCATACATCATCGCTAAATTTAATCTGCCCTGGTTCTAGCCCCGAATCTTTCAATACTTTTGGCATTAGATAAACTTTTGCAATTTGAACCTTTTCCTCATCCGAATAACTACTGAACCGGATAGTTTCCATTCTATCCAGAAGCGCTTGGCTAATCGTGGTTAGATTGTTTGCGGTGGTTATAAATATTATTTGTGAAAGATCAATCGGGAAGTCGAGGTAGCGATCAGTAAAAGAACTATTTTGTTCGGGATCAAGGATCTCGAGTAGGGCAGCCATAATATCCATCTTCAAACCACTAGACTCGCTTACTTTATCAATTTCGTCTAGAAGGATAATTGGGTTCATTGTTTGCGCGCGAATCAGTGCTTTTACGAGTTGACCAGGTTCGGCCCCGGGTTCTGCTTTTGATCTACCTCTAATCTCGGCAACATCGGCGAAAGCTCCTAACGCAATTCTTTCAAATTTGCGCCCCAGAGCTTTCGCCATTGATTTAGCCATAGTTGTTTTACCAACACCCTGGACACCAACGAAACAAAGAATCGGACTACGTCCTGCCGAATTATTTATATATAGTGGGTTTGCTGCAAGTTCACGTTGATTTTGATTATATTTTAGAATTCTCGTTGCCACATATTCCTGTAGACGACCTTTCACGGCAGTTAAACCAAAATGGCTTCCATCAAGCTCTTGTTTAACTAATTGCAAATTAAGATTATCCTGGCTAAACTTCCCAAATGGAATCGAAATTACCCAGTCAACGTATTTGTTTAGAGTATCTATTTCAAGTAGTGGAACAGCAACACCGGATTGAGCGAGTGTTTTTAAACGCATAATCCAACGCTCAAGCTTATCCTTTAGTTCTTTAGGCAAACTTACAGCGCTAATTTTGTTACTGAGGTAATCTAATTCGGTCATAGTTTATTATGACTGAAATTACTTTATTTGGTAAGGGTGCTTATTCTTTTGTAGCTGCGTCTGTGCCTGCTTCAGTTTCCTCGCCTTCAGTTCCTGCTTCAGCGTCACCTTCAGCAACTGCTTCTACAACCTCTTCTTCGATCTTTTGAGGAGGAGTGATAACTACAAGTTTGAAGTCCATTTCAACATTCATTAGCTTCACTTTATCTCCAAGATTCAAATCGCTGATTGCGATATTGTCTCCAATTTCGTTTAGATTTTCAACATTTACAACAATATCACCTGGAATATCCGCAGGTAAACAACGAACAGAAAGTGTATTTGCAGCAACTTCAAGGAAACCGATATTATTTTTTACCGCAGGTGAAATACCTTCGATATGAACAGGTACATCAGCGTCAATCTCTTGTTCCATGTCTACAACGTAGAAAGAAACGTGATAATACTCATTTGTAACTGGTTGTCTTTGAATTTCTTTGAAAAGTGCTTTATATTTACCTGTTTCAGTTTCGAAATCTACTAGTTTGTTGAAACCAGCTTTGTTGAAAGCAGCAGTAACTTCTTTGATATTTACAGCTAGATTTACAGATTCTAGTTTAGGTCCATAAGCTACAGCAGAAACAATACCTTCTTTACGAAGATTTTTGCTTTTTTTGCCGATAATTGTACGATTTATTGCTTTAACTTTCATGAGTGTAATTATATCACAGGTTATAAAGATTTTGCTTTAATTTAATGCACTAACAACAATTCTACGTTCGCTACCTTCTCCAACACTCTCGGATTTAACTTTTCCGCCGTCTTGTAGAGCTTGGTGTACGATTCGTCTTTCATCTGAACGCATTGGCTGTAATTCCATATCTTGTCCACTTTCAAGAACCTGTGCTTCTGCTCTTTTGGCAAGGTTGATAAGTGCGTCCTCGCGTTTATCTCGGTAGTCAGAAATATGTAGAACAACTCGAACTCTTTGTCCAAAGTATGTCGATACACCTGCTTGAATAAGGTATTGTAATTTCTCTAGTGTCTGACCGTGATAACCGATAAGTAGGGAGTCGTTATCTTCGGTTTGGATTTTTACTTTTAGATATTCTCGTTCTTCGTTGATTTCTGCTTCACCTGAACGTTCATAAGTCTCCAAAGAGTAGTCGTAGGCAATATTTAACCCTAAAAACTCACTCATAGAGTGGAGCACTTTTTCTATTGCTGCTGCGATTTCTTCTTTATCCAATTCGGATAATTTTTTTATTTCTATTGCTACGTCTGCTTGATCTGCCATGTTGTTGTTATTAATAGTTAAAATTTTTGATATATACCTTTAGGTATAATTTCCACTAAATTCCAATAATTATTTTCTTTTATTTCTTTGCCTTTTTGTTTTTATTCTTATTTTTACTCTTACCTTTTTTCGCTTTTCCCTTTATTTTATCATTTTCGACAATTTCGCCTTCGATAACATTTCCTTTCTTCTTTTGAAGTGAATCAGACTGATTTTTCTTATCACTTTTATTCTTGGCACTATCTTCTTCTTCAAGCGGTTTACCTATTAATTTGGCAATAATTTTCTTGCGATTAACGATTGCTTGCTGGATTATAGCAAAACCACTGTTTACACTCCAATACAGAGATAATCCAGCAAAGAAATTAATACTGATAACCATTGTCATTATTGGTAGAAAGTACATCATCTGCTGAGAGGACTGTTGTAAAGCGTCACTAAAGCTAAGATCTTCTTTTACTTCTTTGCCATTCTTATCCTTATTCTTTTTAGAATCTTTACCATCCTTACCACCTCTACCAGGCATTATTGGTAGACCTGCGAGTACGCGACTGGAGACGTATTGACTGAATCCAACTATAAACGTCAGTAAAATATATGGCCATACTTGTTCGATGTTGTTTAGGCCAATTGAACCTGCAGATTGGCTCAGGTCAAGTCCGAGGAAATTCAGATTAATAACTTCGCCCTCCGCAAAAGCAGGCACAAACGAGTAGCGAACTTGGTTAAATGATTCGGCACCGACTTGGATAATATTGATAATCACAAAATAAACCTGGAAAAAGAATAGTAACTGTAGAATCAATGGTAAACAACCACCTAACTGTCCAGGCAAGAATTCTGCTTGCAATGTAGCAAGTTCGCGGGCAAGTAAATCTCTACTTTTCTGATCTTTTTTACCTTTATATTTTGCTTGCACAGCTTTGTATTTCGTCTGGAAGTCGCGGTTTTTCTCTGCAGTTTTCTGTTGTCTAATCGTAAAGGGAAGGGTGATAAACTTCACTACAAGCGTGAAGATAATAATAGCCCAACCCAAGTTATCACCTGCAACGTTATAGAAAATAACGAGCATATTGTAAGCTAGGTCAAAAAGCGGCTGGATAAATAAAAATCCGGTTACTAATTCCATATTCGTTGATTATAACAGGCTAACTTCTTCTGTCGAAATATTTAACTGGCAACATTACAGAAGAATCGGTCTAAATTCCAACACAACTTCAGTACTTTCCCCGTCTCTAAAGACTAGTTTGTCAGAATATATATTCGTTAAACCACCTGGTAAACAAGAATATTCATCAAGTGATTCATCAGAGAATTCAAACGGACCTTCAAGTGGGGTACATAAACCTACCTCGAAATAAATATTAAATCTGTTTTCCATACCTATAATTCCAGCAAAGCTATTACCACTAATAGAGCTAATACTGCCATCAGAAACATTCATTCTGTTGGTAATAATCAAATTATCTTCATCACGACTAGATTCCCCATCAACTAGATAACTATAATAATAGTTTCCAGAATACATATAAGCCTCGGTAATATCTTCAGTATTGTCTTTGAGAACTGTTTCACTATCACTTGCAACATTAACTTTAACTAATTGACCAAACGTTTCATGACTTGTATCTGTTTTTAGATAGATAAATTCGTTGTTATTTAACCATACTGCATACCTACCAAGCCTTCCAGTATAATTTCCAGTCCTCAAATCATATGTATAAACTACTCCACTTTCAGGCGCGTCACCTTCATCTTCTACTGAGATAGTGTCATTAATTAGAATAGTTTGTTTGTTGGGGCTTAGATCAATCGAAACGATATCATTATGTGCACCTCCTCTACCAAATACTCTTCTAGAAAAATCGCGTAATACTGAACGCGAACCACTAGTTGTAATACCTGCAAGCTCACCAGTTCTGGCATCATAAGTATAAGCAACATTCGTTGAATTATTGAATGCGACAACTGAATTACTCTCAGGTTCAGCAATACTAACTTGAGTTAGAACAGTGCTTGTTAAACTGACAAGGTTGATATAAATATCAGTTCTATTATCTGTTGCACTATTGTATCTAAATTCAATAAATTCGGGCTTAATTACTTGTGGAGTTGAAAAACATTCATCACTTGAGATTGGTTCAAAGCCGGCAATCGTTGGTGTTAGATTTGTTAAACGACCGTCTTCGAAAGAATAGAAATTGCAGGCAATAGAATAATAAATTGGTTCGCTAAATGCAGTAGCTGCAGTAGCAGTTACTTCGTCCTCTAACTCATCCTCGACTCTTTCTCCCTCGGTTCTTATTTCCGGAGTAGTATCTGTACTACTTCTATTATTCATAACATTTGTTACAAGGAAGACTCCAATTAACAATAAGACAATTAATAGAGCGCTGACTCCAACACCCAAAATTACTTGATTTCTTCTGATTTTGTACCAAGGTTTGATTATATTAAATTCACTTTTTGTTTCGCTAGTTAACGTGCTTGTTAGTTCGCTTTTTTGAGGTAAGTTTTCTGTGTCCATAATTCACGCTAACACCTTATTGATACTAAGACAATAGTCTAATTGTTCACAAAAGATGCTAATATTATTTGAAAGAAATAATATTAGCATCTTAAATATATGGCAAACGACAATAATTCAAATAGAAGAGGTATTTCAGGAGGCGCAATTGTATTGATTGTACTTATACTTTCAGTTTGTACCATCTGTAGTTTGTGCATGATTTCAATGATGTTCTTTTCTTCACTGGGTGAAGCTACAAGTAGTTCAACTAGCTCCGTACGTTCCACAAGTTCAAATCGCAACAACGTGGTAGTTGCAGGAAACGAAAATTCCAGCAATGAATTTCTATCTATCTATATAACAGGCCCGATTTATACAAATTCAGACACTCAAGATATTGGGGGACTTTTCGGAACTTCTTCTGTAACTTACGGTTATGATGTAAAGTCACAATTAATAGACGCAGCAGATAATGGCAATTATAAAGGAATTATCTTCGAAATTGATTCACCTGGAGGGACAATCGCTGGTTCAAATGCAATCTCCGACGGTGTTGCTTACTACAGAGAGAAAACAGGTAATCCTGTGGTTGCTTTTTGTAGCGGAGTTTGCGCGTCAGGTTCATATTGGGCAGCAGCAGCAGCAGACTATATAGTTGCAGACACAGGTAGTTTAACTGGCAGTATCGGCGTAATTTTTGGCCCATTCCAATATTTCGATACAGTTCTTTCAGAAGGTAGTGACTTATTTGGAAGAGTTATTACTCAAAATGGTATTGAAACTAGATATTTCACAGCAGGTACGTATAAAGATAGTGGCAGCCCTTATAGAAGACTTAGCCAGGAAGAGATTAATGTTTACCAGGAGGGAATTAACAGTGAATATGTTAATTTTATCAATTATGTTGCAGCTAGAAGAAATATTACGCCAAATAATGTAAGACAAGATATCAAGGCGTTAGTTTACAGCAACTCACAGGCAGAAAGTTTGAATTTGATCGATGAAACAGGAAATCGTGAAGATGCCTATGCTATTCTTGCAGAAAGAGCGGGATTATCTGAAAATGAGTACAGAATTGTGCGTTCAAGTAGAACGACTGATTTTTTCAGCTCACTTTTTGGCATAAATTATAACGCACAGAAAGATTCTGAATCTGTAAGAACAGACCTTGAAAATCAAAGAGCATTAACGACTTTCGATTTACAACCACTGTATTACTACGGCGCTGAATAATTGATTCTATTGTATAATTACAATAAATCTAATTTTATTCCGTTATAACGATGTCAATCAAAGTTTTTGGGCATTTATCACCCGATACAGATTCTACTTGTACTCCAATTGTATATACTTGGTTTTGGAACCAAATTAATAGTAATAATAGTAAAGAGGGGAATACAGATCAGGCAGATCAGTCTGCTCAACCTTTAGTAAATTCAAACGAAACTAATGCGACTGCGGTGCTCTGGGGTGAACCAAACAAAGAAGCTTTGTATCTGTTGGAAAGGTTTGGGATTGAGAAGCCGGCGGTTCTAAGTGGGGTAGAAAAAGGTGAAAAAGTGGTAATAATAGACACAAACAATGCAGATGAACTTCCTGAAAGTATTCTTTCTGCTGAGATTCTGCAAATTCTAGACCACCACAAGCTATTTGGTAACCTTAGCACTGAAAGTCCAATTAAAGTGAATATGCAAGCTGTTGCGTGTTCTGCAACTATTGTTTACCAAGAAATAGAGAGTGCAATCTCTAGTGGGTTACTTGCGGAACTACCGGAAAACATGGCGTCGCTACTTTTGGGTGCCATTATTTCGGATACGCTTAAATTTACTAGTCCAACTACTACAAAATTAGACCGAGAAGTTGCAGAAAAATTGGCTCAGAATGCGAAAATAGATATTGATGAATTGGCGGAGAAAATGTTTGCTGCGAAATCGGATCTAACTGGAATGAGCGCAAAAGATATTTTACTTGTGGATAGTAAAGTTTTTGATTTCGTAGGCAAGAGAGGTAGAATTTCTGTGCTTGAAACAACCAATCCATCAAACGCGCAGAACGCGGAATTGATTACAGAAATGCAAAATATGAAGCAGCAAGAGAATTTGGAATTCTTTTTATTCTACATAGTGGATATTATTAATTCCAACGCAACGTTACTCCTTGCGAGTGATTTCGAGAAAGACGTGGCTCGTAAAGCGCATAATGTGGAAATTGTGTCTGATAGTGTTCTACTTGCAGGTGTTGTTTCAAGGAAAAAGCAAATTGCACCAGAGGTTGAACGGGCAATGAGTTAAAACAGGGTTATTTGGTTTTGAATGCTAAATAAATAAAAATAAAATTAAAGATAAAAAAAATGGGTCGCAAGTTTTACTTGCGACCCATTCTACTATTTATCCCTATACTAGAAAATAAGGTTGAGTAGGAAAAGAAACACTACTGCACCTAGAACTGAAACTAGAATATTTACAATTATTCCGTTGTTGTCCGCTGTTTCTTTTTGACCGAAAAGCCTCAAAATAAATCCACCGACAAAAGCACCGATGATACCGACTATTAGGTTACCTACTAAACCGAATCCGCCACCTTGAACGATTTCGCCTGCCAACCAACCTGAAACTATACCTACGATTAAAAAAGCTATGATTTGCATGTTTGATTGTTAATAAATTAAATAAATGATTAACAACTAACTGCTTTACTTTAGCACAATTACTCTGGCCTTAGTGTTCCAGAGAAAATCTGCCATGCTAACGCTGATTTGGCAACTAAACTTAGTACAATATAGGCTTTCTCTCCAAATAGGTAATTTTTCCAAGGTCCGACTTTTTTGTATTGGAGGAACATATTTAGAGCAAATATGTTGAAGAATAGGAAAATTGTGATAAGTATTCCGTAGACGAATTCTGGGATATTTGTATCTACAGATGATACTGCTCCTAAGAAATACATGGCGATTACAATCCAAGGCACGATTCCTGCAAAACAGCCGAAGATAAATGCTGTCCAGTCGGTCTTTTTGGTGGTTTGGTTGTGTTTTTCCATCATTAGACCGAAAAAGTTCATTGTTGCATTGAGCGCGAAGAGAAGAATCAGGCTTGGTAGATCGAACATTCCGCACAGAAGTGCAATTGCTACTATCATAACGGAAGAACTGAGAGAATACTCATACCAACGCATATAATTGATTTTATTCTTCAAATTTTTGACGTACCATTCATAAACTCCGGGTAAAATCAGCACGAAATGGAAAAAAGCTGACAAGAAAAGAAACGACGAGATAAATAAGCCCAGATTCAGGGTTGTAAACTGCTCAGTAATGGGTAGAACTGTTCTAAGTTGAAGATTGAAATCGAGGAAAGTTGTATTTATCGGCAAACTGAATTCACGACTAACTAGAACCATGATAACTCCTTGCACAAAGTGCAATACAGCCATAACGCCGTTGAAAATCCTGAGGTTTCTGTAAGTTTTTAATTCGCTTCCCGAGTCCATATTTTGTGCTACTAATATTAGTTATTTAGAATACTATAACTTTTCCATAAAAGAGTGCAAATACCCAAAAAATAGCCCATAACCACCTTTGACAGAACTACTATATATAACATATAATATACCGATTATATTATCCACTATATCTCTTATAAATATGAGCAAAGGCAAAGCCAGTCCCGCAAAGCCCGAATCAGGAGGAAATGAAGAACAGCCAACAAACGGTATTGAAACACCAATAGCCTTATTCCCTGGGAATAAACATGCACTAACGGTTGGCTTATTTGGATTAATTGGACAATATAATGAAGGCCTAGCAGGTCGATTAACTGACGTGTTGGGTAGGATTCCTGAAGAAGAAGGTCAGAGGTCTAGAGTCACTGGCAAACTTGGTATAGACGCGATGGCAGCGATAATGTCTTTGATGGAGTATACATTGAGGAGTGGTTCGGAAGGTAAATTTGATAGTGATAGTTATAGAAGTTTTCAAGAATACTCACGTGTTAAAAACCTATATTTTCTTCTAGAAAAAGCGTCTGACGATTTAGCAGTATTGGATGAACATGGAAATTTCAGATACCCCCATCTGATAATAATCCAGAACGATATTGCATTGCAGATACTCAGAGGTGGAATAGCTGATATAGAAGGTATAAGACGAGCTTTTGATGAAGCTCGTTGGGATTCAAGTGGTGTTGAAAGTGAGCTATCAAAACTTTTTGACAAAATGGATGTACATATCGAGGATCCAAATCGTGCGCTTGTGGAATTAAACATGCTGGCGCTATTGAATTTGAAGAACAAACTGTTTGAGGTAGATGAAGCTGTAGGTGAGGAATTCGCGCCTGCTTTAAGAGATGTTGCTATTCAAGCTTTAAAGGATAGATATGAGTATATGGATAAAATTCTTGAGGATGTAGGTAAACCATTTGACCAAACTACTAGAGAAGATAGTTTCGAGAGAGGGTATAGAACTATCCTTACTGATGTATTTGCAGGGCTTATGAGGCAATATTTAAAACAAGATGTGCGAGCCGGAAAAATTGTTGGAGATATTGATAAACTACAGGATGGAATAACCGATGTTATAAACCGTGGCAGTATTATAAATAGGTTAATCAACGATTTTGGCGCAGTATGTATTCAATTCCCCGGTAACAACGAAGGTCATCTAGATAACTTAGACGACTTGATGGATCGATTAGATAATGAATTAGGTATTAAAAACAGGCAGGGCATGTCTCCTAGAGAATACTTTAAAATGATTGCTGCAATTTTGAAGCCTGAAGACGAAAATGAAGCTAAAAGAAATATTTCTATTCATGCAAAGCAAGCAGCTGCGAAACTTTCAAGATTTATAAAAGATGCGAATGAAGGAGAATGTTCTATTGCCTTACCAGCATATGAGCAAAGTGAAAACACAAATGCAGATTGGCTCGAATTCCACGAACGAGTCGGTGAAGCTAGGGAAAGATTCAGATATGCGTATGAAGATCTCCAGAAGGCTTTAGGTGAAATAGATGAAAATTTCCCATACGCAAGGATATGGATAGAACGTTTCCTAATAAGACGAGGACCTGATGGTCAACTATCAGGGTTAAATACCGAATTCTACCTTGCAGCATTCGATAAAGGTGATTTCGATGTAAAAATCCGCCCAGAAGAAATGCTTTGTATGACCGAGAAACCGAAAAATAGAGTCTAATTTTAAGAATGCCGATATCTTATTAATCTAATAATCTAAAGAATCCTGTGAACTAAACTTCTCTTGAGCTAGCTATAAGGTGGAGTCCAGGAGTATCATGATCAGTTCTTTCTCTGAATGTATCTTCATTTATATCCGAACCGCCCAGATAATAATAGAATCCACGAGGTGGACTCCATCTTAAAAATCTTCTTGCGTGTGCTATATAGCTGTGGTCATCCGGGCCATCAACACCAAAAGTTAAGAGTCTTCTTGAGTTAAACGCTTGAGCTATCTCTGCAACTAGCCTCAAATTAGTACCATTATCGTTGATTACAACTCCGCCACCCTCACTGGGTAAATTACGAAGTAAACGATTATTTATAAAAGTTAAATTTATATTACCTGCGCCTTGCAAAACTAATCCTGCTAATGAAACAAATACTCCAAGATCACCGCTTTTCAATAAATTACTTGTTTCCGGATTAAGCAGTAAGCCATTCGATAGTCTGTTGGTATCATCCTGAAGGCTTCCTACAGTCGCGCTTCGATTAGTATAATCCATTATAAGTAATTTGCGTTCTCCTCCTGCTGACATATGATTATATATGTGATGTTATATGGAGATTATACATGATGTTATATATTGTACAAAATTTATTTTAAAAATATGAGGGTTTTTGCTTGGTTAGGTTGATAATTGGTGGGTGGGTGGGCCTAACTGGTAAGGTTATTGGAGGTTTTGGACAAAATGGATTTGTTTGTATATATTGAGATATATATTTAACTTTTTTGAGGAAAATACAATCATGTTGAGTCTAAGAAAGTTAATTAGTTCATTTATTTTATTTGCAGTAGTTGTAGCGCCACTTTCACTAAGCTATGCAGCAAAAACTGAGGCGCAAGAACTTCCAGGATTAGACAATATTTATTCAAGCATTTCAATCAGGCTAGACAATATCCCAAGAGCAGAGTTATATGCATTTATGACTGATCTAACGAATGAACCAGATTGGTATCCAGGTATTCTTAGTACAACACTGTTGCAAGAAGGTAATAACGGTGGACTTGTAGGACGAAAGTATGAGCAGGTTGCTTTTGTCACTGAAAATCTGACAACAACGACTGAGATTGAAGTAAAGGCAGCAATTCCTAATTTCTACTACAGGATAAAAGGAACTGGTGATTTCGCTAGTTATGACGCAATCTATACTTTCTACTCAGTAAATGGCGGTCAGGGAACAGTTTACACACTTACATCAAAGTATGTAGCTCCTGGTTTCACTGAAGAGACTTTTGGGCAGTATATCTCGTTTGCATTGGGTAATTTGATTAATTACTACTCTGATAGATCAACGGGTAGTGTAGATTTACACTTTGTCTATA
Organism: Candidatus Dojkabacteria bacterium; assembly: GCA_041738875.1. Taxonomy (GTDB): domain Bacteria; phylum Patescibacteriota; class Dojkabacteria; order CALFHW01; family CALFHW01; genus JBGSOW01. Next base: position 29,464 of record JBGSOW010000027.1, read on the forward strand.
TTAATTAATTTAGTAAGAGTATCTTTAATTTTTTGTTGCGTCTCTGTGTCTGTAATGGTTCCGGTGCTATCAAATTTATCTTGAGCATTTGAGATCGGCAGACGCAGAGACGCACTAGTTCTAAATCCAAGTATACTTAGCAGTAAAAGTAGCTGATTCTGCGCTCTAACCGTACCAAATCCACCAGTTGATACACCCATAATTGCGACAGGTTTATCTTTAACAGCACTAGCCGAATAACCTCTAGACAACCATTCACATGTATTTTTCAAAACACCCGGTACCATGTTGTTGTATTCTGGAGTTGAAAAGATAACAGCGTCACTTTCATTAATTTTAGAAATCAAAGATTTAACTTCAGCAGGCAAATCTGACTCTAAATCTTCTGAAAAGAAGGGGATAGCATCAATTTCAAAAACTTCAATACTAGCCTCACTGTTACTGAGTGACTGCAGATAACGACAAACCATTTTGTTGTAAGATTTCGTATGGATACTTCCTGGGATAGCTAGAATTTTTTTCATAATTTTTTTCCTAGTGAATTAATATAATCTGGTTTGTCTAGATTCTAGTATAATCTAAAATTCTCTTCTATTTCTATACCTTCAATAATCCTCGGAATCCGCGGTCGCTATAAAAAGATTTTGCGCTGTTGTGGTAGACGAAAATTGAATTGTATCTACGGTCTGAGAAGAGTGCGCCGCCTAGTCCTCTAATAGCCTTTGGTGTTCTGATCCAACTGGATGTTTTGGTGTCGAATTCGCCGGTTCTTTGTAGATTTCGGTATTGTTTTTCGTTTAGAATTTCAATTTTCATCGATTTGGCAATATCTAACGCGTTACCAGCGGGGAAAACTCCTTTCTTTTCTCTTTGTTTTTCTCCTTCGCGGTCGTAGCAGATATTTCTTCTGTTTGGGCTTTGTTCTGAGCAATCTACAAAGTGGTATTCGTCTGTTTCTGCGTCATAACCTACTACATCGGGTTCTCCACCTGTTTGTTCCATAGCATACAGTGATTCTAGTTTCTGGCCATCATCCTTCAACTTTTGCAATACTTTTGTCCAATTTACATCTTTATGTCTATTCATATTGTCGTAGAAACGAGTTTGTAGTGTGTTTAACAAGATTTTTGCTTCTTTTTCTGTGAGTTCGCTGTCAAATTTAACTTTTGCAATTGGTTTCCCGTTTCCTTTTGGCATAATTATGTTGAATTAGTTTAAATTCATTAGTACCCCTATTATCCTGATTTTATCATTTTAGAACTTTTTTGGCGGAAGCGGAGGGATTTGAACCCCCGTTGGATTTCTCCAGCATCGATTTCGAGTCGAGCCCGTTTGGCCAGCTCCGGCACGCTTCCATAAGCAATTATCGCACACTGAGATTAATTAATATTTCCGCGCCATTTAATAAACCACTTTACATTTCTACTACTATGAGTAGGGTAGACAGACGGCAAGCCAGTTAAGGTTATAGATAATACTTGCATATAGCAACGTTATTTATGTACAATATAAAATTGCTATAAGATACATATATAGCATGATATCTTGGTTGCAATTCAACCATCTTTCATAATTCAGATATAACATAAAATCACAATGATCCTTACATATTGCTATGGATAAACTCGCGTTTAGTTCTAAAGGTTTTATTAATGGTTAATGGTGTTCATCATGAAGGTGGTGGAACTAGAGCAAATCGTACACACAATAATCATGAAACAATTACCAATGGCGAGCATGCACCAAGACCAAATCCTAGAGTACTCAAGGTTCTATTAGGTGAGGTATTCATTAATAATACGTTATTAGAGATTGCGTTAGAACAAAGCGCTCCAGTAACCATTCAGAGTCTTTACCCTAGGGCTACACCCATAAAAATAGCTACTGATAATATGTCAGATTATATGATTCTTGAGGAGGGTGGTGAAGTTAGGGTAGTAGACTGGGTTAATAACACGCAAAGGGATTCTAATACAAACGGCAAGTTACATATACTCACAAGGGATGGTGACTTATATCTTGGACAGATGGGCAATAACAACCTTGGGCTGGAGGAGATGCATGTTGTTAGTCATGTAGATGTTTTATTACAAATATTAGATAATCAGGCACGGAGTATTGATCGGCTGATAATTGATAACCAAAGATTGTGTGGTTTAATTGAAGGTGAACGCTCTGGTCGTAGGGGGGACAACATATCCTTGATAGTGGAGGCACAACAGCTCGAGAACGATAATCGCGCTATAGAGCTTCAACTTCAACAGCTGAGAGTATTATTTGCGAACCTAATTCATGATTTAGGTAATAGACTTTCTATACCAATAATGTATGCATCACTAATTAAATCAGCCCCGACAATAGAAACTCGAATAGGTCATGTAGATATGGTTGAAGGATCATTGACTAGGTTGTTAGACGATCTAAGGGAAAATATTAGAATGATAACATTAGCAGTAGTGAAAGGTGGCTTCGAAAGTGTTGACGTGCAAGGATTTCTACGTGAAACGATAGCAGAGTATAATTACAACGTAAACAATGATAGGGGTGATAAATTTATGGATATTAGGATATGTGCTGAAAAAGCAACAGGATATATTAACCCTGACATTTTAAAAATAGGAATCAATAGCTTGCTAGATAACATAGGTAAATATGCGTATGCTGTGAATGGTGGGTCACCACCAATAGTACTTATAGATATTCACGATTCTTATGGAGGGTTAACTATAACTTTTACGAATGATACAGATCCAAATTATATTTTAACTCCAAAACAAATAGATGCTATGTTTCAAGCGATTGGGGAATCTTCTAGTGGTAGCACTGGAGTCGGGTTAGCAGTACTGAGGCAAATAATGAATTTGATAAATGGTAACTTAGATGTTGAATATTCGGATGAAGATAAAAAATTCAAAACAATGCTACATGTTCCAAAAGTAGCATATCTTAAAACAACTGGTTCAGAGGAGATTTAGTTAGTTTCTGCCTAGTAGATTTGGTTTTGGGGAAATATCAATATATCTTTTAACACACGCCCTCAGGGGGATTCGAACCTCCAACCTTCACTTCCGCAAAGTGATGCTCTATCCAGTTGAGCTATGAGAGCAAATTTTAGTTTTTCTGATTTATGTGGTTAGTAGCATTGATGCTAGTTATACACTGTGTAGATTATATCAGGTTAGCCGATAAATTCGTCCAATCTGGCGTAGTCGCCTAGCGTGAACGCGCTGATTATATCCTCGCCAGTTTCTCCTTTTTGCAAATATGGCGCGTGTTTGAGTAGATATTTCGCAAGTTCGGAAGGGTTGCCAGTACCTACAAGCATTAAAAGTCGGTTGGGGTTATCTTTTGGATTTAAATCTACAATTAAAAGAAGTTGCTTATTTCTGCGTGAAAACCAAAAGCCACGCAATCTATCCCAGGTATAGAGAGTGTTGTTTGTGCGCAAGCCTTTGTTTGTGATTTCATGTTCAATAATTTTTGGTGGAATAGTGTTTGAAATATACAAAAGGATCATTAAAGAAATTAACGCAATAACCAATAAATACTCCTGTGTAACAACCGCAACCGCAATCCCAATTATGAATACCAAAGAAACAATTCCATACCAATTCGCATTTTTCTCGCTATATACACGGTTGGGCGCTTCCCAAGTGTAGATTGACTGTAGTGGAGCGATCTCGAGCTCGCGGTCTCTTTGTATCTGTTCTGCCAAAGCAAGATCCTGCTTCAAAAGCTCGATTTTTGTACGGATTTGGTCCAATTGTTCAGGGTTATTCGCGCTAGTATTCACATTATTATTTTCGTCCATATCATACTTTAACCGAGTTGGAGTTAAGTATCAAATCGCAAGGGAATTGAGGGTGGAGGGGGTGAAGAATTTAATATCGCTTGTTGGGTATAGTGCCAGCATGTATAATTACATAACAATTGGTAGGGTGGCTGAGTGGTCGAAAGTACCTCACTGCTAACGAGGCGTCCCGCAAGGGACCGTGGGTTCGAATCCCACCCCTACCGTTCTAGAAAGAATTAAAATCCGATTTCCTTAAATAAAGCATTTCCATAAATAACTAAAAGTCCAAGCAGCATATTTCTGCTGCTTGGACTTTGGCTTTTGGCTTTGTATAAATTAATTTAGCCTTGTAATTGCATATTTGGCCTTATCTCTACATTGCCATTATAGTCGAGGATAGGACAGTCCTTGGCGATCTCAACTGCGTGATCAAAATCTTTTGCATTAATAACCATTATTCCACTAATAATTTCCTTTGATTCAGTAAAAGGCCCATCATTTAGCTTTTTCTTTTTTCCTTCTAAACGACGTAAATCAGGCTCTAACTGTTCTCCAGATACAAAAATACCTTTTTGAGCTAGATCATTTATCCAGTTAGTCCACTGTTTTATATTCTCTACAGCTTCATCCTGGGATTTGTATGGATCTGCACCAAAAAATAAATATGTAAATTTTTTATTGAAACTCATTGTTTTATTTTAATAAATTAAATAGAAGCTTCTATATATTAGACGAACTAGTTGAGCAAATATCGACAAATTTTTTATAAATTTTAATTTTTATAATAATTTACTGCGTTTTTCTTTGATGAACTTCCTTATAGTCTCATTCTTTGACAAATTTAGTGCTTTAAGAAAATTCTCATTAGCAGCTAATTTGTTTCCTGTTTGTAAGTAAAAGTCTCCAAGAGTCAAATAATACAGGTAGAAATCTCTCAGACTATCATTTTTTCCGTTTAATTCTAGCTTTTTTAATTCTACCAAACCCGCGTTTGCTCCTGACATACATGCGACAGCAATCGCTCTATTTAGAAATACAACTGGAGCGTCATTTATATTTAATAGCAGGTCGTAATAATAAATGATTTTCTCCCAATTAGTTTTTGTAAAACTTTGTGCGTGAGCATGCTCTGCAGCAATCAAGGCTTGTAGCTTATACTCACTCATATTAAAATTTGCGGAACGGTCAAGAAAATGATCGCCTAATTTGATTAGATTCTTGTTCCATAGACCTCGATCTTGATCCTGCAGCTTAATGATCTTACCCGATTTATCTATCCTAGCTTCAAATCTGCTGGACTGATATAACATAAGAGCAAGCAGGGATCTTGTCGCCGATGTATTGGTACGGAGATCTTCTACTAATAAAAAACAAAGCCTTATTGCTTCTAAACATAGTTCTTCTCTGATTAATTCTCTGCCGTTGTTTGAATTATATCCTTCGGTAAACAATTGATGTATAACTGATAAAACAGAATCCAAGCGCTCGTTTACTAAAAAGCTACTAAAATTAATATTTGCTTTTAATTTTTTCTTTGCTCTAACAATGCGCTGAGCTACAGAAGCCTTTTTTAAAATTAGTAATTCAGCAATTTCATCAACTGTAAGATCTTGTAAGCAATATAGTGCGAATACTATTTTCTCTGCTGAACTTAGCGAAGGGTCACATATCAAAAATAGACTCTCTAATTCAGAATCAAATTCATCATTTTCTGTAATACCTTTAACATTAGTTGATGTTAATTGTTGCTGGAATTTCTGCCTTCTTAAAACATCTAAAAATTTATTTTTGGCAACTGTAATTATCCAACTCTTACAATTTTCAGGGATTCTGGTTTCCGACCACTTTTGTAGTGCAATTAATATAGCTTCTTGAAGAACGTCTTCTAGCTGCGTGTAGTTGGCTGCGCCGAAATGTGATGTAAGAATTCTCAATGTACTGTGGTAATCACGTTTATAAAAAACACTTACAGCCTCTTGAACTTCAATCGGGACGTTAACCATAAGAAAGATTATAGCTTAACTAGAAAGCTTTAGAGGTGATGGTATGTCTATACATGTAATGGTTGAGAGGATGTATAATTATTATGATAAGATAGTGGGAAACAAATATATGCATATGAGACTAGTATTTTATTGTTAGCTAGAATAACTTTATGACAAAACAAATCACTGGAAGAAGCACAGTTATCGATAACGATAAGACTGTTGGAATGGTGGAAAGAGAGTTTTATATGTTATCTAATTTTTCAGCCCATCAAGTTGAGTTAGATGGTTTTATATATCCTACATTAGAACATGCCTATCATTCTGAGAGGTTTGAAGATGACGATATTAAAACGGAAATAAGAAGTGCTATCAGCCCAATGCAAGCAAAAGAAATTTCTTGGAAATATAAACAAGACAACCAACTGGTTGATTGGGATGACAAAAAAGCAAGCGTTATGAAAAAACTTTGCAGACTTAAACTTATGCAGCACCAAGATGTTAAAGACGCACTGCTAAGGACAGGGGACAGACAAATAGTTGAAGATATTTCTAGCGAGTACTATTGGGGAACTGGTGAAGATGGGACTGGAGAAAATGTATTGGGTAAAATTTGGATGGAATTACGAGAGAAATTAAGCCAATCTTGGAATTAGCTATACCCCACCATTTTACGCTTAGTTAAAATGGTGGGGAGTTGTATCAAGAATTTATTCTATAGAGCTGAGCCCAAATATATTGCCTTCTGTGTCTATACACAATGTCACAAAGCCGAATCTTCCAATTGAAAATTTTGGTCTAACTACTTTGCCCCCAGCCTCTTCTACTCGAGATTCTTCTATCGAACAATCTTCTACATTGAAATATACCATTGTTCCACCTACCCCAGGATGAGAGAGTGCTGATTTTACCAAAGCACCACCTGAACCATTCGCATTCATTTCTCCAGGAAAGCTCATCATTTGTGTTTCATCTGTGGGATCGCTTATACTTTCGAGTTTTTGCTTAAATACTTTTTGGTAAAACTCAACAGCTCGATCCATATCCTCCACATAGATGTCGAACCAACTAACAGCATTATTCTTTGACATATAAATTAATATTAATTAATAAATAAAATATGAGATTAGTATAATCAAATGCTAATGATGTGTATTGTATAAATCAGACATCAAATTTCCTAAAATATTCTCCAGGTGTGCAGCCAGTGATTTTGCGAAATG
>JBGSOW010000044.1:0-48849 GCA_041738875.1 Candidatus Dojkabacteria bacterium
TATTCCCAGTTCAGGACACCTGCTGTAATCTCTTTTTGCCTTTCCACGTCTCCTTCAAGTAAAAGTTTTAAAAGATCGCTATGCTGAGATTCTACTTGTACATTAAATTTCTGGAAAAACTTCATCCTTCTGTCCCATACATCAGGCATTAAATTTGCAGCACCTGTTGCGCTGAGCATTGCCCATTTTGATGACTCATTATCAGTGAAGTAGATTGATCCAACCAGTAAACCTTGTACATATTCCGGGAATTTAATCGCATAGAGTAGTGCTAAAGTCCCGCCCCAACTACTACCTGAGACGAACCAATTTTCTATGCCAAGTATTTCTCTGATGCGTTCAGCATCATTCAGTAGGTCGTCCGTTGTATTGAATTCTAATTCTCCAAGCGGTGCACTTTCTCCACAACCTCGTTGATCAAAAAGAACAACTCGATATTTCTCTAGATCAAACCTCTCGGCATGTGCTGGTTTACTTTTGGACCCAGGTCCCCCATGGAAAACAAGAATTGCATCACCCTCACGGTTTCCGTATTCACTGTAGGATACTGTATGTCCATTTTCTATAGCTAGAGTAGATTTTTCCATTTGGTTAGATTGGGTCAAATATTAATATTTTAAGTTTAATATTATTCTTGTAATATTAACACGCTCCTATAAAACTCATCTCTATCGTAGAGGTAGGGGTAAAATCTAACCCTACATTCTAGATATAAAGTGATAGAATATTTTATGACTGCCTATAGAAATCTGATAAATGATATTTTAACCCAAACTAGAGCAGAAGTAGTGCCTAGTAGATTTACTGCCGCAGGGATTTCCGCGAATAACGAGACGGTTGCAGGAATTGGATTGGTTTCTTTAATCATCACTATATTATTAGTAATACTTCTACTTGCAGTGTTGCTGCTTTTCTTCCGCTGGTTTACACGCGCAATTAAAACTGCGGCATGGGAAAGGCAATCTTTGGACACAGTTATCTATGAAGTTAGATTACCACAGACAAACGAGGTAGAAATTTCTGCAGCGGATCAGTTGTACGCGGGATTAAGTGGAATCGCAGGCAAAGTGGGTAGATGGAAGAGGACATTTTCCGCCAGAAATTTCGTAAGTTTCGAGATTGTCGCTTTTCCTGAGAATATCCGTTTCTACGTCGTGGCTCCGAAAAATATATCGTCTACCGTGGAAAAACAGATTAATTCAGCCTATCCAGATGCCGAGATTATCCCAACCAAACAATACAATATCTTTCCAGAAAACGGGAAAGTTGCATTTACGTCCATGGTGCTAAAAGAAGATAGTTATAAACCGATTAAAACCTATGAGGAGTTAAATACAGACTCCATGTCCGTTGTAACTAGTACGATGAGCAAATTAAAAAAAGGCGAAGCTTTGGCACTGCAAATAATAATAACTCCTGCGGGTACGGATTGGCGCGAAAGCGGAAAAAAGTTTGTGCGTAAAGTTCGCGACAACAACTCCGATCCTGAGAAAAACAAAATGGACGTAGATGATGAAGTACTGGCAGCAATTGAAAAGAAGTGTGAAAAGGTCGGGTTTTTGACTGATATACGCATAGTTGGAGTTGCGAGAAGCAAAGAGGATGCGGAAAGTAACGTACAAGGAGTAACAAGCGCTCTAGATCAATTCAAACAAGATAGTAGCAATTTGTTTATTCAAAAGAAACCAAAATCTTCTTTCGAAAAGAAAGACTTTATACGTGATTTTATTTATCGTATTCCGAAAGAAAGTACGATTTTGAATACGGCTGAATTATCAACTATTTTCCATTTTCCTAATCAAACAGTCAGGACGCCACATATTAACTGGTTGCTTTCGAAACGAGCACCTGCGGGTCCTCAGGTAAGCTCAACCTATACTGAAGGTAGCGTGCATATGGCGGATTCGATTTATAGAGATACGGTAAAGAAGGTTTTCCTAAAGGCAAATGACAGACGCAGACATATGTATATCGTTGGAAAAACTGGAGCCGGTAAAACGAGTTTTTTGCAACGTATGATTCTACAAGATATATACAATGGTCATGGTTTAGCCTTCCTGGACCCTCATGGAGACGCAGTTGAATACATTCTGCAACGCATACCACCTGAAAGAGCAGAAGATGTGGTGTACTTTAATCCTGCTGACGCTGAACGACCAGTTGGATTCAATATCATGGAATATAAAAACGAAAACGAAAAATATAGGATTGTGGAATCATTTTTGGGGTTAATGAATAAGATGTTTGACCCTCATAATCAAGGTATTACGGGGCCTCGCTTCCAGCAAGCAGTTAGAAATGGTATGTTGACCGCTATGTCTGTTCCAGGCACTTCTTTGGTTGAGGTAGTGAGGATTATAACTGATGAGAAATACGTGAAGAAGTTTTTGCCGCATCTGCAAGACGAAGTTGTAAAAAGGTATTGGACGGATCAGATCGCGAATACACAAGACTTTCATAAATCTGAAATTTTGGGTCATATTACTTCGAAGTTTGAGAAATTCGTGACGAATAGGTTAATGCGCAATATTATTGCGCAGTCACAGTCTGGTTTTGACGTGCGTAAAGTTATGGACGAGGGGAAGATTTTATTGATTAATCTATCTAAAGGTTTAATCGGTGAGGAGAATTCACAGTTTTTGGGACTTTTGATGGTGCCTAGAATTTTGAATGCGGCGATGCAACGTGCGGATATCCCAGAGGCACAGAGGCGCGATTTCTACTTATACGTGGACGAGTTTCAGAACTTTGCTACTGAGGATTTTGCGCAGATTCTGTCTGAAGCTCGAAAATATAGGCTGAATCTAATTGTTGCAAACCAGTATATTGCGCAGATTGAAGAGAAGGTTAGGGATGCGGTTTTTGGCAACGTTGGTACGATTACGAGTTTTAAAGTTGGTGTGAATGATGCGAGTTATCTGCAAAATGAGTTTAATCCTGTTTTCGATCAAAACGACCTTATTAATATAGACAACTATAATATTTATACGAAAATGCTTGTGGATGGGGAGTATCCGTCGCCGTTTTCTGCTAAAGTTCCATACGATCCGCAGAAATTTCCTGAATTCGATGATGTTTCTAAAACTATAGTTGAACTTTCAAGGTTGAGATACGGGCGCGAGAAAAAAATCGTTGAGGCTGAGATTAATCAGCGCGCGGATCTTACTGTCACGGGAGATCCATCTGCTGCGATGGATAAAAAAGGTTCGCCTTTTGGTGCAGCAGGCGGCGGCTTTCAGACTCCACTTAAAGCTGCTGAAACGAAACCTGATGAAACAAATGGCGCGCAAGGCGCGCAAAATTCTGCCGCCGCAAACGGTTCTAACCCTCAGTCTTTCAATGACACCCCACAACCTCTAAACCCAAACGGAGCTAGTTCAACCGCCAATTCCTCCTCAACTGACCAGCAACCACCTCAACCTTCAGTCGACAGGACACCCTTTATCGCCCCAAGCGTTGCGTAGAGTTGCATTAGCTATATAACATGCTGATATAATCCAAGGTATGCCTACAATTGAACAGCATGAACACAGAAGAATATTTCTTAATGAACCGTTAAGAGTATCAAATTCGCACGAAGTTTTGGTACCCGAAAAACCAACGAGACTCCTAAATACAATTAACTCGCTTCCTGATGGTGAAAAAGAAGAATATGTGAACTTCCTGAGATCATTGATTCTACCTCGAGGTGTAGATGATCAAGGTCAGCCGAGTCCACCAAATATTTTAGGAGTGGAATATAGAGTTACTAATACCAGTCACAGAAAATACTTTGTCGATATATACCCTGAGTCACCTTTATATGAGATGGCATTAAAAATATATAAAACTGTTATAAGTGAACAAATACCAGAGGAGCCTCATGTTATTACGTTCTCGGTTAAAGGGAGTGGTAGTGGGCGTGAAAGTCTAAAGGAAAGTACACTAACTGACCCGGATCAAGTTGAAGGGTTTATAGGTTTAAAGACAGGTGAATACTTTTGGTCAGAGGAAGTCCATGGTAGGCGTATAATAATAAATGAAGTTGATCAGCCTGAGTTGTATGATTACTCATCAGGCCGATGGATGTTGGCTGATTTCCCAATTCTTTCATTGGTAATCTTTCAAGATGAGGATTTTGGTCATGAAATCACGGAAGGTTTTGAAATTGATCTCTTAAGTTATACCCGGAACAAAGATCGTAGAACCTATCCGCTTGCCACAGGTGTAAATCACTTACAAGTAAAGATTTTCCTCGAGGTAGAGGGTGGACATACGGTTGAAGACAATTTTATCTTTAACAGAAATGATCCCCATAGTGGAGATGAAATTCGCAAAACTATTATCCGTGCACTTCCCTACCTACGAGCAAATAGGATATTTCGCGAATGGGTTAGTACACATTTCCCAAATTCACATGACACTAGCTATCATCAGAAGCACTACATTTTAGCAGAGCCAAAGGTAATGAAATCATTTGAAGACCTCCTATTTGGCAAAGTATACAGAGATACTTGTGTGCTCGCTGACTACCCTGGCATTCTTCCTAGTAACAGAACTCCGCAGAATACAATAGCTCCAACAGTGAGCTGGGTGGATTTCGAAGATAGTATAAGTAGAATCAAGAATGGATCTCGAGTCAAAGGTGACGAATTCGACCTAATAAAATTTCTCGATGTTGCAGAATCATTATCTAAAAATCTGGTTGATTACTTGGGTAGTACTGCGGTTCAAAAAATACTGGAAAGGATTGTAGTTTCGGATATAACCGAGTATTCTCTTCCATACAGTTTATTTCTGGCTAAAATTGCTGAGCAAGTTTGGTACCCCACACAAGATCTTCATGGTAAACTCCACCCACAAGCCCAAGCATATTTTCTAGTTGAATCAAGTAAATATGTCAGCATGTTAGAGAAAAGCTCTCTTGGGTATATATACGAATTGATAGATGTAATGGATCCAGAGGTTAAAGGAAAAGTTTATGCTGAGCTAGTATCCTACCAATTAAGAGGAGGCTGGATAGACAAGTCTATAATCATTGAGTCTTTAGAGAGAATAAAGAACACAAAATGGGTAGAGTTGTATAGGACGAGAATTAAGAGGTTGCTTGCTTTACGCTTTGCAAGCCAAGACGCAGCGGACTGGGGTATTTCACCTCGTGTGGCTAAAGATCTTCTTGATGTTTTCCAAGCGAATAATCTAGTGTATCGTCGTACTGCAGACAAATTGCGTCAGCTTGCAAGTGAAGAATAACACTAAGTGTTCAATGTTTGTTTGCTGCGTATTTCATCACTTAACGAACTATTTATGTCTAATTAGTTATTTATAGTAAAATACGTGTAGGTCCCCGCCTTTGCGTGAGCAAAGCGATGAACCGAGTGGATTGATTGTATTTGCAGTCATTTCTCTCAAAGCGTTCTAACCAATAGCATGAGCTTTAGGGCCAGTAGCTCAGTCGGTTAGAGCACGGTTCTTATAAAGCCGGGGTCGATGGTTCGATTCCATCCTGGCCCATATATAATTATATAGAGTGAATGAGAATTTCTCCTCGTCAGTGATTATACCCAATGATTCTCTTTTCAATTGTAGTTTACTACATATCTGCTGAACATTTGCTGGAAATTATTGCACCAGTTTTTGATATACGCTTCAGATGGGAAAAGATATCTTAAATCTGCATAGAGATCTCTGCTGCTGATTATTTCTACCTTCTCTGAGATCAATTCCCATGCTCTCGTAGGGGTGTAATCTGGATTTGTGTCTAGTAATTTTTGTGGATTCGGCATAACTCCCTTGCTCATATACCAAATTAGGTCATAATAGTCTCTGCCTTTTATCTCGATACTAGTGTTGCCTTTCTTGAATACCCTATCTAGGCAAGCCGCCATCTTACCCGCCATTAATGTAGGTAGGTCATAGTGCCTGATTACTGCAGACATATTGTCCACCATCAGAGGCGTTTTTTCTGTGTTGTATTTGCCTGTGATATCTGAATTAATCTCTACCTTTACATGTAGAACTGCGTTCTCATGCTCGGAGAGCCCAAGCTCTTTCATTATGGGAAATTTAAGAGTTACTCGCGAGATGCTATCTCCCTTTTGTGTATTTGCAGTTACTTCGTACTGTTGAGTAGATCTAAAAAACTGGACTAGGTCGTTAGACAAGACCCCCAGATCTATTGCAGTCTCAGCTTCAAAATCCAGATCCTCTGAGAACCTGTCTAGATTGTACAGTTTGCGCAGAGCAGTCCCCCCATAGAAGATTAGATCATGATATTTTTTCGAATTGTACAGATAGCCTAGAACGTAATCTTGCAACGTTTCTTTGGCAATTACTTGCTTTTGCTCTTCCCCAAGGGGTAGTCTTCCGAGCGGCATAGGCAATGACGCAGGCAAAGGGAAGCCAGCACTAAAACTTTTACCTATGTTGTCTAGAATTTGCCTAGTTATATGGTGCATTTTCTATGATATGTTTAATTATTAATTGGACCCTTTTATTCGAATTTAAGTCTAGTAAACCTTTTAGCTCTATAATGTCATCACTATTAAATGCTGATAGGTTGAAACGATACTCTTCAACTGGGTCAGATTTACCCGAGAAATCAATATTTTTGTGGATATATATGTAGTCGAAGAAAGCTTTTGCTAGGCTAGCCTCATAGTATTTATAGGTTAGGAAATAATTCTCATGGTAACCAGTAAATAATTCTTCTTTTATATTGTGGTATGAGTAACGCCCAAACGGGTTCTCGAAAGAACTGGTTTTTTTAGTAGTAATGGAACTGTACCCGAAAGTAGCATCTGTAAGGACATCTGCTTTCCTTAGTATAAATTCCATACTTAGATAAGAAGGGCTGAGAAGAATGTATGCCAGATATGCAAAAAATTCAGGCTGATGCTTATGGTTTAGGCAGAAATCCCTGCTTGTATAGTAGCCGTTTTTCAATCTAATCAACTGCCCATTGTTTGTATACTCCTTCAATCCCTGGTTGACGCTATTTTCTGAATTTCCCGAAAGAGATAAAACAGTTGTTAGTGTAAAGTAGGGCAATTCTACTAGTTTTTTGTAAATTTTCAGATTCATCCCTCATTCTAGCAGGTTTATTCCTATTTTAGTACTTATTCATTACTATTTCGGAAATAAATTGTGTCGGATAGAATCAGATTAGACCAATATTATCTGGTTCGTGATTACGTCACTTCGGCCCATTAGCAATAAATTCATCTCAGATGATTAGTTTCTATGTATTGGGTCTATTAAAACTGATACAATTGGCCATGGCTCACGAAAAGGAATATATGGATGTTCTAACAATCGAAGGTTTGCCCACAGGTGAATCTGTATTGAGAGAAGTGATTTATGATAAATTGCTACCACATCACAACGTTCATGTAATGTTTATGACGAAAGAGGGAGATTTTATCTTCCAAAGAAGAAGCAAGACCAAGGCATACATGCCGGGAAGGCTTGTTACTGGAGGAAGTGGACATGTAAAAACAGGTGAGACATTGGAAGAGGCATCGCAAAGAGAAATAACCGAGGAGGCAGGTAGTAAATATGGAGAGCTGTATCAGAATAATTTAGGGAAAGTGAAGATAGAGATCTTGAAATATGAAGATCCAGAAATCGAAGGGTTTGTTAAATTTATTGGTGTGAGTGAATTAATTATTAACGACATACCTGAAGCACAGGACACAAAAGATGTCACAGGATTTGAAAAATTTTCCAAAGAAGAAGTGGAGGAGATGCTCGACGTAAGATTTGAATTCCACCCAGAGACATACTTTATTTTGAAGGAGAAATACAAATTGAAAATATAAGATTTTAGTGATCTTAAACTAATCTCCGTTTTCATAATTAATCATGACAAAATCAACGAGCTCAGATAGTATCGCAAATGAAACAAGTTACTCTCAAATACTTGATAATCTAATCGATATCTACAGCAGGTATTCACGTGAATATAGGGCGACGACTCAGCCATATCATTTGGCTACATTGCAGTCGGCTCAGTCAGATTATAAGTGGAATCCTGAGGATTTAGTTATCCGTGAAAGTTTATTGGAGCATGTGGGTTCACTGCCAATTGTTGCGAGCCAGTTATATCCGTATATCGCTGACTCCGAGGTAGATTTTGGTCATGCTTTGGCGCTTCTCTCGGTTCATGATATTGGCGAGTTAGCAACAGGTGACGAAATAACTTTTACGAAACAAAAAAGCAAAGAAGATAACGAGAGAGTGGAGGCTCTGAAATTACTTCACCCTTCAATGCACAGTTTATACATGGAGGCAGAAGAGGTAAGTAGTAAATCAGCTATGTTTGCGAAGGCAATTGATAAAATCACACCCGATATTTTGGATTATGTTACACCTGTAGAAATAACAGTAGTGAGATACAAGCATTTCGCAAAACGCGAGCCAAAAGAAATCATACCAACAATCCGCGAATTCAAACACCCATTTATGACTTGGAATCCCTTCATGACAGGTTTCCACTTAGAGTTACTAGATAGACTAGACAAACAACTACAGCCGTATTATTAAATAGTATTAAAAACTTAATTATGGAGTATAATCCAACAGCACATAGATATGTCGCAGTTTAATTCGTTAGCGGACAATCACTTCACTGGGCTTTTCTCAATTTACATATAAAAAGAAAATATCCAAACATGATATAATCACGATATTATAATATTGCGATTAAAAAATTATGCAACAAGACGTACTAGGCGGATATTCCGATACACTTGGACAGATTTGGTATAGTGTAAATAGAAAAGAAGTTGCAGAAAGAATTAGACGGAAGGTTGCTAGCCTTCCAGCAAAATCAGGGAAAGAACAAGCTCGTGCAAATGCAGAAAATTTGATGCTTATTATTCAGGAAACGATAGATGTAGGCCTAGAGGAATTAAATCCACATATACAACCTGAGGCGGTAGCGATTATTGCAAGTAATATTCTTTATGCTCATGCAAATTTACTTATTGGTACACCCATAGCTGAAAACTTTCTTAATACTCTTCCAGATCCTGAAAAAAGTCAGAGATTAGAATCATATATAGAGCAAATAGCTGATAATGGGGATAATACTTCACGTGAGAGTATGTTCGATAGAATAGCCGAGGGATTTATCAGTTTCTTAAATGAGCCAGCGTTAGATGGTCAACAGGAATCTTCTAGAAGGGCATTAGCACTTGAGGCACCGTTGTATTTATATCTGACGCCTGGTGATTCTAGAGAAGTATTCACTGCCCCTTTGGAACTAAATGGACTTAAAAAATATAAATCTAGTAAGGTTGGAAGTATATTTGACGAAGTTACTACCAGACTTAAGCCATATATTACAAATGCTAATAATCAGGAAAAGTCTAGAAGAAGAAAGCTATTAATGGGCATTGGGGCTACTGTGTCGATAGCGTGCGAGGCCATAGTTGATACTGAAAATGTGCATCACAGAAGTGCAATTAGACTTTTGACAGAGCTGGATAATTACTATCAGAGAGAGACTCAAGGTCAGGTTTCTATTGGGGAAATAATCACCTCAACCTTATCTAGCTCACCAAGTTATGTTATTTCATATTTACGGAAATTAGGCGATGCGATAAATGAACTGGAAGAGCACCAGGATTTCTTGGCCGGCATACAGAATACAATATACGAAATTGAAAAAACTATGTGTTTAGCGCTTGATAGCGACTGCATACCTTGGCTTTATGATGTCTTAGAAACCTTTACAAATGGATCAGAGATTGAAAATGCAGTTGAACTACTGCCAAGATTAAGTGATGATGAGATCCAAACACTGAGACTAATTGCTACGGATCCTAAGAGTGAATCCTCTTCTAATTATTATCTTAAGGATAGGGCTAAAACACTTGCACAATCACCTTACTATACTATGTCTTTAGATAGTGATGGACGCAAGGGGTTAGTTTGTATCAATGTTGAGAATTTAAATCCACATCCAGTTCCTAACAATATTATTCCTATCGAAGACTCTTTCCAGATAGTTCTAGTATTTAATATCAACGAAATGGGAGAGGTCGAGACTTATCTACAGACTTTCGAAGAGATCGAACAGTTGAGTGATGATGTAGTGGCAAAAATGAGACAAGTTATGTATGTAGCGCTAAAGCATCGTATAAAATTAGAATTGGCTCAGAGCAGGCCGGCACCAATACTAAACCAACCAAGAGAGCCAGGCGTAATTGATCAAAAACAAGTAAACAGGGAAATGCTAACAAAGCCTAACATTCCTGGCCGCTGGAATAGAAAAAGTCCTAACGCGCCCTTGGATCATGAAGAAGAAACAGTAGAATCAGCAATATTAGAAGTTTCGACCTTTTTTGATGTACATGGTATAAATTATTTTATTGAGAAACCAGCAGGCACTCAGCAAGCCACAATGTGGCAGGTTAACCCAGATACCAAAGTAAAAGAAATGATAACTATAGATTCTTTTAAAAAAAGACGTAGAGATGGCTTATACCAGATGCGTTATGGAGATATGAGGATACTATTTCGAAGGAATGATGAAGGGTATGAGTTCCTCGGCGCAGTAAAACGTCGTGATATAAATAAGTTTATAAGAAATATGAAATTCTAATTCAAACACCCATTTATGACTTGGAATCCCTTCATGACAGGTTTCCACTTAGAGTTACTAGATAGGCTAGGCAAACAGCTGCAAAGGTATTACTAGACCCGGTCATCGTAAAAAGTGTACTAAACTATACAAAAGTGTTAAAATTTATCAACCTCGAACTTAGGGGGGATGGTGGATCGGTAAGATTCTGAATTTTGCCCTGAAGCCCGCACAACGAGCAAAACCATTCATTAAAAGTGATTTTGCATTTTGCAAGGTTGTATAAAGTCTCCGTTCTACGGAGATTTTTATTTAGTCTGTTTCCAATAGCAGCTTATTAAGTATAGCCTTCTGCCTTTCATAGTTTTCTCATCTCGAATATGACAGACAACTAATTTACCATCTCTTGTTATACCGCGTAGTTCAAAACTATCTTTATATTTCGAGGTTGTTATTAAAAAATCAGCTTTTCGTATTAGCTCTATCGCAGGTGCAAAACTTTGTAAATGATACTTTTCGTCTATTTAGAATTGGACAAACAGTTGAAGATTTATGTTGTATTTGCATTTCTATCTTATTTTTTAAAGTCTTTCTGTGGCTAGATGTATTGATATTTGTTGTCAGAGGTGTAAGCCTAATCTTCATGAAGGGATTATACTACCCGATGTTATAATATTTCATGAAGTGGAAATCAATGATTAGGCTTCGAATGCCAGGCTAATACAACTCCCTGCAATTATGTATTTCACACTCCATATTGAGAATTTTGGCGGCGTTTACTACTACTAATTCATATGGGCGTGGATGATTCTCCTCTCGTACATCGCTAGGCCTGAAGTAGAGTACTTTATTATTTGGGTTAACTAGCCGTAAGTTTGATAGTTTATCAACAACTTTTTTAGTCATTTCTGGGACTTCTTCGAAAGATAATTTATGACCATACAATGGAATTGGTGTATTTGTCTCGAGTAGGCCAAATTTACCAGATAGGATTAGTAGAAGTGCGCCTGCCTTTTCAGCGTGCCATGCAACTAGCGGGATGTCGGGATGCTCATATCGTATAACCGCAGGAAGAAGACCTTCACGTGCGTCTTTTTCTGCTGTACAGCCTTTGATAATAATTTCCACTACATACCAAACGCGTATATCCATAGAATATTACCTATAAAGTAACGGCCAATTTAAACAGTAATCCAATACGTAAAGTCGAAGATCAATCCACAAACTATGTGGTTAAGGCCGAATTGCGTGAATAATCCTTAGGTGGTAGCATTATTCTATGTATAGAAAGAATGATTTGAAATTGATCTTTGTTGTAGTAATTATTTTGGTCAGTTTGTCTTTGCTAATATTAGTTCTCATTAGAATCAATGAAACTAGAATTTTCACCTCAACAGCAACAATTCCGCGATTTGCACCAAATTTAAATAAAGATCAATATTTCACGGGATTCAATACTCAGGTTAGGCTGGATGGTTCATCGAGCCTTGATTTAAATGAATATTACAGTACCATCGATGATATTGTTGCCATGGGTATACCAAATCCTACGATTAGGTTTTCTTTGAATGTAGACGATATATTCCCAAGAACTGATATGAATACACATCTGATCTCATGTATAGATTCCCAGAATTGTGACCCTATTAAGTTGAGAGCGTATAGAGAGCCTATAGAGTACGCTAAAAATGCAGGTGTAAAAGTAATTTTGGTCACGTATGTTCCTTATTTTGCAAGTACTTATAGCAATGTCAATGAAGTGGATAAAGGTTGGCGCAAGAAATATAGCTTACGAGACTATCTTGTCGTTACAAGCTCCGTTCATACAATTTTAGCTAGAGAATATGGCGATTTGGTGGATATTTGGAATTTATTTAATGAATCAAATATATTTGCCTTCGACAGCCATTTGCCTATTAACCCTCTAGCTCCGAGATATAATACCTACCTAAAAACATTTAATTCAGTACTCATTACCGCAGCAACTTCAGTAAAGAATAATGTACGGAACGCGCAAACAACAATAGATATAGCTGGTCTCAAAAGAGACGGAGATAGTGGATACCTCCAATGGATAGGCTTTATTAGAAGCAATTTGCATTCAATTAATTATTTGTCGTTCAATTCTTATCCTGGGATAAATGAAAGAGCGATCGAAAGAGAATCACAAGCCTTAGCTGAAGTAAGGGAGTGGGTTAAACAACCGATAATCATCACAGAGACTGGACTTTGTAGAGCAACAGTCCCGAATAGATTGGATCTGAACAATTACATATCAGCTACAGTTAGCTCTTTGAAAAAGGCTGGTGCCAGCGGGATTTTATTGTATATGCATAAAGATGACGATAGATCATGGTTTAATGATTGCGAAAAGAGTTTCGGGTTGTTTCAAGTTAGTAGCAAAATTGTGGATTCTTTAAATAATCGAAACATAGACAATAATCAGAAACTCCAGACATATACCTGCGTGGATAGGCTTGCGGCTAGATTTACTAGAGAAGGTGAAGGTGTTGATTGGAATGATTGGTCGGACGCAGCACGTAATTTCATCACTACAGGTAACAAAGTGACTTTGCAACCATCAGACTGGCTCATCTCTGCTCATAGATATAATCCAAATCAGGATAGCAGAACGACTTTTTGGATTAATGATTTCATAAATCAAGGTGATTGGGTAGCAGTGACATATAGTCTAGAATTTGAAGGAAATGGAAGACGCTCATTTATCCTATTAAAGGAGGGTGAGAGATTAATTTTACTAATAAGGGTCGATGGAGAGGAAAGAAGTTATTTGCTAGATAGTGAAATCGGAGATTTGGAGAGCGTAGGAATTGTGCTCAAAGATAATATAATGTATACAGAGGTAAATCAAAAATTAGTGGGTAATATAATAGATTTTTCTATCGAAAATATACCTCAAAATGTAAGTTACACACCGAGTATTTTAGTAGAATCTTCTGAAAACTCGACAGGGAGTTCATTGAATTTCTCGGGTTTAAATTTATGTGAGTAGATTGTAAACAACATGAGACGCGGAATCTGTGCAGTTATTTCGAGGAAAATTGAGTCTGGGGAGAAAGAGTATCTGCTAGTTAGTTCGAAGAAGGATAGAGGAGAGCATACTGGCAAATTTTACCCACCAAGTGGATGGGCAGAAAATGGAGAAAGCGAAGAAGAAACTCTAGTTCGCGAGCTCATGGAGGAGTTGAAATTGGAGATTAGAGTACTAAAAAAGATTGCCGCAATCCCAGGTGATATTCCGGATTTAACTCTTCACTTCTGGGAATGTGAAATAATTGGCAAAGAAGAAATTGAGCTCAAAGAGGATGAATTAGCAGGCGCTGGGTGGTTTAGCGTAGGTGAAATGAAAAATATGAATTTATATCCCGCAACAGTCAGGCTATTTAGGGAACATCTACACGAGGATATTTAAAGTAGCAAATTATAGAAATTAAAAGCATTTATGAAAAGCTAGGCTGTAAATGCATTGGAGTCGATGAAAACGGCTACTTCGGCAGGAAAGACTATCTGATGAGATGCTATTTGTAAGGCGGATAAGCAATTCTTGCAACAAAACAAAGACAAGCGCATTATTAATTGTATTGTGAACCCAAAGAGAAGAATAAAAGAACCAAGTGCAGAGCAAATTAACCTTGCTAAGACAGATGCGGGTGCGTTTGGAGATATTTTTGAGGAATATTATTCATACATACTCAACTTTTTCTATCGTAAAACGTTGGATATTAATTCTGCAAAAGATTTCACCTCGGAGTGTTTTTTCAGGGTTATGAAGAATTTACCTAAATTTAATTTTAAATACAAAGGCGGTTTCACTTCGTGGATATATAAAATCGCTGTAAATTTGTTCCGGGAGTCGTTGAGAAAGAACTCAAAGAAATATATCAGTGTTGAAGAAGTGTACTTTTTAAATCAACCAGAGGAAACTTCTGAACTCGAAGAGTTCGAGAAAGAGTATGATCGGGCTGGAAACTTACGGTCTATTCTAAAGCAGATTTCTAAAATGGATACATCAGACCAAGAAGTTATCCATTTGCACTTTTTTGAAGGTTTGAGTTATGAACAAATATCCAAGGTTACAGGTAATAAAAATGCCACAATTCGTTCGCAAGTAAGCAGGGCTGTGAATAAACTAAAAAGACTATTGCAACAGTAGTACTAGATATACATTATTGTAATTAATAATCTAATAAATTTCGTCATGAATAATAAAAATAAACAAAACGACAGAATTTCAACTCAAGGAGAGGTTGATCTGTTTGCAGATATTCAACTTGTAAATCCTGATTTGAAAACTCATAGAGAGAACCTCAGACGTGATCTACTTCGTGGATACAACAAGAGTTCTGAAGCTACTAAGAATACTAAAAACTCAATCCTGGAAATACTATTTGCAAAAAGATTAGTCGCTGGATTATTCGCTCTATTGGTTATATTACTTTTATTAGTTACGAATCTTGGCTTAGGAATAGATCTGAATACAGATCCTGCTGGCCCAAGTGAAGTAATTAAAGTAAATACAAAAGAGCAATTACTGGTCAAAGCGCAAAGTGTAGAGGATGAAAAGTTGCAAAAGGGAAAATATCGAAAGTTAGACTATGATATTGATATATTTTCTTCAATTGGTGAATTGAGAGAGTATAGGGTTAGTTACATATCTTTGCTGCAGGGAAATAACAGTGCCGAAGCTGAAGAGGAATTTTTCACACAAATTCAGATAATTGATAGAGGTAACGGCAAAACAATTTATGCATCTAAAATAGGAACGTTATCACCAGAGAGTGACTATCTTAGGAAAGATGCAGGCGTATTTGCTGATCAAGAGAAGATGTATTACGCAAGTGAAAACTATCCTATGTTTATGCAATGCCAAGACTGTACAAATGAAGAACTTTCTCTGATGAATGCGAATATGCCATTTACGTCGCGTACAAGGTTAGATGCAGTTTCAGGTGGAATAGATTTAAACAATATGGATAGTTGTAGCTTAAATGACGGCGCTCGCGTTGTGATTGAGTGTTTTGGAAAGACTTTTATCAGCAATATTCCTGCTTTAGTTTTACTAGATGGACAGTACTCTCCTATATATCAAGTGTCAGATATGACCACTTTCCAAAATCGCGCCGAACTCGCGGGCTTCGATGAGGTTCTTGCTGGAAATCCTGAGCTAAATAGCAGTATTGCGGATGATAAACTATACCAATTATTTTTGACTCCAAATCTTCCAGACGAAATAAGTGGAAAAGCCCGCGATCATATATCTGCATTGCAAGAAGATAGTAGTGTGAGATATATAGGAGAGAGGATAATCGGTGATGAGACATATTATGTATTAGAGTATGAAAGTGAAGACATTACCGGCAAATACTCACAGCAAGTTGGATTTAATGGCAACTACGAGCTAGGTTACATAAGTCGCTATAAATATATAGATGGAGAGAAGGTTCAAAGGTATGTGTATAAGGTAGATTCTATGACATACCAAGAGGAACCTGAAAGATTTATCTACTAGGCTATACGTATCGAAATTACTCCAATCCCAACATTCTGAATACCATTGAACTTTAAGGTTTAAACTTTACACCGGAATCTAGGCATCTCGTTTCTATTAGATATGCTTTTACATAACTTATAGAAATATATTGATGATTCAAAATGGATTCTGCAGGTGAATGCGGGTTGAATACAGGGTGAAACACAAGATGATATAATGACGATATTGAACTAAATTCACAGCTTTATTCTATGGGTATTGGCAATGAGGATGATAGGAATATTCCATTAGATCAACGCTATGGTCTAGGTATAAGATATTATGCCGCTCTATTGACTGATGTTATTAACTCGGGTATTTTTCCCGAAGGAGTGGGAGCAATATGGGATACAGTAAACACTGTGCTTATTGAAATATATAATAGGCAAGACGCACTTGTATTGCATAAAGATTATGACAAAATTGACGGTGTATTGGTGAGGGTATATGGTGATGGGTCCAAACTTGATGGATTAGAAATGCGTCCAGTAAGTTCTAGTCTGGGCGATATCCTAGGCTCGTCTAAACTTACTGACTTCATCGATTTCTCAGTTGAAAATATAGGGAGTGTTTTGGATATAAGACTTGGTCTAGGATATTCACATTTCGCTGGTATATATAGCGATGGATTAATTGATGACGATGAATTGATTAAATGGGCAAATAGAAAATTAATGCCCCGTGAGATTGCCCCACCTGATGGCACTTTCAAGGTTAGATTAGTTCATGAAAGTGAAGAATACTCAGAAAAGCAGTTATTTCTTGATATAGAAGGTTATGAACATACTGTATATTTATATAATTTGAGTGATGAAGGTCTAGGTTTCTGGGCATTCCGAGCACCTAATTGATGCACTACTGAACGTACCATGATGATAAATGGTCAATTTGAAACAACAGGGTTTTCTTGGGAAGGTGAAAGGATACCAGTAGATCTTCGCTTGGAACAAACAATCATATCCCCATCCAATTTTCCAAATGATCCAAGGGAACTACTACCTCCAACTTTTACATACCCGATTAGTCCTCATGTGATAGATGCCACTGATACTAGTTTGTTGCCTATTTCTGACCTTAGATCTACTGATCCGTATTTTAGTCATCATGATTATGCAATAGTCCCATATATTTTGGCGCTGAATGAGATTCTAGTGCAATATGGTTATACGGACAGAATTAATCCAAGCCAAGATTTAGTAAAAAGAGCCTATGTAATAGACCATGATGCTTTACATGCTATGCTAGGCGCAATTGGCTATAGCCCAGCTGATGGATTAAATACTTCTGAAGATGCAGTCAGGGTAATAGCACAGGATGGTCTAAAATATAAATCACCTTATAAACAATTCTTTAACCCTTCAAAAGTTGGTCATTACAATAGAAATTTTCCCATCACTAAGTTCATTCCAGAGTCAGATCTTGAGAATTTTATGAACAATATGTATAAGGTTTTAGATGCAACGCCTGAAGAATATCAAGCTGTGCTTGATATCTTTAAAGCTGCAACAAAAAATTTTACGATTATACATCGTGAAGATATTTTTCTAACTTTTGACAAAGGGGTAGGATGTGTAGATGTTATCAAGGAGATTCATAAACTGTTCCATTCAGCCATTCCAGAGGATACTGCAAGTGAAGATTACGAAAGATACAGCAAAATCCAAGAAGCAAGAAAAGTTTTATTTCTAAGGCAAGTAAGGTTAATCATGGCATATACAGCAACCGATCTTGAAAGTGCAATAAATATGGCTGAAGAAATGAGTGACTTTGATCCTAGAGTATGGGGTGAGGATTATGTATCTGAAATTAGCTCAATATTTAGCGGACCGGAATATAAAGTTGCAAATCGAAATATACTTGTACAAGAGAATACGAGTGACGCAAGTGGCGGGAAAGACAATTTTAGACAAACATCTGTAACTTTTGTAATTCCCAAAATAAATGATCCTCTAGACTGACTTTAGGTAATCTAAATACCCAAGGTTGCAACAAAACTCTCATATGTTATCATTTCCTATAATTTAAACATTATTAGCAGAATGAAAAAAGTAGTAATCATAGTTATAGGAATAGTAGTAGTTTGTTGTTGTATCGTAGCAGCAGTAATCGGCGGAAGTGCTATTTTGGTAGCAAATGCAGGGCCGACAAATGACGTACCAGTTTCAAAAATGCAAGCAAGATATTTATCTACATTGGGGGATTTCGGAGGTTATAGAGAAATTAGTGGCGATGAATTTAACGTTGCTAGCGACTCAGGAATTGAAACCAAATTCTACGCTAGTGCGACTTCTAGCCAATCATCCAGAACTGATTCAAATAACTTCATCCTTGTACAAACAGGAGAAGCAATCCTTGGTCCAGAAGATCTAGTTGAAAGAATAGATAATGCCAGTTGTAATAATAGAGTGCAGACAAATGTTGTTAATTTAAATATTCGTGAATACAAAGGTAGATGCGGCGACAGAGCTTTTTACTTCCTAGAAAGAATTAGCGATGAAAAAGTTATCGTTTTTGAGACAGTTACAGAAGGGGAAGATGGTCTACAAAGGTTTATCGATGCATACATCGCCTCATAAATAATAATTAAAGGAATAGATAAGATTAATACTAAAGATAAAGTTAAAATTTTGTAAAAATATATTAATTTTTAAATAATAATAATGGATAACGAAAAGAAAAATTCCTCAAAAACTGAGGTTTCAATTAATAAAGATGCTGGTACAGAAGGTAGTACAGAGGTAGAGAGTGTGGTTATTGAAACTGCTGGCGATAACGGCGCTACTGGAAGTAATGTTGAAGTCAATGTAAAGAAAGGCAAATCAAATACTGGTTTAATTATTGCGGTTGTCGTT
Organism: Candidatus Dojkabacteria bacterium; assembly: GCA_041738875.1. Classification (GTDB taxonomy): domain Bacteria; phylum Patescibacteriota; class Dojkabacteria; order CALFHW01; family CALFHW01; genus JBGSOW01. The sequence goes on from JBGSOW010000044.1 coordinate 18,971, forward strand.
GTATTCTTCATATGTTTGTGTTGTATCGGTGTTGGATTTGTTGCTTCACAGGCTGCAAATACTTCTTTAACCAGATACAGCGATAATATTATCGAGAACACAATATACGAAACGATTGAAAGAGAAGTTGAGAATAGTATCGGTGAAGATGCAGATATCAACCTTGGTATCAGAGGAAATGCAACTCTGCCACAGGGCTTCCCAAACGATGTTCCGATTTATGAAGGATCTAAAATTACTTCTTCATTCAGAAATAGATCTTCAAATGGGGAAGGTTTTGATTATTCAGTGATTTTGAGCGTTAGCGGGGCAGATATCAACGACGTAGTTGGTTACTACCGAGATGAACTTGCAGATGCAGGTTGGGAATTAGAGTCTGATTCCGAATTTGGAGGATTCTTTATCCAGGGTTACACAAAAGATGAAGCAAGATTAAGCATGAGTTTTAGCGATATCGAGGGCACAATCGGTGTGACAATATCTGTTTCAGATGTAGATTAAGCATTTAAAAGCTAATATTTTAGTACTAGTAATTTACCATTTATTTAGGGTATTTGAGGTTGGGAATCGGGGATAAAATCTCCGGTTCCCAATTTTTTCTTTTTAACTCTAAAGTTCGGTAAGTTTTGTTTTTCTGCCCAGTTTTTTCCTTTTGAGGAGTGGAAGGTAGTTCTCGGTTGAAGATATGCGTTTGTGGCCAACGATTTGGGCGACTTTGGTGATACCGACTCCGGATTCCAACTGATGAACAATAAATGTGTTGCGAAGGTCGTTTACTGTCGCCTTAGTCACTTTTGCTTTGCGGAAGATGCGGTTCAATGCGGATCTTATGTTACGGATTAACATGCTACTGCCGTTTCTTGTATTAAAAACGTAACCTTTGTCGTTTTTTACAGTCCCACGAGTAGAAAGATATTTTTCCATACATTCTTTTGCAACTGGTGTAAGGTCGATAACTCTCATTGGGTTGCTTGCGTATTCGCGAATTAGTATCTGACCTGGATTTGATTCAAGATGAATATTTTCAATTTTCAGTCTAGAAACTTCACTAATTCGCATACCCGTTTGCAGCATAAGTTCGATAATCGCGTGCAAGCGCACGTTTGATTTTGCGTGATCCCTTAACCTTCTGTATTCGGCCTCATCCAAAAATCTTGGAAGTTTTAGTTTAGTCTCAGGGTAGGGTATATCTTTACTGATGTCTGCTTTGATCAATTTCTGCGAGGTTAGATACCTTGTAAATGATTTAATACTATTGAGTTTTCGCGAAATTGTTTTATTCGAATAATCTTTCTCCACCAGAGACGCCAAAAAATCCTCAAGGTGCTTTACATTCAGATACTTACAATTAACCTCACCTGTAAATTTACTAAGTTGGTCAAGGTCGTTACTGTATGCAGTGATTGTGGATTGAGACTTTTTCTCGCTCTTCAAAAACCGAATAAAATTTTCAACTGCATCCACTAATATCATTTTTTTATTAACTGTTTAATTAATTATTAATTTATAATATAGACAAAGCCATACGACCATACAAATATATAGAAAGGCTGTAAGTCTTCTAGGCAGAGACCTGTTAATATGTAAGTGTGATTCTAACATTTTAATGGAAGGATTGCAATTACTATAAGATACTTGGCATATATCTAGAAAAATGGACATACGTAGGTTAGAAAAAATTAGTATATTTCGCAACTCGCTTCGAGTTTACGAGAAGCTTCTAGAACAAGGATTCTCACTAGGTAAGGTTTTGCTTTTTGTAGTTCTAGTTGGAATTGTGACTGGGGTTGGGGTCAACATTTCTTTAAATATTTCAAGGGCAAGAGTGAGCTATGCTGTTTTGGAAACTGAAAACCAGAGACTTTTGCTTGCGAAGGCTGAAAGTGCCAAACTCGAGCAGGATCTGGAGTATTATTCTTCTCTAGAGTACCGCAAGCGCTATGCGTATGATTCTTTGAACTTAGCTAGAGACGGAGAAGAGATTTATATTATTGACGGCGCGACACGTGATGATTTTAGTTTTGAACAAGTGGAGGTAGATCCTGTTAAGCGCAATGATAGCAAATATTGGTGGGATTTTACTGTTAATTTGGTTTTAGGCGGTTTGAGAATATAGCGCTAGTTTTTTGGCGTCATGTGGCTTTGGTTTGGTAGTAACTATAAATGGTAGTATAATATCTTTAATGTATCTATCAATAGGATCGATATGTTGTTTTAATTATTCCACTGATCGCGGGGTAGAGCAGTGGTAGCTCGTCAGGCTCATAACCTGAAGGCCGTTGGTTCGAATCCAACCCCCGCCACATTTAAAAATTCCTCAAACTATTAATTAGAAATCTTTGTTCACTATAACCTGCTGTAAATAATCTTATATGAGAATCAATATTGGCTCTATGGTTTCCTATTTTCATAAATATAAATTTCACGATTAGCGAGAGTGCACTTGTTATACCGCCAATATCATAGCTCGGAAGGTCACTACCCAGCTGGCTAGTATAGTCTCTAATAAATGTATCAGGCTGTATAGCATAAGATTTTAGAATTTTATAAATGAAATCTTCGATAAATACATTTTTCTCCTCTTCAGATAAGTTGTGTGTACTTTCTTGCCCAAAAATCAATACAGTTCTTACTGCATCATCATCAGCATGGTTGTTTAAAAGTTCTCTAATTGAATTCCTAAGATGACATATGACCGTGTCTGATCTAGCTGGGGTTAGTAAGCTACCAAGTTTAGGGATTGGTTCACCATCGTTAAGTAGTATATTATATGCAGCAATGACTCGTGATGATGAAGTTAGGGATTCTACCTTTCTATGGACTAAAAGTCTCCGGATAGAATTATTATATTCAATTAGAACCTTCCTATACCCATTAAATGAAATTTCGTACGGTGCATCTGGGCCATTTAAGATTTCCTCATATTGATCAGCAATAATCTCAAGAGTACCATAACCTTCGAATACGCGAAATGGAAATCTAACATGATTGTATCCATCTGTTTTACGATCTCTACCTATTATATCTAAAAATCGAGATGCCTCCCTCGTTAATTCTACTCTCTCAGCTAACGCGTCTAGAACGATTCTTTGCTTATGGTTGAGCTGGTACAGAAGAGATGGATCTAAATTCTTAATTGAAGGTAGTCTATCGTATGGCGATGTTTCTTCAGCGGATTGTAGATTTGATCGAATAATATTTAATGCTACCGATCCGATTACAAGTCTATTATCAACGTACGTTTCTATGTTTAAATAAGTAGTCTCGATTTCAGCTGCAGTGGCTTTTATTGATTGATTGGCATATACTTGTAGGGATATCTTATTGATAAGAGATAAACGCTCAGCTAATTTCCCAGAATGTCTACCTCGGGACATCGAGTAGAATATGTAAGTCAGCCTTTCTACTAGTGTTTCATAATATACTCGATCTTCTAGTGTTAAAAGACTGATCTCTTCTGTTAATAGATTTACTTGTTCGATTCTTCCTTTGGTCTGAGGAGCGAGTTCTATAATATGAAGTTCTTTAGACGATTTATCTGATTGAGGTTTATATATTGGCAATACTTCTATTTGTTTCACAGATGTGAATATACTACATCCAGACATTGATTTGCAAGGTTCGAATCCAACCCCCGCCACCATCAAGCATTAAATTTCACAAAAGATCACCCACAAAAATGGGGGCACCGACCCAATATGAAATTACACTAGCGTAATCGATGGTATTTATAATCTGATATAATTTTTCAGAATATTATAAAATAATCAATTCGTTCAGATGGGGATTGAGCAATCAGTGCAACGAGAATATCCAGATCAGCAAAAGGAGGTAGAAGGTAACGGTACTTTAAGGCCTAGATTGATTAAAGGCGTGATGGTTTTTGTCGCGGGCGTGCTATTGGTTGCGGGTGCTGTCGGTATTGGTGGCACTTTGGTTGGGACGCAAGAACTTATGAGGAACGACCCGCGAACGAATTCAATTACCTTCGAAGAAGGTGCATATCCGAATGTAACTTTTCATGATGGGTATATCTCTGTCTTGCCCATAGATACTGCGGACGCAGACCCTGAAGTCGTAGGGCTCGTAATAGGTGGGCATAGAGTTTCACCAAATACAACTAATTATTTGGAGGTTGCTCAAACGATTTTAGAACAAGGCGCAAGCGAGGTTAGAATATTAGATCTTCCTGGTAATACAGTTGATCCCAATACGAGGGGAGATGGCTTAGAGTTAGACTTCAACGAATGGGGGCTTGCAAGACAAGCAGATTTCACATCTAGGCAAATACAGGAACTACTTCAAGAGAGCAATAGGGTCATAATTTATGCCGAATCAATGGGAGCAAATGCATTAATCTCTGCACTACGTGATCCAGCTCTATTAGGATTTTTAGATCAAAACTCAGAAAAGGAATTTGAAATTATCCTAAGTAGCCCACTAAACGATATTCTTGATACTGTGCGCAGCACTGGAGAGCAGAGATATCCTGGGATTGGAGGATCATTCGCAAATAGCTCGATTGCACTATATCAATTGCGCACAGGAGTTCCTCTTAGTGAAATTAATGAAGCCAATCAAGCTCAATCAATTGAAGATGTATTGAATACTGGTGTCCAACTCGAAATTACTGTAGTTAGTTGTAGTGGAGATAGAACAAATCCTCCTGACACGACTGAGCGGTTTTTTGATTTACTCGAAGCGCTATTCCAGTCTCAATCTCTAGAACTATTCGATGGTTCTGGTCTTTTGACACTTATAAAGGTCGAGGTTCCGACTCCTGAGGGAAAGCATGTTTGTGTTTTTGGTCCCATGGTTGGGCCAACTATTACTTCACCAGGCCGCGAGCCATATACAATTGATTTAGATGGTTTCCGCGCCCTTTTGAATCTAAGGTAGTTTGCTCCTCCTGACCTTCCAAAGTGTATAGTAAACTATATTAAAATGTTATAATTGGCTTACTATGAAAAGGAAAGAAATCAATATACAAATAGATAATCTTCAAATTATTGTTATTAAACAAGGCGAGTATTATGTATGTTATTCACATGCTTTAGACTTTTCTAGCTATGGGGAAACTTCCGACCTAGCGAAGAAGAGATTTTCCGAAGCTGTCGAGATATTTTTCGAGGAAACTTTTGAGAAAGGTACGTTAGTAAAAGAACTAGAGAGTCTAGGCTGGCAGGTAGATGTGAGGAAATCCCAATATTTACCTCCAATGATGGTTGAATCTTCACTGCAACCTGTATCTTTCAACCTACATGCCTAAGTTGAGATCTGTAAAGAGAAAAACTTTCGTGAAATTCTTAATTTATATCGGTTGCTTCTATAAAAGAACAAAAGGTGATCATGATGTATACGATAGATCTGGATTGAAGAGGCCTATAATTATAACAAATTCAAAGGATGTGCCTGAATTACATATTCGCACTAATCTTCGGGCATTAGGAATAAGTATAGAAGAGTTTTTAGATATTATTGATAACAGAATTTAGTGTAGATAATCGATTTAGGAGATTTAGTACCGAAAACTAGTAAATTTCGTAAGAATTTTGTTTCCTATAGTATAATCAATAAAACAGTCTTATTGCTGTTGAGATTACTTTTTGCACCAAGGTAGCTCAGGTGGTTAGAGCATCGGATTCATAAACCGAAGGTCGAGAGTTCGAATCTCTCCCTTGGTAGTGTAATTCAAGCGTGCATGCGAAGAAAAAGGTAATATATTTGAATTAACTTTGAAAAAAATATTATGGCTGAAACAAATCCAAAGAAGGGTATCAAGATTCCAAATGCAACTAATGCTGCAAACCGAGTGAAAACACGTGTTGTGAAATTATCTCTTACTAACCTAATTTTTATTGGCGTAACGTTTTTCGCAGGGTTAATTCTGTTAAATTCATACAATCAACCATCACTGGGAGTAGAAGTTAGTATTGACCAATTTCTTAGAAATATCGAACAAAATAAGTATTCAAGTGTCGATATACGCAACGACGGCAACGCAGTAGGAAGGGAGAAATATGTTGAAGTTTTAAGTACTGAGACACAGGATAATCTTTCAACCAGCACTTCGAGGCCTGCCGAGGTAGCAGAAATCAATTTCAATACTGGTAATCAAGAATACATAGATAGAGGAAGTTTCGAGCAAAAGACTATCCAAGACCTTATCAATGTATTGAAACCAGCTAGTAGCATCAGTGAAATTATTGCGCAGTTGCGCGATGGTGGGACAAGGGGCGAAATAAGTGAAATTTATATTTTAGATAGCGGAGTTGTAGTTGAGTGGCAGGGTGCTACAGATTGGTTGATTCCAGATATTACCGAAATGAGCTTGAATGCAGAATTACGTGCAAATAATTTGGACGTTGCTTCTTTGCCAGTTGAGGTAAGTATTTTGAGATACGCAGCAACAATAGTTACGCCAACTGACTTCCAGTTAGCTATTGGAAACGATCGCTACACAAAGGTATGGCAAACTGAAACGGGTTACTTCGCAAGAGTAAATGAAATCAATTTAGCTCAGAATTATGTAGGTTTTGGTTCAGTTACCAACGATTTCACAAGACTTCTAGAGGGAAATGGCATAGATTTAGCAAATCCAAATGTAAGAATTAGAGCTCTTCCGATCAGCCAAATTGATTTTGCAAGCGTGATAAATCTGATACTTATTGCAGGGCTTTTAGCTACTGGGTTCTTCTTGATAAGAAGCATGAATGGCTCAAGCGGTGGACTGATGAAATTTGGACAATCCAAAGCAAGAATGTTCTTTGGACAGAAAATGAATATTACTTTTAAAGATGTTGCTGGAGTTAATGAAGCGAAACAAGAACTACAAGAAGTTGTTGATTTCTTAAAGCATCCGCAGAAATATATCAAAATTGGTGCAAAAATCCCAAGAGGAGTACTTATGGTTGGAGAACCTGGGACAGGAAAAACATTACTTGCAAGAGCGATTGCAGGTGAAGCTGGAGTTCCGTTTTTCCATACATCTGGCTCTGAATTTGAAGAAATGCTTGTAGGTGCAGGAGCTTCTAGAGTTCGCGATCTTTTTGACAAAGCCAAGAAAGCTTCACCTGCTTTGATATTCATCGATGAGATTGATGCAGTTGGAAGAAAACGTGGTACGACTATTCAATCCAGCTCGACAGAGCAGACACTAAACCAAATTCTGGTGGAAATGGACGGTTTTGAATCGCGCGATAACGTAATTGTAATTGCAGCAACAAACAGGCCAGACGTTTTGGATCCAGCGCTTTTGAGACCTGGTAGATTTGATAGGAAAGTTGTATTGGATCAGCCTGATATCGAGGGTAGAAAAGCGATTCTAACAATTCACGCAAAAAATAAGCCACTTGCAAGCGAAGTTGATCTACTTCAAGTTGCAAAGAGAACTGTCGGATTTTCAGGAGCTGACCTTGCAAATATGTTGAATGAAGCTGCAATTATAGTTGCCAAAGAGAACCGCAAGGAACTTACAATGGCAGATATTGAAGAGGCAGCAACAAAAGTTCAAACTGGCCCAATTCGTAGGAGAAAGCGTTCTAAAGAAGAGCTAAAGATGACTGCCTATCATGAAGCAGCTCACGCTTTGGTTATGAAAATGACCCCGCAGAGCGATCCAGTTTACCGCATAACGATACTTTCTCGTGGAATGGCGCTTGGTTACACAATGCCTTTACCTGAAACAGATCAGTTGCAAATGACTAAAACCAAAATGATTTCGAAGATTAAATCATTATTAGCTGGATTTATCGCAGAAGAAACGATTTTTAATGATGTCACAACTGGCGCTTCAAACGACATTGAAAGAGCAACTGGAATTGCACGTCAAATGGTAAAGAGATTTGGTATGAGTAAAAAGTTGGGTCTTGTTCGTTACGGAGACACCGATGAAGAATCTGTAATGGGCTATGGCTATAGCAATAAAAATTATTCTGAGGCGACTGCTGAGATTATTGACGATGAGGTAAGAAGTATAATCAATGAAGCCTACGAAGCAGCTAAAAAAATCATAGTTGAGAACCGCAAAGTACTCGACGAAATCGCAGAGAAATTGCTGAAAGATGAAGTGATTGAAGCTGATGTGTTTTTGGACTTCTTCTCCAAAATCAAAAAAGCTAAAGGAGCTATAGCTGAAAAATAGGGTGTCTGAAAGGTATTAAGGTGTATAGGTTTGCAATTACGAATCTAGACTAACTCTGGGAGCTTTAGTATAAGCTGCTCGAGAGGGAGATAATTGATTTCGATACCTTTGTCTTGGCGTATATCTTCAGACGTTTCGGGATTCTCCAAACTTTCAGTGCAGACGATGATTTTCTCTATGTTTTCGTTATCTTTAAACAGCTCGATAAATTCTGCAAAGCCTTTACCCAATTTAATTGTATCAATGGGGTAGGTTATGTATATTGGGGTAATTTTGCCCTGAGAGCGGTCTTTAAGGATGAAATCGATGAAATTATCTGCATAGGTCTGGTAATGATAAACTTCTGTGTTCTGCGAGCTGCTAAACGCATTTAGCAGCTTCTGTATTTCTGAAAATATAGTGTTGCGAGCAAGTACTTTAGTATCTGGCCTAAAGCCTGAATTTAATTGACCAAGAGCGTAATTGCGCATGCCGTTATCGAGGAAATAGTATCTTTTGGCTTTAGGCAGACGCAAAGAATCTGGATTATAATTTTCTGTTGTACCGATTATCATTGTGCCAGTTAGTATGTCCAGGTAATTATTGACAGTTTTTGCGTGCAAACCCGTTTGTCTTACAATCTCTTCGGTTGTGATATTTTCGCCGCAATTATAGGCAATTATTTTAACCAATTGGTTAAAGCCACTGATGTTTTTCACATTCAAAAGGTCTTTTACGTCTTTCTGTACATAACTTTCATAGAGTTCGCCTAGTGCCTGAAGTTTCCGGTTATACGCGGGATCTTGGTTTGTTGGAGAATTTGAAGTGTTAGATGTCATACTTCCAGTTTCTGAGGCCTGCGGGCGCAGGTTACCTGTGACTCCTTGCATGCCCATTTTCCCGCTATGTAGCATTTTTCCACCATGCAACATTTCCTCACTTGTAACTTCAGGATAGCCTCCCCAGATTAATAAATCTTCCAAACTTTCTTTCACTTTGCTTAGTGCCAAAGGTTCACCTTCTTTCGCGTATTGGTATTCGCCTGCAAGCGTGTATTCGAGAATTTCGTTTGCGGACAACGGGAGTAGGTTGAATACGCGCTTCCTTCCAGTCAGCGCGTCACCAAAACTATTCGTAATCTCAATAGAGGACGAGCCTGAGAATATGAATTTTACATTGACGCCTGCGTCATAAAAATATTTGAAAAATGTACCGGCGTTTTTCTTACGCTGCACTTCATCGATAAAGATATAGAGCCTTTTTTTTAATGATCTAATCTTCAAAAACGCTTCGACTTTTTGTTGTCTAGAAAAGAAATCTAGATCTGCGGTTCTGTCAAAATTATAGAAAAATACTTCTTCGCCTATATCCTCAAGTTCACTTGCAATTAATTTAAGCAAAGTTGTTTTCCCAGACTGTCTAGGTCCGATAAGGAGCAGAATTTTATCGTTCGCAAGCTCGCTTTGTAATTTTTTGTATAAATACCTATTTACCATTTATTGTGTAGTTGTTTAATATCTATTTTTAGCTTCGCTTAGTTATTTTCATATATTTCAAAATGCATATTACCAGTATAGATATATTATCGATAAATGGGTAGTAGTCTCTGTTAGAATAGGGTAAGAATAAATTATGATATAACATTATTCCAGACAATATGGAGAAATTGATTTTGTTGATTGATGCGAATGCACTCATCCACCGCGCGTTCCACGCATATCCAACCACACTTACAGACAAGAATGGACAGCATACAAATGCGGTTTATGGATTTAGCGCTCTTTTGTTTGATATTTTTACTAGATTTAAACCAGATTTTGTCGTGTGTGCATTTGACAGCCCGAAACCAACCTTTAGGCATGAAAAATACAAGGAATATAAAGCGACACGTAAACCAATTGCGAGTGAATTAATCCCACAATTTGCCATGGTTAAGGTCGTTTTGGATAGTTTTAATATACCAATTATCGAGGTCGGGGGGTTGGAAGCAGACGACATTTTGGGAAGTTTGGCTGCTTCAGGGAAGTATAAAGAATATAACCGCATGGTTGTGTCGGGAGACCAGGATTTATTGCAGCTGGTTGATGACAAAAAGAAGATAAGTGTATATCTGTCTGGATTTAATTTCTCTGGTGGGAAGATATATGATGAGGCGTCTGTTGTTGAGAAGCTAGGGATTACAGCTGCTCAGGTGACGGATTTCAAAGCTCTTCTAGGAGATCAATCGGACAATATTCCTGGAGTTCGAGGGATCGGGAAAAAAGGAGCGATAGAGTTAATAACTAGATTTGGAGGCATCGACGAAATTTATGGAAGTTTGGATAGCGCGGGCGCAAGTGACGTTTGGCTTACTTCGCCTTTTAAAAAATATAAAGAAAAGCTTTTGGCTGGAAGAGAATCGGCGGTTTTAAGTAAATATTTGGCTACGATTATTAGTGACGCGGGGCTTGATTTCGATGTTGATCAGGCCCGCGCTGATAATTTCCACGCGGATAAAATCCGAGCTGTTTTTAGCGACTACCAATTCAAATCACTCCTTCCACGGATTAATAAGTTGGTGAGTGCGTTTTCCCTACAAGAATTAGAGAATGCTACAAAAAATAACTCAAAAGAAGATAAATCTAGTGGCATAAAGGCAGACCCTAGCTTAAATTCAGGTTCAAAAGTAGATGCAAGTGCAAAAGAGGTTATAAATAAAAAAACGAAAAGCGAGATTAATGTCACTTCAGACCCGGGCGTCGAAGTTTTCGCAAAACATTTCGACGCGTCTCACAAGAGCCAGCTTAAACTCGCGGTCAAATTCGTAGCTAGCGTAAATCCAAAGCATCAGTATAAAGTCTATGGATTGTCTCTGGGGCTTGAGACTAATTCTGCAGATTCGCGGGAGGAGAGCGCTAATAGGCGTTTTTACTATTTTAGTAATAAATATTTAAAGGCGAATCTGCAGAAAATCCAAGAGATATTTAACCACGCGTCTAGCGGGGTGTTATTAGTAGGCTTTGATCTGAAGCTGGAAAAACATCTGGGTAAGTCTATTGGTTTAGACATCCCCCTAGATAATCCTAAAAACTTATTCGACGTGCAACTCGCAGCTTACGTTCTTGCTGCAGGAGAGAGATCGGCACTTAATCAACTTAAATTGGAGCTTCAAGAGACAGATAAACTTGCTCTTGAAAGAGAAGTAGAGATCCCCAAAATAGATGCACAGATTGATCTGCTGGATACTGAAGTAAGTTTAGATGTAGTACTCGATGATTCTGCAGTTGAACTTGCAGGCCAGCAGGTGGATGAGTTATTAAGTGCATACAAACGTGATCTTGATACGCTTTACTATGAAATTGAACTGCCAGTTCTACCAGTTATCTATAACATGGAGAGCGAGGGGATTAGCGTGGATGCTAGTGAACTGAAAAGGCAAGAAGTCGAATTAAAAATCAAACTTGAGGATTTGAGAAAATATATCTACGAAGAAGCAGGTGAGGAGTTCAATATCAATTCGCCTAAACAAGTAGGAGATATTCTTTTTGGTAAATTAAATATACAAGACAGCGTAGCTTTCCCGATAAAAAAGACAAAATCGGGCGGTTTTTCCACAGATGAACGCACACTCGGTAATTTTTCTGGAGTCGGCGTTGTGGCTGCAATTCTCGAATTTAGAGAGTTGGCGAAATTAATCTCCACATATACTGTTGGGCTTCGCGAGCATATAACGAGCGAAGGTAAAATACACACCACATACAATCAAGCGGTTGCAGCAACAGGGCGTTTATCCTCGACAAATCCAAATTTGCAAAATATACCGATTAGTAGCGAACTGGGCAATAGACTGCGTAGATCTTTTACAGCAGGAAACGGTCGAAAATTAATCTCTTTTGATTATTCGCAGCAGGAACTAAGGCTACTTGCACATTTGAGTAAAGAAGACGCGTTAATCGAGACATTTAGAAAAGGTGAGGATATACATAGCGTTACTGCTGCGAAAGTTTTGGGTAAAAGTATTGCCGAAGTTAACAAAGAAGACCGACGTATAGGAAAAACAGTTAACTTCGGCGTTGTTTATGGTATTTCTGCTTTCGGTCTTGCCGATAGATTGAAAATTGAGCAGAAACAAGCTGCTGAGTTTATTAAATCGTTTTTTACTAATTTTCCTAAAATACAAAAATATTTTACTAGTATCAAAGAAACTGCAGTAAATGAGGGTGCAGTTTATACTATTTTAGGACGAAGAAGAGGCACGGAAACATATAAACAAGCAAATCCAAGGCTTAAAGCAGGTCTAGAGCGTGAACTTTTGAATTTCCCACTGCAAGGCAGTGCGGCGGATGTCATGAAACTGGCGATGATAAAAGTACAAGATTATCTAGATATGCCAGAGGTAGCCAAATTGGACATCCGCATGCACCTGCAGGTTCACGACGAACTAGTTCTCTCTGTCCCAGAAAATATGAATAGTAAAGACTTAGAAAAAGTTGCGACAGAAATAAAAGACATTATGTATAATGCAGTGAAACTAGACGTGCCATTAACGGTAAGTATTGAAATTGGGATGAACTGGTATGAAATGCAGGAGCTAATATTAAAGACGTAGACTATTAAATATATACTTGTAAAACTTGTCCACATATCCACAAAAGTGATTTATGATACGCAAATAAGTTTGCTATAATGTTTATTATTTTACTAATTACTTTGCTATGACGATAAGCGCAACTGATTTCCAATTGAGAGTAAATGAGTACTTCACCAAACTTATGCAAGGGGAAGAGATAGTTATAGAAAGATATGGTAAGAAGTTTGCAAAGCTAGTACCATATGAGGCTGCTAGCGATATCAAGACAGTTCCTGTTATGACCGTACAACCAGAACCTGCAGCTCCTGCAAAGGTTGAGTCACAATCACCTGAGCAAAATAGTGATAACCAATTCACAAATAGTGAACTAGTAAATATAGTAAAGACTCTGATTAAAAAATAATCAGCTGACTAGTTAAAGAGGCTTTGATTGAGGTAGTATTACTTAATGAAAGTTATTAATCTCTTAAGAAAATTCATTTACCTTGTCATTGCTCTGGGATTAATTGTGACATTTATCTTTGTAGCTTACATCTTTGCAAACCCCAGTGTTTTGAGACCTCAATTGTCTTTGGAGCAAAAGCTTACAGCAGGCAACTTTAAAAAGGCTGAAGATCTAGAAAACCATTCAGGATTAGACATAGCAGAACTCACAACTAAAATAGAAGGTCTAAGAAGTGATTCGCCAAAAGTGGTTTTAAACGAAGCGCAAGTGATCGGTTTATTCCAAGAAAATATCCAAAGAAATGTGGCAGTTAAATTCTCGGATATGACAGCTGAAGTCGTCCTCACTGGAGATTTGCTACTTGAACTAGTCGACGTAAGCCAATATATAGATCTGAAGAGTTCTGAATTTGGAGAAAGTTACATCTCTATCAGCCTTGCGCCCGTAGAAATTGCACTAGATGAAAATAGTGAAATGCCTGAAACGAAAAGGGTAATTGAGGCAACTGATGTGTCTTTTGACAATTTCATATTAGATAATGCTCTAGGTATCTTTGGTGTTAAAGAGGCAATAAAAGCCAAAATAAATGAGATAATAAATGACAAACTTCCAAATGAAGTAGAAAAAGTGGAATTTAGAGAAGGTAAGGTAATTTTTAATTTAAAATCACAGTAAAATAAGTATGAAATTTAGTGATTATAGTAAATACCTAGATACAATTTCCAGCACCTCATCTCGCACAGAAATGACAGTGCTCCTTGCCGAACTTATAAATAACCTGTCAAAGGAAGATATCTCTGCAGGGTTATATATGATCCAAGGTAGAGTGGCAGGAAGTTTTGAGCCTTTAGAGTTAAATTTTTCAGCAAAATCTATTGTCTCAGCATTGCAGGAATTAGTAGTAGATATAAATGTTAAAGAAATTTATTCGGAACTTGGAGATGTAGGATTGGTGGCTGAGAAAGTCGCTCTTGAAATTATCAGATCAAATGAGAAAAATACTTCAAATAAATTAGAACTCGACTTCAAGGAAGATGCAAATGATGTAAATAGTTATACAATTAGAAGCGTCGCAGAAGTGTTTAAATCTCTACAAAAAATCGCAAGTCAGGAAGGTAAAGGAAGTAGTAAGGAGAAAAAGGAGCTGTTTAAAAGATTTTTTTTGAGTTTGGTTGAAAACGAAGGAGAGGGCTCAGAAGCAGAGGCAATTAAATTTAGTGCTAGGTACTTTGCAAAGATTGCGGCGTCGCAATTGCGCCTAGGTGTAAGCGAAAGGACACTTTTGGACGCGATATCATGGGCGCTAAAGGGTGATAAATCTATTCGCAAGGAATTAGACCAAGCTTATGGAGTGAGGGCAGATATAGGTAGTTTAGCTGTAGCAGTTGTGAAAGATGGAGCTGCTGCGAGTGAAATAAATATAGAACTTGGTATACCACTCGCAGCAGAGCTAGTCGAAAGAGAAAGTGACGCTGAAGCAATTATAAAAAGACACACCCAAACCTACATCCAACCAAAATACGACGGGTTAAGGTTGCAACTGCATTTTAAAATGAGTGGGTTTGTGCAAACTGGAGAAGTTAAGCAAAGTGAGTCGGAGACAGAAACTGGAATAGCTAACCAAGGTGAGAATATCACTGCAGAAATAACTACTGGTGCAATCACTAATACTAATACTAAATACAAACTTTTCAGCAGAAACATGGAGCCACTTACGCCGATGTTCCCCGAAATTGGAGATGCCATAACAGCTCTAGCAGAAAGCTCAGGCGTTGTTGACGTGATTCTTGACGGCGAGGTGATTGCTTTTTCGCCCGAAACGGGCGAATTCTTGCCATTTCAAGAAACATCACAAAGAAGGCGTAAGTATGGAATTGCTGAAATCTCAAGCGCCATACCTGTAAAATATTTTGCCTTCGACATAATCTATCTAAATGGACGTGACCTTATGAACGTCAGTTTCGACGAAAGGCTAGCGCTTCTCAGAAGCATCATTCCAGATGAAAATAAACAAATTAAAATTGCAGAGACAACTCTGATCTCAGACCCAACTGAATTAGAAGCAATGTTTAGAAATTACCTGGACAAAGGATTGGAAGGAATAATCGCCAAATCACCAGATTCATTCTATAAACCTGGAACAAGAAGCTACGACTGGATCAAGCTTAAAGCAAATACCTACACAGATATGAAAGATACAGTGGACGCAGTGATAATGGGCTATTACAAAGGCAAAGGTGCAAGAGCAAAATTCGGTGTGGGCGGATTTCTAGTTGGAATCTACAATCCCGAAACCGATACTTACCAATCAATTGCAAAAGTAGGCAGTGGCCTCAAAGAAAAAGAATGGGCAGAATATAAAATGAAATTAGACCAATTCATAGTTACAGAAGTTCCCAGGAATTTCGAAATTGCCCGCGAATTAATCCCAGATGTAATCGTAGAGCCAAAGGTAGTTGTCGTGGTTGACGCGGACGAAATTTCTTTGAGCAAAGCGCACTCCGCGTCCTACCAAGGCAAAACATTTTCGCTACGTTTCCCACGTATCAATGCTATTAGACACGATAAATCACCATCGCAGACCACTACACCAGAAGAAATTAACA
Source organism: Candidatus Dojkabacteria bacterium (assembly GCA_041738875.1). Lineage (GTDB taxonomy): Bacteria > Patescibacteriota > Dojkabacteria > CALFHW01 > CALFHW01 > JBGSOW01. The sequence continues at coordinate 34,714 of JBGSOW010000044.1, forward strand.
CCATCTTCCAATTAAAATCAGCAAAGGGTATAATCAAGCAGAACGTGTGAATATGATATACGTTCATTTTAAAATTAATTAAATTAATAAACAACAAAAATGGCAGAATCAAATGAAGTCAAAGAGGCAGTAGCATCAGTTACAAATAAATCAACTGGTTCAGGTTTAGAGCCAAATATTGCAGGACTTTTAGCTTGGATATTTGCACCTATTGGTTCAATTATTTTTCTAGTAATAGACAAAGACAACAAATTCGTTAAATTTCACGCTTGGCAGTCACTTATTTGGTCGATTGCAAGTTGGGTTATTGTAAGTGTTCTTTATTTTGTAATTACGCTCGTAACTTTTGGTTTTGGAGCACTATGTGCTTGGTTACTATACTTTGTACCAATCGTAGTTCAGATTATCGGTGCTGTTAAAGCATACAATAATGAAATGTGGAAATTGCCAGTTATCGGTGATTGGTCAGAAGAACAAGCGAGTAAATAAATAGATAAGTAAATTAAAGTAGCTAAATAAACTTTAATAAATAAAAATAATTTAATACTGCCAAAAAATGATAAGCACCAGCAAGTTGTTAAACGCACTTCTGGTGCTTATTTTCTTATTAATCGTCCTTGTGCTGGGACTACTTTTATTTCTGTCGGGTCGGGAGCAGCCAGCAACAAGTTTCACTTCAGGTACTATTTCAACTGTTGAACCTCTGAATATAAATACTGCTGAAGTCAGTTGCAGTTTAAGCTCCGCCGGAGTTTCTGTTGCTCAGTTAAACGAGAACATCACAACCTGCATAAATTTCTGTCTAGTAAGCGCTAGCGCAAGTAAAAACTGCGTGATAAATTTTGCAGCAGGTAACTTCGCATTAAATAGAGCAATTATTTTGCCGAATTTCACCTCGATTGTTGGAAGTGGTAGGGAAAATACTAAACTTTACCGTGATGGCGTTTCAGGAGCTTTAGTTAATCTGAACAACGCCAGCCGCGCAAGTATTTTGAGTCTGAGTCTGGATGGACGGTTGCCACTACTTACGCCTGCTGGAGTGACTTCGAATCTTGGTATGTTACTTGAAGTAGAAAATTGCCGTGAGTGTGTAGTTTCAAGTTTAGAATTTACTGGTGGGGTAGGGAAGGCAGTACTTTTACGCTCAGCCATAGATACAACAATTAGTAATAACCTATTCAATAAAAATGGCTATATCCCAAGTGCGCAAACAGAAGAATTCCTAAGGAGTGACGGATTAGTAGTCGAGTACCTTGGAGGCGCAAGTAGTATCACAGACAATACATTTACGGCAAATACTGGTGTGGGTCTTCACCTTTATTCTGGTTATAAAGGTCAGGTTACAGTTGCCGGCAATAATATGCTAGCAAATAGTGTCGAACTATCTGACTATTCCAACGCTTCACTAGCAGGGATAGTTTTTGCCGGCTTACCAACAAATAATCTAAATTCCTCTCCAACGGATGGCTACTCAGTCGTAACTTTTCAGAACAACACAGTAAATTGCGCAAAAAATTGCCAAATAGCAGCTCTAGTAGGTGAAATCGGCTTTATGTACGGACAGAGTACTGCAATTAACTTTTTAAGAATCGATGCAAGTAATACTTTCGAAAGAGTCTTAATCAACCACGCAGGTGCAGGAAGCGCGATTTCCCCAACCTCGCAATTTTGTAGGTACAACCAACGCAGCGTCGGTTCGACATATTCGGCTGCAAATTGTAGAGAGTGTAGGGGAGTATTCTTCGAAAATGACGGTGATCCAGTCACTCAAGCCGGCAGTCTAAATAATCCCGTGTGTGACAAACAATACGATAGTGGTTATTTTGCAATCTAGAATTAATATTGCAATAAGTTTTTTTTGCAGTTATGATGAAAAATAATCACAAACTAAGCCTATGAATATTATTAAAAAAACGTTTTTATTACTGTTGGTTTTTGCAACATCCTCGCAACTGTTTATTCTTTCTAACCCGTCAAAGACTCTAGCCCAAGATATGAGTTATCAAGTTTCATCGGTAAATGTAGGTTCGATACTACAATCTTCAGAATCAAGAAAAGAATATCTTTTTACAAGGAATGGTGAACAACATTTACTTCTAAGTTTTAGAGCAAGGCATTATACAAACGATCTAGAATATCGCCTTTTGAATTTAGCAACTGGTGAAAATGCTGTAATTAAAACCACAGTAAAGGGACTACCTTCTGTTTCTGCATATAATATCGATTTAGATAGACTCTACTTGTTTACTGCAGATAAAGGTTTCATCATTGAATACGACTTTGCAACAGAGAATGTACGCACTGTAGTTACAAGCAATGACCGCGACGTTTATAGCGTTGCAGAAGGACCAGATGGAATTTATTACTTAGGTGGAGTTACAAAAGCTTGGATAAGTAGCTATAACCCTTATACTGATGAATATCTTGACCTTGGACCAGCAGGAAGCACAGATTATACAGCGAGGAGGTTGCAATATGTATATACAATCGCAGCTGATGATAGATATATTTACAGTGGCATAGGACAATTGCCGTGGTACCTATCAGTTTATGACAGGCAGACCTCTCAATTAGTTAAGTACTTTGAAAATGATAATAATTCTGGAGCTCGAGTAAGTGTCAGAAAATCAGATGGTAAGATTTTCTTTAGCAGGAGTAATACAACTTTAGGCAACGCATGGTTCGAATTTGTAAATGGAGAACCAGTTTTAACAACAGATCCAGGTGAAATGGTTGAAGGATATAAGGGTCCGAATACAATTATTTCCAGAGAAAATTTTGGAAGCGAATCAGACTATGAATTTGATTTCAGTGATTATCTACCTACAAATTTCAGAAATGAAATAAATATTGGATGGAAGCTCAAAACAGAAAGTGACTGGAATAATGTAACTTTTAATAATTTCGATTTATACCCTGTAGTCATACATCGTATGTATAATCAGCCAAATAGTGACAATACACTGATAATTAGCTTTGCCTATAATCCAGTTATGCTATTGAATAGAGTGACAGGCGAACTGACTGTTTTGGGAAATACAGATAGGAGTTTATATGATGCTGCATTCCACAATGGTAAATGGTATTTATCAGGATACCCTGCAGTCACTTTCGAATACGACCCTAATTTACCATGGACTGCTGGGGGTAATTTCCCAATTAGTGACCCGGGTTCAAATCCCCGCCAGATTTCGGGTTACTCCAAATACCACCATTTCACGAGGATCACTCAGAGTGGGATTAAATTTACTGGAGTTACACATCAAAGGGATTCTATAGGTGCGACCCTAGGATGGCTCGATTTAAATACAGGAGTATCTGGGACAATTCGTACTCCATTTGCAACAGGTAATATACACAGTATGACTCTTACAAATAATGATACCAAACTAGTTTTAGGGATGTATGAAACTACTACAGCAAGACCAAGGTTAGTGGTTGTTGATGTGGCGACCAAGATTATTGAAAAAGAAATTAATTTTATAAATGCGAACTCGGGGTTATTTATTGTGGAGGCTCTCCCTGGTAAAATCTTTGGTGTTGGTGAAACTTTCTACTTCTTAGTTGATGTCGCAACATCAAAAGTTCATTATTATGCACAAAATTCTTTGAGTAATATTTATCCAGGCTTAACTGCTGTAAACAGGAGAATTGAGATGGTAAATGGCAAGGTTGTCATCAATGAAAACAGGAATATAGTTCAAATAGATCCTAGAACCGGAGTAAAAGAAACACTTTTTACAGGTAGTGGAAATATTACTGGACTTTATTATGCAGGCAAGAATGATGCATTCGTGTATGGCAGCGAAAGTATCACAAGACTTGCAATGGTGCCCCAAGCATGCCAATTCGATTTCGACACTTCAGGAACTTTAACTTCGTCTGATTTTGAACAGTTATCATTAATTTATCGATCACAAAATCAAAGATGCACGGAAGAGTCTGAAGAGTGTGATGTTACATCAAAGGATTTATACGAATTCAATAGATATATTAATATAGAGGGAATTTGCGGAACCTGATGACACTAACTAGAAACAAATTGAATTTAGATAAAAAGAAAAAACTAAAGTTTTATAGATTTGGTTTAGTTGTCTTAGGGTTAGTATTTGCATTGATGAGTTATCAGTTTACTGAAATAAGAGAGTACCGAGATGGTTCTGACGTATTTGCTTCAGATATTTTTAGCAATGTAACTGATTATGCAGGCCCGCTTCTGAGTCTAGAGCTAGATAGTACTTCTTATATTGGTAATATGGAAATTGGTGATACATTTGAATTTACTGTGACTTCGTTAGCGCCGGAATTCTTAAATTATACTGATCTAGTTTTTATTTTTGATAGCAGTCTAGTCGAATTTCAAGAGATTGTATATGATCCCTCTGGATTATCTTTGGCTTATAGTTTAGATTCTGGGACTGGTAATTTAAATGTAGTAGTTGCGGGATTTGGTATTAGCGACTTCACAGCTGGACAAAAATTATTTAACATCCGTTTCTTAAATAAAAATATAGCTCAACAGGGTTTTCAGCTTTCTTTGGATAATTCAAGCATAATCGGTACCCCAAATCTTTATCAATCTACAAGTCCAAGAATATCTAAAATAGTGGTATTCCCAATTGGTCTGGGTGCACAGATAGATGAAGAAGATGAAGAAAGTCAAAATGAGAACGAGGAAGAGAATACGAATACCGAAGAAACTGCAAGCGAGACAGATGGTGAAGGTGAAGTTGAGATCATATTTGTGCCTGAGGAAGAAGATACAGATTTATTCGAGGAAGAACCTGTTTCTCCTGAGGCTATAGAAAATGAATTATTTACAGCTGAAGGGTTTAGTGATCAAGTAGCAAGACCGATTCAACTTACAACTTCACCAAACGATAGGGTAGTGACACCTCTTACGATGGTATTCTTGTCATTGTCGATCGCAAGCTTCAGTTCTATGTTTTTACTAAGGAGACCAAGATCCTAGTTAAGGATTAAACCATGGTTTTACTCATAGCTATTATAATCTAGAGATTTAACCTGTATCCACTGTCTTAAGGTTTATCATGAGAGTCTAGGATTAATCTTGCCTGGTGATTTCTTAGTAGATTCTACAATCAGAAAACTTCAAGTAGGGCGATTCTAAAAACCTCTTGGGACAGCGAGTGGTCTGATATTATCGTTGCAGAAATCTAAACCTCTGTACTTTAGGCTTGATTCAAAGTCCGCAAGATTAATCCGGTTATCACGATTTGAATCTACTGCTCCGCATTGCGCAACGCTTGGAGAGCTGCTCCTTCCTTCACAAGTTTTATTGAATTTATCGATAAATACTTTATAGTCGGCGGAATCGATTTTCTCATCTCCGTTTGTATCTAGGTGCCCGCAATTTACCCTCTCCGAGAAGTCAACGCTACATCTTAGTCGCAGTCTCTGGGTTGCTAGGACTGCGTCTTCTTGATCGATAATTCCATTCTCATTCAGATCGATTCCGCCACATAGTTCACGGATAGGAGCATTTACACACTCTCTATTCATAAGGTTATTCATATTGCGAATTTCTTCAGCGTCAATTCTACCGTTCCCATTTGTATCGATAGGGTGGCAGAATATCTTTTGTGAATCAACTTCGCAACTCTGACCATCCATGTATCGTCTCAAAACTGTTTCAATGTCATTATAATCAATCGATCCATTTAGATTCACATCCAAACTACCACAGCCAACCAAATGATATGTTTTTGTATCATTACAATTCTGCCCGTATAGCGTAAGCATCCTGTTAAATTCCTCTTCAGATACAGTATTATCACCGTCAAGGTCTAAGGCTCCACACGAAACTCCATCTTCATACTGAACTGGGTATTCGTTTTGTACTCTAGCACCGAAAAATGTCGAGCCTTGGCTACCTCGAGGCACAAATGTGCTCGGGTCGGGATCAGCTCTATTAAACCCACTGATAATCCCTCTGCTTACAATTCTAGCGGATGAGAAAATTGTATTTTCGTCCTCAGGTACATCGCCTAAAATTGACATTCCTCCCAAAACAAAGATTCCAATAAATCCGAAGCCTAGGACTAGTGACAAAAAAATAGGTAATCTATTTTTATTCTTGTTTTCACTCATAATCAATCTTATGAAATCACATGATAAGTGTCAAATTTTAAGTGTTTTAGATCGAGCCGCATGATTAATTTAGCGTATAAAAAAGCAGTTGCAGTCGTTAAAAATAATGTATATATTTATGTAGAAGTTAAATTCATCCACTATAGGTTTTGAATAAAAAAGTAGTAATAATTGATGACAATTATGTAATTCGCGAGCTTTTGAAATCGAGTCTGAATAAAGATGTGGCTAGCTTAGATGATATTTATGAATTTTATACTAGTGAAAGTGGGGTAGAGGGATTAGGTTATATCTACTCGGTAAATCCAGATATTGTGATCATTGACGCTACTTTACCAAAGTATTCGGGTCGTGAATTAGTAGAGTTTCTCGGAACGAGAAACTCTAAAATACTAGTTCTCGTTGAATCTGAAAAAGCAAAAAGGCAAATCCAGGAAAAATCTCCGCATATTGCTTTAACCATAATAATAAAGGATCGTAACTTTCTTGCGAATATTAAAGCAGAGATAAATCCGCAGTCAAACAAACAATCCGGTTTGATTAATTCAATTATCTCGATGGAGAATGTAGCAGACCGCTTGGCAAGATATGCAGAGGGAAAAATTATCGTTTACAAACAACTTATCCAAACTTTTTGGTTTTTAACTAAACTTTTAGGATCGTTTCTTTTCGCCGGCTACTATCTTTTTAATTCCAGAGTTGAAGATAGCGTAGTTGAGCAAAATCAAAAGGACTTAGAAGCATTTAGGGTGAAGGTATATCCAACAATTGCAGGTGTGGTTTCAGCATTTCTATTTCTAATTCTACAAGTAAGTCTGTTTGTAGCTGGTGGGATTACAGTTTTAAATGTAAGAGTAGAATCTATGTTTGCACTTTCTTCGCAAGAAAGCGTAGTTAGTTTTAGTGAACAAGCGAACTTAATTGTTCCTGCAGAAATTGATATTACAACGCAAGGAGCGACGCTGGGAAAAATTTATACAAAAGTCGCAAGTGAAGCAGCAGAAGAAAGTGCAGAGAATATGACGGAAATCGAGAGTATTGAAGAAGCAGGTGAGGTAGAAGTTGATAATGGTAGTACAAATGAAATAAGCGAAACAATTGATATAACTGACGTAAGTCTAGTCGAGCAGGATTTTGCTAGCGAGATGAATACTGAGGTTATAACTTTCCCAATTAGTAGCCCATTTATTCAAATTGAAAAAGGAATAGGTTATGTCGAATTATTTTCCCTAGAAGTAAAAGCAGATATCGTTGATACCTCAGGCACGCGTGTTGGTGAAGGCACATCAAAAGATGATTTCCACTTGCTTACTTTCCAGATTTCGCCTGACGCTGAAAATTGGTATTACTATGAAAAGGGTGAATCAAACTGGGAAAAGACAACTTTAGGTAAAGAGTCGTCTACTTCGCTAGAAGATTTGAATGCTAATCTGAGTAAATATGCGGAGTTATTTCCTAGCGGTGAATTATTTTTCAGAACGTATTTCAATTCTAATGGAGGAGAATCTGCAGTTCTCAAAGAGGTAATTGTAAAAAGAAATAGCCAAATTCTAGTTGGCACAGATAATTTCATCCCTGAAAAAATAGTTGAGACTCAATCAGTATCTACGTTGGATTTTGACGTCTTGGAACCAGTTATATTCAATGCCAGTTTCGTAAATGGAGAGAAAGTGGTTTTAGGCAAAGTTTTAAATAAAGATAAAGTTACGAAGAGTACTTACAGTTTTGAAGAAAGCGTGATTGCTCAATATGAAGCTAGAGTATATTTTTCAGATGAAGTTGAAGCAAGTAAGAATGCGTTTATTGGAGTAGCCGATTTACAGATAAACCCAAGAGGAGAGGTTTTCTTTTTGTTGCAAGAATCTTCAGTTGCTGGAGGTTATGTCACTGCTGAAATCGGCATAAAGCAGAAGCAATTAGCTTCAGTCGAGGATGGAACTGTAGCTACGGAAGCAACCGCACAAGAGACATCCAGTCTAGCAAGACCTGTCGAGAATTCTACTTTTACTGTAGATTCAACTGGTGATGAGGCTGATTTAATCCCGGGTAACGGAATTTGTCTAACGAGTGCGGGTACATGTACGCTTAGAGCAGCGATGGAAGAGGCTGAAACTCTAGCTGGGGGCGACACAATTAATTTCAATATTCCGACAAGCGACCCTGGTTTCAGAGACTATAACAATCCAAACGTCCCAAGTTCTGGTGACGGTATTGGAGGTAACGACTACTGGAGCATCCGTGTTGCAACTATTCTACCAATGATGACGACTTTAGTTACAATAGACGGCGAATCACAAGAAATTCTCTCGGGGATTGATATGAATACAGCAGGTCCTGATATAGAAATTAGACCTGTGACACCATCTACTGTTGACTATGGTATTAGGATGGAATTTGCTGGAGGTGGAGCATATTTCTTTGAAGGTACACCCGGAGGAGGTTCGATTTTGAGAAATGTGAATGTAAACCAATTCACAATTTCACAAGTTACCGTCAGATCTTCTTTACTGGAAAATAGCTATATCTGTACCGATGTAAGAGGTTTTGCAACCGTGAATCCTACTAGTAGTCAAGGTGTAAGTACACAGCTCGATCAGACTATCTCAAATAATTCACTTGAGATAAGGAATAATGTCATCAGTAACTGTTTACCCCCAGTTCCAAATGACAACGCAGGTGGCATAGTTGGTGGTATGAGATATGGAAGGGTCCATAACAACATAATAGGCTTAGATCCTTCTGGCAAAATTGCACAACCCTTAACAAGGGGTATTAGTATGCAGGCAGCCTCGAATAACTTAAGATTGCAATTTGGTTCAGTTGTTGAAAACAATATAATAAGATCAGCTGGTTATTGCGCATTTATCCGTGGAGGTACCGGTCAACTAAACGGCTATAATGTGAGAGTAGATGATAACACATGTGGTTTAGATGTCGACCTTGTCTATATGGGAGGGAGCGCACGTGGTATCAGGCTAGCAACAGTAGACACTGCTAGTGAAAATGTTTCTGTTGTATCATATGAATTAGAGGATGGAAATGTGGATATCACGAATAACTATTTTGGGACTGACAAAACAAAAACAATGAATTTATGCCCAGTTACGAATGGTTGTGTTATGGGAGTTTTCCGGCACGGATATATGGTTTATTCTCCTGTAGTTAACTTTTCCAATAACACTGCATATTATGCAAATAGAGCAGGTGTCGCAACTGGAGATGATAATTTTTCTATAAATTCTTTTTCAAATATGGACAGTCTAGATCTTAGATATAATAGACACGGTATTCTTGTAAATAATAGAAGGGATATTTTACCTATTCCAAATGTAGCTGAAAGCACGATAAAAAACTCAATCATCACAGATAACCTGTATTTTGGAATAATAGTGATGGGAAGATCGCCGCAAATTATAGGCAATAGAATTGAGAATAATGGCAATGGAGCAATACTTATAAGGTCTGGTGATCATCTGGCAGTGAATATACCAGGCGCACCAATTATCGGTGGAACTAGTGTACTTAGCGGTTCCTTGTGTAACGGTATAGAGGCAAATTGTATCGAGAACAACAGTGTAAGAGGAATTTTGTCCGAAAGTAATCCACTGCATAACGTCGATACAATTTACAGCGACAACGTATGGGGAGATGGTAATGGTCCAGACGGAGAAGTTAACTACCAGCAAGCATGGACAGATACTTCCGTGACTACAAATATAATTTTGGATACTACTGGAAATAATATTCCACTATTTGAAGTATTTTCTGGAAACCTCAGAAGGACTTCTGGCACGTTTCCAACTTTGCAGGTTCCTTCCTACCTAAACTTCTACTATACATATGGTAGCGGCAGAGCTAATACTTTCGTTATTCCTGCAGCAAATACTACATGTAATCCTACGAGTACTTGTCCTGCAACAGGTCATACAGATGGAGTTGTAAACGTTACAAAGATGGTAAATGGAAAAGGCGTTGTACAGTATGAAATCGATAATTCTGGGAATAAAATAGACTTTTCCCCCGTGCAAGTCGATGAGGACAACGTAGTGTCAAACGTATTTAGTTTTGATGGTGACAATACTACTGATCCGATAGTTACTTCAAGCCCTAGGGAGATATCTTCACAAAATTACAACGATAGAGGTCAACCTTGGACCAATGATGTATCTAAAACAGGAGATTTGGCCACTTATGATTTCCCAATCTATCAGACGATGGAGATTGATATTGTTGATGGAAATCCAAAGTGGAATGGGAGCGAATATATAATAAACATGAACCAGCAGTCTAATCTAACGAATGAAGATAATGTCAGTGCCGGAGGATACAACAAAGGTGTTGTTGTAAGTGATGAAGAAGATGAGGTTGTGAGTCTAGGAGAGTACAGTGGTGGTGGACTTTCTGGTGTAGATGGACCGGCGAATGGTGTAACAACTTTATTTGAGGCGGTCACTGTAGCAAAGGGGTTCGGAGAGGTTGTCAAAGTTAAATTTAATGCTATCGAATCTTTGAGTGGTGCAAATTATACTGATTTCTATCCTACACAAACGATTGACTTTCATGATATTGCTGGTAGCAATTTGGTTATTATAGACGGCGATCTAACAGAATATACGAATTTTTTCCCAAGTCCAAAAACTAAAGTAGTTATTGATGGAAGTCTGCTTCCAGGCGGGCAAAGTTGCTTTAGTTTCTCTAATGTACAAAATATTGAGATTAGAAACATCGAATTTAGAAACTGTCAGAATAACGCAATCACAATTGGCAACGGAGCAACTGGAATTATGGTAGATCCCGCAAGCGTTGTTTTTGCAAACAACCCTTCTGTAAATGCAATAATAAACCTGGTTGGTGGTACAGAGGATGTTTATGGGACTACAGAAAATGACGCTGATGATTCTGACGCAGGTCCAAATAGTCTTTTGAATCATGCCGTAATAGAGGAAGTAACTTATCTTGGAGGTGGGCAGTATTTGGTTGAAGGCGATTTAGATAATAATCAGCCATCTGAAACTCCAAAAACTGTTTATATCTGCCGTGTGCAAACTGCACATATTTCAGGACATGGAGGTTGTACGGATTATTTAGGTAATGGTGCTTCGGAATCCCCTTGGGCAGTGACAGTAGGTATCTCAGGTGATGATGGAACTCAAGGAAGAATATTTACGGCAGTAACTGTCAATGCACTTAGAGATACATCTGAATTTTCGCCAAACTTTACAGCTGATTCATTGAATCCAGATTATTTTATTCTTGAATACGAAATACCTCTAGTAGCTCCTATAGGTAACGTGTCTGACCCAAAACCTCTTTTCGATTGGACGCCTACACTAGATCCAGATATCAAAGAATATAGAGTTTATTTAAATGGTGATTTGATTACAGTAGTCCCGGCTGCTCAAACTGAATATTTATACACTGGTGATCCACTCGCTGGAGAGCATGAATGGCAGGTTATTGGTGTAAGACAAAACGATACCCTTGTGAATGAAAGTATTGTTGGTGAATTTACTGTTCAGCTGGCAAGTGGGCTTGCACCAGTATATCCTCTTCAGAATGTAACTATTGATAATAGGAAACCGCAACTTAGATGGAGTGACTCAAACTATGCAAATATTGATCAATATATAGTATATGTTAATGGTGTCCAAGTTGCGGTTTTAGATGGTCCTTTTGCAAGTGATGTTAATGGATTTACTTTAGAAAATGATCTGGACTATGCAGCACATACTTGGAGTATAGAGTCATATAGGACTGGTTTATTAGCTGACGACAGCAGTGTTGTTGAATTGGTCAACAGTTTTGAAGTGGAATTCACAGTGGGTCTACCGACTTCAAGCAGTGGGAATGTTCCTTCAACTATTCCTAGCGCAGTGTTTGTAACAATTCCTCTGGCTTCAAGAGTTCCAAGGATTCCACTTATTCCTATTGAGATTAGTGACCGTATTCTTACTTCTGCTCCCGCAGAGTTTGTGAGGGATGTGGTGGAGAGAAACCCGGCAGTCAGAACTACAATTGATAGTGCGCTTGTTTTGGGTTTACTGGCGCCACTAGGTGTAGTATTTGCTGGATCAATGATCGGGGGGATAAATATTGTCTCAATGATCGATTTTATCATGGCGCCATTCTTCTGGAGAAAGAGAAAGTATTGGGGTAAAGTGACAGATTTTAAAGACAGTAATAAACCTGTTCCGTTTGCAAGAGTTAGTTTATTTAGTGGGATGAATGTTCTAGCTTCTGTCAGTGCAAACGAAGACGGTGATTACTATTTCACAAATATTTCTGATGGTAGCTATACACTTGTTGCAAATATACCAGGCTACAAAAAAAGCGTGCAATTTATTAATTTGGCAAATAGCCATAGACCTCAGAAAGATGCAAATATCCAGCTTATCGCAGAAGACCTTAAGATAACTGGTATAAATGTAGTTAGGTATTATAGGAGGAATGAGATTAAAAACTTTGTCAGATTTGCGTTGTTAGCTCTTGTCGTGATTGGTTTTGTAGCAACAATTATGTCGATTTTTATATCACCAAATATTTTCAATTTCATCGTACTTACTCTATATATGGTTTTAGTAGTGAATAACTCAATTTCTGCCGTGAGGTATATAAAGTTAGACCTGAAAAAGTCTGATCCTAAGCTAGCTTAATCCTCTAATTCGTTCAGCTACGTATTGTTCTGGATATATTATGCATAATATAAAACTATCTCTGTTTAGACTTGTGCTACTTCTCAGTAAGTTCTAGAATAATCTATGAGGTTTGTCTAAATAAATATTTTGAACATCTAGTAGATTAAATGGATAAAGTATATAAAGTAGTAGTAATTGACGATAACTACGTGATCCGTGAGCTTTTGAAGTCCGGACTTCACGATAGTCAACTGAAACAGGAGTTTTACACCAGTAGCAGTGGAATTGAAGGTTTGGGGTTCATCTACTCTGTAAATCCAGATGTGATAATAGTGGATTCTACTTTACCTAAATATTCGGGAAGAGAAGTTGTCGATTTCATAGGCAACAGATCTGCAAGGATAATTGTCCTTTCTGAAGACGAGAAAAGTGCATGGGGAATCAGAGAAAAATTAAACGATCCCTTAGTCACTGTAATTAATAAAAATACTGATATTGTAGCTGAACTTAGGAATGTAATAGGGCTTCCCGAGAGGAGCAATGTAATTAGTAAAACAGCAATCCAACTGGAAAACAGTGCAGACAAACTAGCTCACGCAGCGACGAACGCAATGATTGGTTTGAAACAGTTGACTTGGGGACTTTGGTTACTAGTCAAAACCTTTGGAGCATTATTTTTTGCAATATTTTATCTGACAAGAAAACGCATTGATGACGCGTCAATCATGCAAAATGAGCAGGATGTGGACTCTTTCAGAGTAACAGTGTATCCAACATTAGCAGGCGCTGTTTCAGCAGTCGTATTCCTCATTTTGCAAGTAGTTTTGTTTGTAATTGGTGGAGTGACAATTCTAAATGTAAGAGTAGAGAGCGCTTTTGCAAATACTGATGGCAAGAAAGTATACGAATTCACCAACTCAAATCAGTTTGAGTATGACGAATCAGAATTAGATTTCACAGATGAAGGCGTGACACTAAAGCCTTTAAGTTTAGATGTTGAACCAGATATTGATGAAGAGGCGGGGACATCTAGTACCAATAGTCTAGTAGGCAATGTACTTGCACAAGATGATGCTAACTCAGAAGAGACGTTAGAGGAAGATCCAGTAGAAGAAGCATTGCCAGAAGAAATATTTGAACCAGATCCAATGGTTCAACAGGAACTTATTGATCAAGAAGTGGTCGATCTAAATTCATACGAACAGGATTCTACAACTAACAATGAAGAGCAGAGCAATGAAGAAGTAGAGAGATTCTCATTAAACGCTGCGCAACTAATTACAAGAGAAGCAACGTCATATACAAAGTTAATTAGTATAGAGCACGAAGGTGAATTTGCTCAGAATTCCAGTGCTTCAGAAGAAGATGGGGTAAGGTATCAACTCTCACC
>JBGSOW010000052.1:0-14032 GCA_041738875.1 Candidatus Dojkabacteria bacterium
CTGGTAATCTATTTTTGCCAAAAGTAGAGCTTTACGATAGTCTTTCTGCTGCAGTTGAGAGTAAAAATAATAGCGCTGGGGATTCACAAAGGTTTTTACTTGCAGATGCGGAAGGGGATAGCTTGAGTACGGAAAATATAAAAGATGCTCTGACGGTGTACAATCCACAATCACTCATAATCGGACCAGAAGGCGGGTTTTCGGACAACGAATACAAGTTATTCGAGAAAATAGATACCAAGAAAATTGCACTGGGTAGTACTATCATGACAACTGAAATGGCAGTTGCAGCATTTTCTAGTTTACTGTCAATTTCATAGCTTTTATAGCCATAGCCAACGACTATCGTTTTTTCTTATTTTCACGTTCCATTTGTCTTCTCTGTCTTCTAGAGAGATTGGAATAAGTCTCGTTTGAATTATTTCTAGCAACAACTCTAGTATTCTTACTATGTTGTTTGGTTTCGCGCAGTACTTTATCTGCTGCAGATCCTAATTCACGAGTACCAGTAAGCATGTCTTTGATTTGCTCTACATTGGTCAGAACTTGACCTTCGCTAGGATTAAGTTCGTTAATTCCTCTGTCGCTAATTTGTAGTAATGTCTGCAACGCACGTCCATTAATCTTTTCAATAAACGATTGGAATGCGGAAAAACCTTCATTTTTGTATTCTACAAGTGGATTTAGTTGTGCAACACCTCTTAACCCAATACCTTCTCTCACTCCTTGCATATAGTCTAGGTGAAGCGTCCAAAGTTCATCCATAACTTCAAGGAAGGTCGCGCGGAGAACATTACTTAAATTGCTCACCTTATCAAGTCTTGTTTCAATTGCAACCCTAAGTAGGTTATCAGTAAAGTTGAAAATATCTGCTTCATTTGCGCTGATGTCTTTTAATCTTTTGGTGATTGCTTCCTTCAGCTCTTCAGTATTCGTAATTTCAGAAGAATATATTTTAAGTGTATTGGCAGCGGCAATAAAATACTTGTCTAGACTTTGGCCGAGCAGAGTATCTACGATTTTGCTAATTGTTTCGTCTAGTTCTTTTGGATTGTTTATCTGTGTGTTCGAAATTTCAGTTGCATATGATTTTGATTGAGCGCTAGCAGCTTTAAGATATTCTTTTGTAATTTCAGATTTTAGAGCAACTATCTTTTCTGCAGACAAATCCTCATCATTAAATGAATCTGCAATCTCCAAAATCCTTAGACGTCTGCTGTAGAAAATTTCACGTTGTTGGTTGATAACGTCGTCATATTCCACGACATGTTTTCTAGCGTCAAAGTACATTCCTTCCATGCGTTTTTGTGCTCTTTCGATTGCACCTGTGATCATTCTAGATTCAAGTGGCATTTCATCGGGCAAATTGGTCATTGTCATTAACCTTTGGATGACTTCACCACCTTGGATTCTCATAATTTGGTCGTCTAAGGCGACATAGAATCTACTTTCTCCTGGGTCTCCTTGTCTTCCGGCACGACCTCTAAGTTGGTTATCGATTCTCCTTGATTCATGTCTTTCAGTACCAATTACATAAAGACCGCCAGCGTCAACTGCACCTTCTCCTAGTGGGATATCAGTTCCACGACCTGCCATGTTGGTCGCAACAGTGACCGCGCCAACTGCACCTGCTTTAGCAACAATCATTGCTTCTCGTTCGTGTAGCTTTGCGTTTAAAACTTCGTGTTCAATAGATAATTTACTAAGACCGTTTGAGACTAATTCCGAATCGGCAATAGAAGTTGTACCAATAAGAATTGGTTGTCCTGACTCATGAGCCCTTGCGATTTCTGCAACAACCGCTGCAAATTTCGCGGCTTTATTTTTAAATATTCGATCTGCGCTGTCTTTCCTAATCATATTTTTGTTTGTAGGAATTGCAGCAGCTTCAAGATTATATATTTTGAAAAACTCCTCTTGCTCTGTCAGAATCGTTCCAGAACCACCAGTAAGTATTTTGTATAATCTGAAAAAGTTTTGGAAAGTAATTGTCGCCAGCGTCCTTGATTCCTGTTGAATTTTTACTCCTTCTTTTGCTTCGATTGCTTGGTGAAGGCCTTCAGAATATCTTCTTCCTGCAAGAACTCTACCTGTGAATTCGTCAACAATTACTACTTCTCCATCACGAACAATGTATTCTTCATCTTTCAAGAAAAATACCTTAGCTTTCAACGCATTTTCCACATGGTGGGCAAGCTCATAATTTTCCCAGATATTTTTAACTCCAAGAAGCCTCTCCATTTTCTCAATACCTGTATCGGTTAAATTTGCTGCTTTTTCTTTTTCCTCAATTGTATAATCATCTCCTTCTTTTAAGTTTTTAACCAAACTTGCGAAATTCCGATACAAATCGTTTGAACTATTTGCAGGTGCTGAAATAATAAGTGGTGTTCTAGCTTCGTCAATTAAAATTGAGTCAGCTTCGTCAACGATACAGAAGTATAATTCTCTCTGCACACGCGCGTCCAAAGTATTTGCCATGTTATCTCGAAGATAATCAAATCCAAATTCATTATTTGTACCGTATACAATGTCAGATTCGTAGGCTTCTTTTTTTGAACATGCAATAAGATTAGTACCCCTAAGGCTACTTACCGTTAATTTTTTAATTTCGTTTCTCTCTTGCGCTGCCTTTTCACCTTTGACTTCAAGTAGATCTTCGTCTTTAACAAAACGGTAACTTGCTTGCGGCGTTATAATTCCAACTGTTACTCCTAGCTCTGCAAAAATATGCCCTGCGTATTCTCCGTCTCTCCTTGCAAGGTAGTCATTGACAGTAACCAAATGCGCACCTCTTCCAGTTAATCCATATAAAAACAGTGGCAATTGAAATGTAATTGTTTTTCCTTCTCCAGTTTTCATTTCAACTAACTTTTGTCCGCTAGCTAAAATGGTTCCAGCTAGAAATTGCACGTCAAAGTGAGAGATACCATATTTCCTTTTCGTTGCGATGCTTAGGGCTGCATATACTTCTGGGAGGATTTCTTGCACTTTTTTATATAATTCAAGTTCGCTTACGTTCAACTTCTCTGCCTTTCTTCTCATACGAACAGAGTTTTTTTCGCCTGCCGAAATACGATCTGAAATTTCATATAGAGCTTTTTTGTGATTACTTATAATTCGGGCGATTTCTTCTGTGCTTTTACCTTCTAACTCTTCTTGTTTTGCTTTGATTTCAGGGAGTCTCTTTTCAGCACTCTTAATAATTGGTTTACTTGGATCGAATAGACTTTTGATTGCTTTTAGCATGTTATTTATAGTTCTATATAGTCAAATAATTAAACCATTTTACCACCTCCACAAGCCATAATTAAAAGATAAAGTTTAATTATCATGAAATATAAAAGGAATTTTAATAAATACAAACCTATAGTTTTAATTGAGAGAAAGGATAATTTAAAGCAATTCTAAGGTTAGAATTGCGCTTTCAGGGATTACCTGAGTTTCTAATATTTGTAAGTAATACTCTTCAGTATTTTTTTGCAAAACTATAATGTCGCCCGCAAGTAATTGTGAATACGAACTACATTCTGAACAGGTAATAACAACACGCACGCTGCTCTCAGTGTATCTATTAATTGTATACATTGAAGAATTAAGAACTAACTGCATACTTGGGACTATTAGGTCGCTACCTTCGTATAGACTTAGTTCAAGAGGAATACGGTTACTGGAAGGCAAATTTGGGATCCTGAAATTATTATTTTTAGGAATATTGCTGGACTTAGCGGAAGATCTAAATTTAATAGTGTTTTCACGTGTTTCAGTTTGCTCTTGGCTACTAAATATCGATAATAATCCACTAGTTTCTTGTGTGTCAGGGTCAGGAATTGGGAAGTTATAGTCGTATGGGGCTGGATCTGTAACCAATTCGCTTGTAATATTACGTATTGCAGCCGAAAGTGGGTTATCGGCAAGATCAATTCCACTAAAGATAAGACTTATCCCTGCAATTACTGCAGCAATCATACTTAAGAAGATTAGTACTGATGCAATTACACTAAGATTGATCTTCATCTTCTGTACCAGCAAAATTTAGCCGGAAAATTTCTGTGTACGTGTGTTGTCCTTTATTGAATTGACTACTTACTAGGGAAATATTATCAACAACAAAATCTTCTGGCAAAACAAACTCTTTAACTTTTTTTACAATCTCTTTTCTAGCTGCCACATTGGTATTTCGTTTAATAGAACCAATTTTGACAACACCCAATAGCAAATTATGATCTTTGCGTTTAATAACTTCTCCAATTGAGAGTCTTACAGCCAAATCATTTACAATTTTCAAGAATTTGTTGAATTCGCTGGTAGATTTAAGTGATAGTTTAATCAGCGAAGGCATGTATTCAAACCTTTTTCCGACTGAAAGTTTGTTTACTGGGTGGCTAAACGCCCGCAAGCTATTTGAATGGATGAAATGTTCAATACCTTCTTTTAACTGCGCAATTTGCTCGGCAGAGATATCTTTTCCAATATATTTATAATTAAAATGCAATTGCTCGAAATTGATCAAATGCAAATTGCGCTTATAAGAACTAAGTTCTCTGAAACGATCCCGGATGTAATCGCGGTCTTTTTTGGCTACAAATGTTGAAAGGTAATATCTCATAGCTCATTATACCTTAATAATGGCTAAAAGCCTTATGGGACAATAATTAGAATTAATATAGCAATAAGTGCGGTTAGTATATATTCAATTACTATTCCTATTCTTAAAGTTTTTTCTAATTCATGGTGCAAGAGTGCATTGATAAGGTAGAAGATTATGGTTGCATAAAAGCTTGTAACCATAACTGTAGGCTCGAAGATGGTGATTATCGCACTTGTGATATAAGCTAAAAATAGAGACGCAAGCAAAATAAGTGGGACATAATAAAAATGTAGATTTTTTCTTTTGGCAATAACGAGGAGTGAGAGCAGAGAAGAGACGATAAACAATAATCCTGTAATTATAAAATAATTAAAATCGAATAGAGAACTGAGATTAATAATTAGATTTGTGATTGCAAAGAAAGAGAATATTTTTATCAGATCGTATACGATTTCGGTTTCTTCCTCGAGCTTAAATTTGTCTTCATAGTGAGCCCTGATGTTAATAAATAACATGCTGTAGAGGATGAAACTAGTTAAAAAGTATATTGGCCAGAGGCCAGGTTGATTATTGAAATATATAAATCCTGCCAAGCTTACCAAAAGTATGGATGGCAGAATCGTATGATAGACAATGATATTACTATTCGAGTTGTTTGCTGCGGTTATAAGATCAAATTGGGATAGTTTAGTACTAGCTAGCCGTCTCGTCGTATAAAGCTCCAAAGCCAGAAGCAAACTTACAACGATAAACCCAAGTAGAAAAGCATTATTACCACTTGTTAGAGCTATTTGTTGCAGCGCAACCACTCCTAAGCTTATAAAAAAAGAATATACAAATGCTCTATTGTTTTTACGGTTAATCAGCATTATTACTAGAATTATACTCTAATTTATACTCCAGCATTGATATTCCCGCTAATTGCCACAATAAGTAAACATATAAAGGTTGGCACATTGGTATGGCTTCTGGATTTTATTTTCCATCCGTATTTATTTCTATAATATCTGATCACGATTATGTCAACTATCATAAGCAGAATCAAAAACATACAAACAAAGATGGCTAACCACTGGATTTGAGTAATTGAAGCAACTTTTGTATCAATATCCTTGAAAAAGATACGGATCAGGTTAGTTCCAGACATTTTACTTTCGTAAAGGTTCAGAATTTGCGCTGTTGTGTTCTCGGGCACTTTCTCGATGGTTGTATTCCCTGCCAAATCAGTAAGTTGTATTTGGCTTCCGAGGATATCACTTGGCGTTACGTTTGCAAGTAGAGTTGCATAATTTATTTCAACTCTCCAATTTGATTCGGATTCGTAAACTGCTCTGTATTGCTCACTGCCAATGTTTACAAGAGCAGACGAAAGAGTTTCATTACTATCTATTTTTACAACAAGATCGTCATTACTTTCTATAACCGCAGTCTGCTCTGCATTTAGTGCGGGTGGAACGGTATCAAGTGTAAATTTATTCTCAAGGCTTCTACCTGAAACTGGTTGAGAGGCCCGGACAACATTCTCACCTTCTGGTAGAGGTACTTCTGGATTAAAACTGAATATTCCTCCACTTGGAATAATCTGTCCGAAATTATTTTGATTAATTGCTAGATTGACTAGTTCAAGTGACCTGCCTTCTATAGTTTGCACAGGGTTGTTTGTAAAAGATCCGCTCATTGGCTTAGTTATTGCAAATGAGCTATTCTCTTCTGGAGAGAGAGTTCCAGTGGTCAGTGTTGTGTCGGGCTGTCCTCTAGGGGTTCCGAAGTGTGCAACGACTATAATGTTGTTCCTTATACCTTGGAAATTTCCATAGATTATTCCAAATCCAACTTGGCTAAATTCATTTTTGAGAATATTTTCCCGGTGAGTGGGGCTATTCATCCACGCAGCTATGGCTGCGGAACTAGTAGCAAAACCTTCAGCGAGATTTTCACCAGCATAACTATAACTATAGCCTGCCTCATTAAAAAATTCCCAAGGACTTTTCCCTTCTGGGCAATAATGCGACCAACAATTCGTTTCTAACATTGCCTCACCTTTGGCACTGGCAGAATTTGCTAAAATAAAGTTATATTCTAGTGGTGGAAGTCCTGCTTTAGCTCTTTCTGTGTTGTGTAACTGTAGTAGTGCTGATTCGCTAACTTGTGCATATGCCCTCGTTATTCCAAAATTACCGAAAAAAATATTTGCGACTAAAAGCAAGAAACAGTAGAAGACCATAAATTTTTTGGAAAGTAGTATCGCTCTGAAACCATTATTGGGCGTAGGTGCGACATACTCGATAAATTTTTCTTTAACCATCATCACTCATACTAACAGTATTAACTTGTCTAAGTTATAATAACAGTAGTTTCTTAAAGAATTTAAGTCAAAATTTAAGAATATACTGATATATTTATACTAGATTTGGCTTTTCGGGGATAGAAATTAATTTAGATTAGACTAATAAATCACTTACAATGACGAAATTAACAGATCAAGCTGACTCAAAAAATAAAGTAAGAACAAGATTTGCACCCAGTCCGACAGGAATGTTGCATATAGGAAGTATTCAGAAGATTGTTTATTCGTACGCTATGGCAAAAAAATACGGAGGTGAGTATTTGGTGCGTTTGGAGGATACAGACCGCAATAGATTTTTAGCAGAGGGTGAAGCAGATATCTTTGAAACACACGCTGCGCTTGGAATTTCCCCGGACGAATCGATTACTGCAGGAGGTGAATATGGTCCGTATAGACAGTCAGACAGATTAGAAATATACAATAAATATATTTTGGAATTGATTGAGAAAGGCTCTGCTTACTACGCATTTGAGACACCAGAAGAATTAGACAGGATGCGTAAAGTGCAACAACAATCAGGTAGTCGTCCAAAATATGACGGCAAATACAGAGATTATCCTTTGGAAGATGCAAAAAAAAGAGTTGCTAACGGTGAAAAATATGTTGTGCGTATAAAAATTCCAAACAGTGGTCAGATTGAATTCGATGACATGATAATGGGGAAAATTAAAGTTGAAAATGAAAATTTAGATGACTATGTGTTAGTTAAATCAGACGGTTATCCCACCTATCATTTTGCCGTTGTAGTAGACGACCATCTTATGGAAATTAGCCATATCTTCCGGGGTGTTGAGTGGATTCCGACAGCTCCTATACATGTTTTATTGTATGACTTTTTTGGTTGGGAAAAGCCTGTCTTTGCTCACATTCCAAATATACTTGACCCAAAGGGTGGCAAATTGTCGAAAAGATCAGGCAGTGTTGCAGCTTACGACTATTTCTCAAAAGGCTATCTCCCACAAGCGGTTATGAATTACATGGTATTACAGGGTTGGAATCCTAAAACTGAACAAGAAGTATTCACTTTGGCTGAGTTTGTCGAGGTTTTCAAAACTGAGAATTTTAATAAAAGTAACCCCGTCTTCAATCCACAGAAACTGGATTGGTTTAATCAGCAACATATCCGTAGACTATCAGTTGAGGATTTAGAAAAGAGTTTATTAGCTTGGATAAAAAAGTATCATACTGATAATCAAGAATATATAGTGGTCGAATTTATGGATAGTAATATCCGTAGATCTATAATCGCATTAGAACAAGAGCGAGTTACAACTTTTACAGATCTTGCAGATTCTTTTGCAGTGATTGCAAAGTCCCCGGAAACATACGAAATAGATCACAAGCAAGTGAAGAATCTTAGTCCAGAGGACTATATCAAAGTAATTGAAGCTTTTCAGGTTCTAGATGATAATTTCGAAAACCACGAAACTTGGGAAAAGGGGATTAGAGGAATCGCAGATGGTCTCGGCATGAAAGCTGGACAAGCGTTTATGATTTTGCGTATTGCTACAACGGGGCGTGTTGCCTCGCCACCACTTTTTGAAATAATGCAGATTTTGGGTGTTGAGGAAGTTACTAAAAGATTAGAGGATGCAAAGACTGCATTTAAGACAAATGGCAAAGTGTAGTTTTGCGAATAATTAGAGTTATAAAATATTAGAGATATATAAATAACTGCCCATGTTATACAAAAAAACGTTTAAAGTTATTGGATTTACAATTATCTCTTTTCTACTGTGTATCTCTTTTGGAATTGTGAATCAGATTTCTGCCCAGAGTAAGCCTGAGATAGCAGTGAGAGTGGATATTCAAGAGCAGGGCACAGCAGAAGCAACTTTAAATTTACTTATAAATAACCTAAAAAGTGAAGAAGTAATTAGTAATTACATTCTTCCAAATTATTGGAGAGGAATTCTTTCTGAGAATAGCGTGGTATCTGGTGGTGCAAATATGAGTATGACTAGTGAAAACGGCATGCAGGTCTTTAACCTAAGGTTTAGCCCGCCCATAAAAGCAAACGAGACTAGAGAATTAAAGATATCAGACAGATTTAGTACTAAGACATCAATTAACTCAGTCAAAGGTATAAAAATAAATTCTGGTTACAGCGATGCAATTCCAACTAATTTTGTAATGCTCAACTTTGTGATCAATACTCCGCCTTCCTGGGGTAAACCTGATTATATCAATCTGAGTAGAGAAAGTTTTGATTCGAATAGGGTATTAGTGAAAGAGATGCAAGATTTGGAGATTTATTGGGGGAGCTATGATTATGTAAAAATGCAGGCGTCTTTTAAGGTTATACCAAGAGACCTTACAAATACTAGTAGGTTAGGTGGATTGGTGCCAGTTCAAACATGGGTAAATTCACAAAATTGGAAAAGTCCGGAGATTCAAAATTTACCGGCACTAGTAGGTTATTACCAAGATGATAAAAAGAATTTATTTATTGCAATAGAACAAGAATCTTACGAAAAACATTATAAATATGAGATCCCTTACATTGTAAAGCCAATTCACAGTGATATTCACGAAAGTGAGCAAAGCACGTTAAAAAATACTGTTATGAAAATTGCTGCATTAGCTCAAAATGGCGAAATAGAGAATGTATGGGAAATAGCTCAAAGTGACTATATACCTGACGGGATAGGAGTTGACTTTATAAATCTAATTGACGTATTCACCGGAAAACAACTTTACGCAATTGAACTTTGTTTGACTGAGTGTGCATACTACAATTTCCAAGGCACTAAACTACATCCATACCACGTTGCAACATATAGATACAATCCGAATCTACCTCTGAACGAAGAGATCTGGGGGAGTATGATGGAAAAACAATACTTGGTTCAAGAAACGAGTTTATTTGGAAATGTTGCAGGCGTAAATAATATCCAGAAAGCAGTAGATCCTATTATCAGGTTCCGATTTGATGAAGTAGGGAGCAATCTGAATACAGGTTTAATTAATATAGAGAATACTACTGAGGATATTATATTTTTGCAAGAAATAGAGTTACTTGGTAATGTTTTTGCAATAAATGATAGTTTTTATAAAGGACTTCATAAAGGTATTCTCCCTGACGAAATGGCTTCTCTAAGGGTAAGTGAATTAAATTTATTTACTCTAAATCCTTTCAATAGTATTAGTGAATTGGAAATAAAAATAAAATACACACAGAACAATATTTTCAAGGAAGAAAAACAAATATTAATATTACACAGTGCTCCGGGCACCATAACAGCAGCTATTACTACTCTTGCGCTTGCGTCTATCTCTATTTTTATAATTACAACAGTTATTTTAATTACTTATAATTATTCAGCAATTTTAAAATTTTACAGATTGAAATTTAGACAAGTTTGGTATTAGTTCAGGAAATTGACTACAATAAACTAATGGAACTAAAAAGACCGGATAAATTTTGTTTTTCGTTAAAGGAAAATATAAACCAACAAATGCAAGTTGGTGAGAAAGCAGCGACTCTATCACGTTTGAAACACGCTTCAATCAATATCCCTGAGGGTTTTGCATTGTCTGGTAGAACCTTTGATATGTTTTTAACTGCAAATTCTCTCATAGATACTATTGCTGCAGGAATCGAGGAGGCGTCCGAGGAGGGTGTTTCTGATCAGGTGCTCCGTGAGGTCTCAATTGCAATAAACAAAAGGATCAAGCATGCTGCGTTTCCTGCAATGATAAAAAGTGAGATATTAAAGTTCTACAGTGGATTGACAGAATTTGCCAATGCTTCAGTGGTCGTTAGACAATCTGCTTTCAATAGTGATTTGGATGAGGCAAGATACAATAAATTTTCCACAGGTTACACCCAGATTACTGGTGAAGCAGAATTATTTGCTGCAATTAAACAAGTCTGGGCAGATTTATTTAGTTTTGAGGCGTTAAAGTATAGGAATCTGATTGGGTATGAAGGTGGTTTGAGCCAGCCGGTATTGATTCAGAAACAAGTGAATGCTGATTCGGCTGGCACTGCATACAGCTTTGATATCGATGAGTTCGATGAGGACCTCTACACAGTGATCTGTAGACTTGGAATACCAAAGACGTCTCTTAGGACATTAGTAGACGATGATGAAGTTATTGGTAGACTATTGAACGAAGAGGCGGTTGGTTCTAAAGAAGTTTTATATCCCGAATTTACTATTGATTCTGATTTTTATTTATTACAAAAAAATTCAAAACGTATAATTAATGCAAAGCTAAACAAGCAAAACTTTATGTGGGTAAAGGGCGGCAAAGGTGGTAGGTATTCGAGAGTAAAAATATCGAAACCATGGAGTGAGAAAGAAAAACTGGAACAGTTGCAACTAAAAAAGATTGGCTTGATGATGGAGACGCTTGAGAGACTATTGAATTCGGCGAGGATAAGTTTTGATTGGGTAATAGAAAATGGCACGATTTATGTAATTTCCGTAAGAATTCTAACTGATGAGTATTTGAAGAATTTACCAGAGTTTAAATGGCAGGATAATTCAGAGAAGAGTCCTGATCCAAAAACCCAGGTTATAGAAGAGACAAAAGGAACGGACGCAATAGAAATAACAGAAATAGAGAACGAGGGTGAGATACAAGTAAACACTGCAGAGCAAGGTATACCGGTGGAGCTTGAGATCAATGAAACTAAGGAAGCTGAGGTTGAAATTGAGAAGCACCCTTTGGGGCCAAATAATGCTGAATATGAACCGTTGGTTCTAGCAGAGGTCAAAACAGTTTTGGAGACATGGTTAGATTCACCAGTTGATGACATGAATAATTTAAAGATTAATAGTTTAAATTTCGATGCTGTTGGCCCAGTTGATATTCTTAGCATAATCACAAAACTTGGTTTTGAGATTGATTCGCAGCTAATTAAAAAATCTAGAAAGCAACAAAAAGAATTTGCAGAGATTGTTGCAACTACATTAGTTGAAATTTTCCCCAAACCCATCGTACTCAAATTCTCGAACGAGCTAAACGACGACATTCAGTCTCTACTTATATCGCAGTTAAAGCATCTATACGGGCATAAGAATTTATCTGTTGTTCTGTCTGAACGCGCTGCGTTTCAAAGGAAGTCTTTGAGTGACTCGGGTTTAAGGCGCTCAAGCAGCTTCCGCATATTTACCGAAATAACATACCCAGGAGGAATGATATTCCCAGATAATATCAAATCTATGCAAATTGATGGAGTTGTGATTAATTACCAATCCATTTGGAAAAGCTTCTGGGGCGAGCAAAACACCTGGGAACTTGCTGATGAAAATCACGCGAAAGATAAAACTATTTTTAGTATTTTCGAACCATATTTTGCAAGACTTTTAGATGAAGATCTCGATGTGATTATCGAATTTGGAGAGATTAATGAACCAGATTCAAAGTTTGTGAATATTTTGGTAGGGTCATCAATCACAGGAATCTCGGTTCAAGTTGATCATTTTTATAAATTAAAGAAGATACTCGCGCAACTGGAGTCAGATACTCTAACAGTCGGATTAGAAAAAGCTAAAGCGAAGAGAAAATAAAATGATAGAATAAAATATCAGTAATGAAAATAATTATATATTTAATAAAATAATTGATATTAATTAAAACTATGAAAAACAAGAAGTATATAGCAGTTTTAGCACTTATATTAGTATTCTTGGTATTTTTAGTAGTAATTTTTGTTTTTGCGAATAGAAATACGACAAATACAACTGATAGCAACTTAACAAACACTAACACTTCAAATTCGTCTCAAAATCAAAATAGCGAAGAACTGGAGACAACAAATATTGAAGTACCTGTCGGAACTCCTGGAGAAAACCTTGGTGTTGAGATGAATTCAGCTGGAATATATACTAATTTCGAAAGTAGCCAGACAATTCCTCTATCCGGATATAAAAACGTCTACTTTTTTGCTGCCAGCTGGTGCCCAACTTGCAGAGTATTGGACCGCGATATAAATAATAATTTGGAAAATATCCCAAGTGACGTTGCAATAATTAATGTAGACTTTGATAAAGAACGTGAATTGAAACAAAGATATGGCGTTACATTTCAACATACTCTTATTCAAGTTGATGAGAATGGCAATGAGTTAAAAAAGTGGGCGGGTAGTTTTAATCTGGAGGATTTACTAGGACAAATGATTTAAATTAATCTGAATTACTATGGAACTTTTACCATTATCATTTTTAGCTGGTATTCTAACCTTTTTGGCACCTTGTGTACTTCCGATTTTGCCTGTAGTTTTTGCTAGAAGTGCGGAGGAATCGAAAAATGGAATGCTTCGTCCAGGAATCATAATTATTTCTGCTTTGGCATCAATCTTTCTAGTTACTTTACTATTTAGAAGTTTTGTAGCGGTGTTCGCGTTTGATTTAGAGATACTATACGTTGTTGCAGGTGTAATTCTAATCGTGTTTGGTATTTTTACCTTGTACCCGGAAATATGGGATTGGATCTCAGTTAAATCAGGGTTAAATAGACTAACCGGCCAAGCGGTAGCAAATGCAAGTAAGTTTACGAAAACTGAGCAGAGGGTTGGTAGTGAAAATAAAACGAGTTCTGGAGGGTTACCTGTAAGGAAAAGCTATTTAGGCGACATTGTCCTTGGGTCCGCATTGGGTCCGGTCTTCACTAGTTGTAGCCCTACTTACGCTGTGATTATTGCAACAGTTCTTCCGCAAGATCTGTTTACAGGTGCGTTAAACCTAGTGGTTTACTGTATTGGTTTTGGATTGATGCTGTTTTTAGGGGCTATTTTGGGACAATCACTCATCAAACGTCTGAAGTGGGCGGTCAATCCCCATGGCATCTTTAAAAAGATTGTAGGTATTACTTTCGTCATCCTGGGAGTATTGATTGTGACTGGACTTATCAAAGACATTGAAGCTGCTCTACTTGCACTGCCTGTTTTTACAGATCTAGTGCTTTTTGAAGCATCACTAATGAACTAATTAGCGGGCAATTAACTAATTTACAAACTAAACTTTGCCATTGCATATGGAACTACCAAACTTTCGTGATCGGGTTTTGGGTATAGTGAAATCGATTCCTGCTGGGAAGGTGGCAACTTATGGTTCTGTAGCAACGCGGGCAGGCTCACCTAG
>JBGSOW010000001.1:0-6545 GCA_041738875.1 Candidatus Dojkabacteria bacterium
ATATCCATTTCTAAAAGTTGAGAAATAGGTACGTTGGCATTTTCCAAGAAAGATCTTTGTAGAACTATTTTTTGTCTTACTTCTTCAGCTTCAGACCTATTTAGAGGCGTGACGACAGTTTTTTCGATGATTTTTTCACCATTTTCATGTAGTAACCTTATCCTCGAATAATGTCCCGTCATAGCCTATAATAATCTCTCTAAATCGGTATCCTTGAATTCAGTCAACATTTCTTTTATGCGTTTTACATCGTCTTTATGACAAACTAAAAGCGCGTCTGGTGTATTTACTACAATAAATCCATCTAGCCCAACAGTTGTAACTGTTTGGCTGCTCACGTAGTTGAAAACAAGTGAATCTTTTGTGTCATAGTTATAAACTTTTCCTTTGCATACGTTGTCACTTTTCTTTTCTTCCATAAACTGTTTCAAAGCGTACAAAGTTCCTGGATCATTGAAAGCAAAATCAGCCGAGATTATTTCAGCCTCAGAGTTATCGATATTGTCCAAAACGATATTATCAAAGTGGACTGCTGGCATTTTTGGATATTCTTCTTGAACTGTGGTGATTTCTTTTTCTGTATCTAAGCTTTCTCTGATTTTGCTTAGGACTGAATATACTTCTTTGTTATGAATTTCGTATTTTTCTAAAATAAAATTTGGTGTAGTTACAAAGTAGCCTGTGTTCCATGCATAATTGCCGGACTCGAACCACTCTTCGGCTACTTCTAATTTTGGTCTGTATTTAAAACCAGAGAGTTTGTAATAGCTTAATTCGTCTTCTTCACCCAGTTTTTCGCCTAATTCGATCCAACCTACATTTTCGTTTGCGAAGGACGGCGGTTGTGCAAGCCAAACTAATTTCTTGGGCTCGATACGCAATTTCTTTTCAGCTAGATTTAGTACTTTACGAAAAGATTCGCTTTTTCCAGCATAGGAGTCGCCCCATAATACTGTCACAGGCTCATCTCCCGCGCCAAGTTTCTGCAACTTCAACATTGCAAGCCCGACAGCTGGCCCTACGTCTCTTTGGATTGGCTCGGTGATTATATTTCCGGTTGGGAGTTCTGGAAAAAAGTTTTTAATAAGGGAAACGAGTTTTTCTGTCGTGGCAAAATAAATATTATTCCAACCATAAGTTGGCACGATATTTTCAACCATTAATTCAATTGTGGATTTGTTATTGATAAGTGGGTGGAATTGTTTGGGGAAATTATTACGCGAAATTGGCCAAAATCTTGTCCCAGAGCCACCTGCGAATATTACAATCTTCATCAAGTACTAAATTCAAATATTAAATAAGTAAAATTAATATAGTTAAGATAAAAACTAACCTGATAGATAAGCTAACGTCTGTAACTAAAATATTTTACCAGTATAACTGCATATGAGATAATTACACATGAGAGAAATTAAAAAAGCACTAATTCTTGCGGGTGGCTGGGGAACTAGGTTTTTGCCAGCGACGAAAATTATTCCAAAAGAGATGTTGCCGATTGGCAATAAACCAACATTAGTCTACCTTCTCGAGGAGTGCAAAGCGAGCGGGATTGAGGAGGTTATGGTTGTAGTGCGTGAAAGGGGTTTACTTACTGAGAAGTATTTTGAAAGAAACGAGGATTTGGAGGCAAATTTGAGGGCTGGAGGTAAAAATGATCTTTTAGAATTAATTTCTGATCCGTCTTTGGGTTTGAAGATTAATTTTATAGAGCAAGACAAAAGTTTGCCTTCTGGGCATGCAGCGCCTGTTTTGTCTGCAGCGGATTGGATTGGGAATGATCCTTTTGTGCTTGTATTTTGTGATGATTTGGTCCATGGAAATACTTCTGGAATTGCGCAACTTACGAGCGTTTGGAAAAATAATCCGGATCTAAATAGTGTTGTTATGTCTGCTGAGGTTCCTTTGGAGGAAATTAATAAATTTTCTAGTGTGAAATACAAAGTTGAAGCTGAAGATAATTCTAATTTGACAATGCACGAGCCGCAAAAAGGTTTTAGACTTCTGGATGATTATATTGAGAAACCGCAGAGGCCAGAAGACATTTTTTCAAGTGAGTGTTTTATTGGGAGAGCAGTTTACGGGGCAGAGATTTTGGATTATATTCGCAAAAACTTACAGGATAGGCAGAGTGTTGAGGCAAATGGTAACTCAGGTGATGACGTGAGAGGAGCTGCGAAAGGTGAGTTTTCTTTGTGGGACGCGATGTTAGCACAAACAAAAGAGGGGAAAGTTGGTGTTGTGAAAATTGATGGAAAGTGGCTTACTACCGGTAATCCAGATCAATTCCGTGAGGCATCGAGGGTGATTTTGGGTTACTAAATATTCATATAGATTATCTTGCTTTAACGTGAATTATTCAGAGTAAGCAATTGAGACGTTCGCTAATGTATTCCTAGATGTTTAATGTGGTTGGTTTGAGGTTAACTTTAACTCTGTGGTACCTGGATTATAAAACTCCTTGTAGATTTCTGGACAACTAGGGGTGATTTGCTCATTATGCAATAAGTCAGACATAACTATCGGTTATTTATTTTATTCAATTTTTCGCCATTGAGTCTGATCCTTCCATAGCACTATGCACCGCAATGTATATTATCTTTGATCAGTATTTTCTTGCCTAAAAACAAATGTCTGACATTTGATAATTCAGTATTTGGAATGTATTGAGGGTTGATGGTATTGGGATGATGCCTCCCTAAGATGTCAGACTTTTAACATACTGTCGAATAGGTGCTTTCTTCTTTAGGGGAAATTAGTAGCTGAAAATAGGTCTTTCTGAAGAGAGCTTGATATAGATAAGATTCGGCAATAGCTGGACGTAGAAACTCAACGATGCAGAAACAGTGCTCTAAAAAGTGCACTAAATAGTGCTCCAAACAGGCAATAAAGTAAATTCATCGCCGAGAAGCAAAACTAAAGGTCACAACACTAGAAATCACAAGAATAAAGGTCGCAACTCTGAAAACCACAGCAATAAAGACCATAGCACTGAAAATCGTAACACCAAAGGTCAGATTGTGCTCACTCTACACGTATTGGTCTAAAATGTTTAGCGTGATCTCGGTGAGTTTGGCGGGGTTGTGTCTTATGAAAGATCTTGGGATCACGTCGCTTACGACTCGTTTGTATTCTTGGCCTTCGAACCAGATATTGTCTTGGATGACTTTGGTTTCCCCATATTGGCTGCCCTCTATGTCGTTTTCGACCATTTCCCAGTGCTCGGAGGCGTATTGTGTGCTGCCGGTTATGTCAGTTGAAAGTTTGCCGGTATTTATTACCGCATAATCAATTGGTCTCGATAGGTAGGAATTGATTTCGTCAATAAATTGTGATGCTTTCCAACCGTGGGTTTGGTTAACTTTGGTCATTAAATTGGTTATATATACAATTTTGCCTTTTGACCTTCCAATCGCTTCTTTAATCCCTGGAACCACTAAATTGCAAAGGAGGCTTCCATAAAGATCACCTGGGCAAAGCACGATTAAATCAGCTTCTTCGATTGCTCTGGCTGCTGGTTCGTATACGTTTGCAACTGGGTTTGTTGCGATTTTTGAAATAGTTTGGAATTTACGGTCTAAGTTGTTGTCGATTTGATCTTGGCCTTCAACGACCTCGCCGTCTTTGTATTCTGCTACCAAATGAACTTTATCCAAGGTTGACGGGTAGATATGAGCGTTAATCGAAAGTATTTTTCTTGCGACTTTGATTGCTTCAGGGATATCCCATTCTGCTTTTTCTAGAAGGCCAAGTAGAATCAGATTCCCGACGGTGTGGCCTTTGATGTCATTTCCATGTTCATAGCGGTGGTGGAATAAATCAACAAGTGCTTGATTGTTGGATAGGCTTGTCATTACGTCTTTGAAATCGCCGCCAAATGGAGGGATATTCAACTCTTCTCTAAACCTACCTGTGCTTCCGCCGTTGTCTACCATTGAAACAATTGCAGATAAGTGCAGGTTGTCCTGCGAATTTCTAAGACCGCTAAGTAGGGTTGCCTGACCTTTTCCGCCGCCGATTGTTACGATTTTTTTCTTTAATTTCATCGAATTTATGTATAAATTTGTAAAATTATCTTTAAACTAATGTGACAATTTTAACAGATATTGCAGTTTTTTGGTGTGTGAAGTGTAGATCGACAAGTCCTGTGCGATATATACGGCTTCGCAGTTGTACTTTTTTACTAGTTTTTCTAAGATATTTTCACCTGCGAGGAATAGAGCAGTGGCTATTCCGTCAGCAATAAAGGCATTTTTGGCGAGTATGAAAGTCTGGAGAGCAGAGTTTACAGGTTTCCCTGAATCTGGGTCTAGAAGATGGTGAAATGTGCCTGCAGATCTCGCCCACGAACCTGAACTTGCAATTGCACTTACGCCACTGTCTAATTCTAGTTCGCCAAGTGTAAATGTTTCAAATTTTCCGTCCACGATATTTTTCACTAGAAGTTCTACCCGCCAAGGTCGATTTTCTGACGCATTGAAGCCGGAGGCGAGAATATCGCCTCCGGCTTCAATTAAAAAATTCTTGATACCAAAAGATGCAATTCTCTCAGCAGCTAAATCCATCGCCCAACCTTTGCCGACGCTGCCCAGGTCGATTTTTTGACCTTCAGTTCTAATAAGGTAATATCGGTTTTCCACCTTTATCACTGAGAGTGCGAGGTGATTTCGTCTTTTGTTTAGAAGTTGTGTTATATTTTCAGTTAATTTTTGCGAGCTTTGTCTTTGTAAAATCTTTTCAGCAGAAAATGTATCGTAATAGCCACTTTCCTCAAGTAAATCTGTGATCGTAGGATCAAATTTACCTTTTGTAATTTCTGCAAGTTCAAGTTGGAATTTTATTATTTCAGCAAGTTCTTTTGAAATTTCAACTTTTGTTCCTGCACTTCTATTTAACCTTGTAATTTCACTACTCTCGGAAAACCTACTATAACTTGCGTCGATTCGGTGGAATTCGTTAAATGCTTCAGTAAGTGCGCTACCTATTTGAGACTTGTGGAGAGTAGGTTCAAGGGGAATTTTAATTGTAATCACGGTTCCCAGTAGTTTACGGGAACGTACAACCTGGCCTATCTTCATATGTGATTATCTCTTAGATTTGGTTGAATTGGAAATGCGTCTGCCCATGAGTCCAAGCGCAATTAGCATTGTGCCCAAAATTACGTATAAAGCGCCTGAAAAAGGGAGGTCACTCTTTGGTAATTCACTTATATTTGCAACAGGAATTATGGGGGTGTTATCCACCGTGGTTCCTGTATTTTGTCCAGTTTGTGATACAGAAACTTGTGCGCTACTAGAAGTTGCGAGGATATTTTGTGAAGTGTTGTTCGTGACGAAACTTTGATTCAAAGAAACCGATATCTCAGTTGCTCCATTGCCAGTTACGCGAAAATTTATATCCCCGATCTCTAGATCCGCAGCTGCAGAGGGACTTCCGGTTTCAGCTCTCAGTGTGAGAATTCCAGTTGTATTGTTTGCTCTATTTTCGATAACTGTGAAATTGGGA
Source organism: Candidatus Dojkabacteria bacterium (assembly GCA_041738875.1). Classification (GTDB taxonomy): domain Bacteria; phylum Patescibacteriota; class Dojkabacteria; order CALFHW01; family CALFHW01; genus JBGSOW01. The sequence continues at coordinate 5,503 of JBGSOW010000001.1, forward strand.
TGACTGTAGGTAATCTGTGCTCCTGGGAGTTGAGTGTCTTGGTCTACTATTTCTATAGCTGTAGGATCATATTCTATAATTATAGTATATGACGAGACAAGCTCACTACTAGAATCTAGCAAAATCTTCGTCTCAAATTGATCGCCAATCCTTAGATTATTCTGATTTCCACTAATTTCAAGATTTATAGATGCGGATTGGGTCGAGGCAGGTGGCGTTGTAACGGGTGGGCTGGCCGCAGGAGCTGGCGTACTAGGTGTTAGATTTAGTGATGTCGTGAATGTAGGCTGCGCCACTGCGTCAGCTGTCGCACTCTGGGCAACTACTGGACTGAGGAATGAGCGATTCAGGTGTCGCATAGATAATATATTTATTGTGTAGAAGTATAGCCTTTTTCTCTTGTTGAATACTTTAAAACTTGCAATCTATCTTTGAAAAAGTCGTCGTTTGAGAATCTTGGATCGTAGTTGATCATTGTGGACGGGAAATTGCGGTTATCTATGTCTCTTTCGAATACGCCGCCTCTCGCAGTGAATACGCCGTCTAGCTTGATTCCATGCCCTAATGGATCGTACGGGATGTTTAGGTTTCCTGAAGTGATTATACCCATTTGCACAAGGTCGTACCTAACGCCGTCGACAACTGTAATTCCAGTCCCTGAATTTGCGTCTCCGCCAGTTTCAATTTGCACGTCACCCCTTGCAATAACCAAACAACCAAATTGGTTGGTCAAAGTTTGCACGCCAGGCTGAATAACTACGTTCCCACTGACAAATATTATGGATTTTATGTCGCAGTTTGCTGCGTTATTTATAGTATTTGCGCCGTTGCCGGAATTAACTCCGTTAATATTCAAATTTCCATTTATCCTAGTTACTGAACCTGCTGGGATACTTAGTGAAAACGCTCCATTGATAGTGACGTCTGAATTAATTACATTAAAATCGCCGTCGGTGTTGATATTAACTAGTTGTAGAAGGTAATCATACCAATTGTCGTAGCCTGAAATTCCAGGTGGCCTGCTTGCTGGGTTACGGAAATCG
>JBGSOW010000071.1:0-1687 GCA_041738875.1 Candidatus Dojkabacteria bacterium
GTAAAAGCGCGAATATTAAAGCGACTTAAACCGCGCAATTGAAAATATATCTGTTGCATTTCAACACCATTTAGATTCGTAAATTGAAAAATATCATTTAACTCGTCATTCAGAATCAAAAGCCCAGCATTAAAAACAAAGCTCAAGCCAGAAACCGAGCTAGCATAAGTTTGTGAGATCGAAGAAAGCTTTTCAGATTTGTGCTGACGCAACTCCGTATCCACTGGTTCAGTTAGTAAGGCAATCTGATCTTCACTACTCAGCCACGCAGGCAGTTCGAAATTACTCTCAAGCTGAGAAGGAATGCGAAAATTAAAATATGTCGTACCAAAGACATCTGCAAATTTTTCAGTATCTGATTTTTTAATCCCCAAAAAACGATTTACCCTCATACCCAAATCATTCTCAAGCTCATAAATAAGATTCGTAAACGCACTGCGCAGTCTATCTTCTTTGTTCGATTCTCCCCCTAGAAGACTCGATTGCACATAGTAGTAGTTTAGAAGCTGTCTATATGTATATGTATTTGTTCTTACACTTTCGAATTCACCACGACTTCCCGTCTGCAAAGGCACAGTAACTGCAAGATCAGGGTCAATTGTAATTATATTCAAACCCAACTGACCCGGCTGATAGTATTGCAACTGGATAAAATCAACAAAATACAAATTCTCCCTAGTGTCATCTATACCCAAAAGAAGTAGCGTTAGATTATCCTCGTTCTTCCAGTTTTCTAGATTGCTTGCACGCCAACCTTCGGAAGGAACCCAACTACTAATTCTTGTGAAGCTAATCATAGAAATAATTAGTAGGAAGATTACAAAAATAACTACCAATACAGCTGCGATCTTCCAGAAAATATTTGGAATTTTGGATTTCGTTTGACCTGTTTTAGAATTTCCTCTGGATGAATTAGCACTTATCCGTGAGGATTTCAATACATTTATATTCCTTGTGCGAGAATTAGTATTCCTAGTTTTACGTCGTCTTCCAAATAAGGGCATGTTACTAAAGACTAAACTTTCAATTTAAAACCGTCCAAATCCAATCCTAGTTGTTTCGCAGAATAAATAAAGTCCTGCGGGAGTTCGGCTTTAAATTCCTTAAGTTTCAGATTTTGCTCGCCGCTTTTATTGAAAACAGGTATACCAATTCCAAGCTTATAAGCATGCAGAAGCATGCGCAAAGATTTATCGCCGCCATACTTCAAATCACCCACAATCGCATGACCAGCTTCAGCCAAATGCACGCGGATTTGGTGGGTTCTACCGGTTAGAGGTTTCGCAAGAACAAGCGCGTATTTACTATCTATTGACGTATGGAGTACTTTGAAATCCGTTGTTGCTGGCCTTAGATGGTTGCCACGGCTAGAGAATTTCTGTCTATTGCTCCTATCTCTTCCAATCGCTACTGCAACTGTAAACATTTTACGCCGTGGCACACCTTTCACAACTGCTAGATAGTGCTTTTCTACTTGCCTTTGCGCAAACTGTCTAGAAAGCTGCCAGAGTGCCTCAGGATTTTTTGCAATAATAATCACCCCTGAAGTCGGTTTATCAAGCCTATGAACCAACCCTGCTCTTTCGGCGTCAAACAAATCCTCGCCCTTTTTCTGCAGATAATATTTAACCCCATTTGCTAGTGTATCTTTCCAATGACTCGAACCCGGATGAACCACAAGACCTGA
>JBGSOW010000014.1:0-3900 GCA_041738875.1 Candidatus Dojkabacteria bacterium
TGAGGATGATTGGAGCTACAACATATAACGAATATAGAAAATTTTTCGAGGACGATGGTGCGCTTGCGAGAAGATTCCAACCGGTTTACGTTGACGAACTTGACGAGGCTGCAGCGACTAAAGTTTTACATTATTTGAAGCCAAGTTTTGAGAATTTTCATAAAATTCGCATTAGTGATTTGGCAATCAAAGAGGCGGTTAAACTTTCGAATAGATACGTAACAGATAGATATTTGCCAGATAAAGCAATTGATTTGATAGATGAAGCTGCAGCCAGAAAAAAGATTGACCGAGCGAGCAAAGCCTTGAAATCGAGTGGGGGGAAAAGTTTGGAGGAAGACATCAGTCTTGTTGCGTTACAAAAGGGGCGAGCGCTGAGTGAAGGGAATTTGGAACTTGCAGCGGATCTTCGCATGCATGAGATTGCTTTAAAAGAGGTAGAACAAGAAAGAAATAAAATCGTGATATCGAAAAGTAAAAAATTCCAGGTTGAACCAGAAGATATTCGCAAAATCGTCTCTGCCTGGACCAAAGTGCCAGTTGATGCTTTGACGGAAATGGATACTAAAGTTGTTGCGAATATAGAATCAACAATCGATAAATATATAATCGGACAGCCAGACGCGATACCTAGAATCGCAGGAGCACTAAAGAGAGCAAGGCTTGGCTTCTCGGATCACAATAGACCTCTAGCTTCGTTTTTACTACTTGGTCCTACGGGTGTCGGCAAGACAGAAACTGCTAAAGTTATAGCAAAAGAGCTTTTTGGTACGGAGGACGCACTTCTGCAGATCAATATGAGTGAATTTATGGAGCAGCATAGTGTTTCGAAGATTATTGGCTCTCCTCCAGGATACGTTGGTTATCAGGATGGGAACAATATTACTGAACAGGTTAGGAAGCGTCCTCATAGTGTGGTGCTGTTTGATGAGATCGAGAAAGCCCATCCTGATCTATTGAATATTCTTTTGCAGATACTAGATGAAGGTGAGATCCAAGATAGCAAAGGACGTAAGATTAATTTTAAGAATACTGTTTTGATTATGACTTCGAATATCGGCGCGCAGGAAATTTCGGAGGATTCTGTCCTAGGATTTAATGTGAATATTGAAGATAAAAGCACAACACGCCAACAGCAAGCCTACGACGACATGAGAGACTTGGTAATGGGAGAATTGAAGTCATATCTAAGACCGGAATTTATCAACCGAATTGATGAAGTTATTGTGTATCGGGGGTTGAATGAAACTGATATAAAACAAATAGTGAAATTACAGATTGCAAAGTTAAATGAGAGATTGTCTGAGAAATTAATTAAACTAGGTGTCTCAACTCAACTCGAAAAGCGGATTGCAAAAGAGGGTTATAGTAAAGAATTTGGTGCGCGGAACGTGAGAAGGAAAGTTCAAGAATTGTTGGAAAATGAACTAGCTGATTTTATGCTTGAGTCTGGTCTCACAAAAGAGATAGTAAAGAGGCAAAAAAAGGGTCAGATTGTAATGGAGATTTCGGCAAAATTGAAGGGTGATGAGGTACAATTTCTACAAGAGAAGTAAATTTTTCTGAGTTAAAAGTAGAAATTTGCAAAGAGGGTGGGTTTCGACTTTTTTGATTTATCTAAGATACAACTTTTGAATTTAGGTCTATGGCAGTGAAATCCAAGAAACAGTACGTATGCGGGAGCTGTGGCGCAAGATACGCGGGATGGCAAGGCAAATGCGACTCATGCGGAGATTGGAATACAATTATTGAACAATCTGTAATTAAAAATGTTACAAAAATTATACGAGAAAATTCTCATAGCATAATCGCAAAACCGTATATACTTGGTGATATATCGAGAGAAGATGCTGCAAAAATTTCTACAAACTTTGTGGAATTTGATCGTGTGCTCGGCGGTGGAATTACGAAGGGTGGAGTTTACCTTTTAACGGGTGAACCTGGGATTGGTAAATCAACTTTGCTTCTACAAATTGCAATGCATATGTCGATGAAAGGGACTAGCGTTTTATATGTAAGCGCAGAGGAACCAATTCAACAAGTTGCTTTGAGGTACGACCGTATTTTATCCAAAGGAGATATCGTTGGGGAAAAAGAACAAATTGAAAATAATTTGCGACTTGCAAATGCATATAATTTGACTGATATAGAATCAATTATTGCAGAAATGGGTGGTGGTGGTCTGGTCATAATTGATTCGATTCAGACAATTGTCGATACTGACTCAGTGGGTTTACCAGGTGGGCAAGCTCAGATTCGTGCTAATGCTTCGAAGCTCACGACACTTGCGAAAGAGATTGGCTTTAGTCTCATGATCGTGGGTCATGTTACGAAAGAAGGAAGTTTAGCGGGTCCGAAACTTTTAGAGCATTTGGTCGATGTGGTGTTATTTTTTGAAGGTGAGGAAAAAGGAGGATTGAGGCTGCTGAGGGCACAAAAAAATAGATATGGTTCAACTGCTGAACTTGGGGTGATGCTTTTAGATGATTCAGGGCTTAGGTCTGTTGCTGAGCTGCAGGAATTTTTCCTTAATTCTGGTAAAGGGAAGGCGGAACCGCAAATTGGGGCAGTGCGTACTATTGTTATGGAAGGTAATAGGCCAATTATTATAGAAGTTCAGGCACTTGCGGTTCCTACTGCGTTCGCATATCCGAAAAAAGTTGCGGAAGGTATTCCGTTAACTAGGGTTCAGCTTATAGCTGCGATTATGTCGAGGTATTTGGGTCTGAAGTTAGATGGCTATGACATATACGTCAACCTTCCGCATGGATATCGCACGGCAGACAGAGGTATTGACCTGGCGGTAGCGGTTGCGATTTACTCAAGTGTAAAGAAGGTGAAAGTTCCTGCTGGGCAGTTGTTTATTGGTGAATTAGTTTTGTCAGGTAGGGTTGTCAATCCAGTGCAATCAGAAAGAAGGGCAAGCGAAGCAAAAAACATGGGTTACAAAGACGTCGTTACAGTAAAACGTAACGGAGCAAATGATTTGAAGTCGCTGCTTAAAGGTTTATTTTAGTTGAAATCGATACTTAAAAGTTTGTTCTAATTTTGAGTCGCTCTCAAATTTTGCTTTAAATTTGCTATCGGTAATGAATGACTTATTTAAAATAGGTCTTGTCCTTGCTACTTGGCGAATCCTTACAACATCCTTAGCACAAATTACACCTATTCACACAACATACTCAACAACTCGCCACATCTATATAATATACTAGCCGCAAGTGGGTCTATTCGCAATAATAGATAGGGGTAGTAGGGTATTGTTTACTACATAAAATATCGTTATTACTATAGGTTGACATCTAGGATTATTATAGGTTATAATAATTTAGATGGTGGCGTATCCCAGAGTCTGGTTCGCGTACAATCGGGATCTATGTATAGTTCTCGATACTTACTGGGCTCTCGGATACGCAACTGCAAGAAGGCACTGCACTAGCAAATCGCCTGATGGTAATTAAAAATAAGTAGTCTGAATAGTCAAAACATTACGAATTACTTTTGAATATTCATAAGTAATTACCTAGACAAAGACTATTTATCAAACAAAAAATCATCAGGGGGTCGGTTGGGGCAGTGCCGATCCCTTTCTAATCCCTCTAAATGCATCCCCAATCAATAAATAAGTAAATAATAGATAGGCGAATAAACTCCTGGCCACAAAATAAATAAATTCTTAAGCATTTATATTAATTCCAGATTATTGAGTAGACTCCTGTTTTGAGTACTCAATCCGTTCCCGAAGAATTGATTCATTTACTGATTATCGCGTGGGTTTCATGCAGTTAACGGTTGGTGTCGTTTATTTCGCTAAAATGTGAAAGTAGGGTGTATTTTGCTAGTATACGAAAAGTCTGTCATTATTTCTTGGTCTAGCGGGATTAATTATAAAAGAAACTT
>JBGSOW010000049.1:0-26216 GCA_041738875.1 Candidatus Dojkabacteria bacterium
CAACCTGCGTTGGTATTGCGAATAAAAGATATGTAACTACCAAAACAGCCAAAAACATAACAAATATCTGCAAATAATCAATAAACTTCTTGCTAATGCCGCGCCCGTTCCCACCCTCGTCTTCCAAAGGTTTCGGCTCAACTAACGGTTTGTATGCAAATGGATTATCAGGCATGTAATTAAGTATGCCACAAATTCAGCTAAACTTCTTGGTCAGGCTTCTGTTTATTCGTGTTATGTTCTGGAAGTATTTCTTTTATAGCTTCAACAAGTCTAAGCTCAAGGATAGTCAATTCAATATTATAGTTATTAGTGCCGTCTGAAGGATTATAACCTCGATCAGTATAAGCAATTCTTATAACCTCATGATTGCCATACATAATCCTGGCGTGCCTCATGGTCTTTGCAATGATTAGATTTTCTTTTTCGACATCATGCAAATATTTGCCTATATAGTCAGTGAATCTACTGGCAACGACTTCTGCTGGATTCCTATGGAGATATTCTTGAGATCTCGTAAGAAATTTAGCTGAGGTATCAAATGTGATTCTCATTAAATCACCATCAGGGGAGTGAAGCAATGTTTGTTGCTTTTCAGATTCGCTATGGATAACCATAAATTGAAGATTAGTTACTAAATCACCTAGCCCTCTCAGTCTTTCATTATCATTGTCATTGATATAAGGTGTACCGATTATTCTTGAGTTGACTAGGCCATCTTTAATAGCATTTATTGGTATTGATTGTGTTTCTGTTGTCATTGTGTGAAAATTGTTTATAGCTACTCTGAGTAGCGAATGTGATAAATTATATTTTGTGATTATATAAATATATTTGAGGTTATGCAAATTGTTGTTATTGGGGGAACTGGATTTATCGGGAGTAGGTTTATAAGCTACTCCCTAAAGTCTATGCCTGAGGTAAAGATCGTGGTTATTTCGAGGAATGATAATAAAAATGTTGTTAATAAAGCTGAAACGGAAAAGCTTTCTGCGAAGAAGAATGTCAAATACATAACAGCGGATTTGTCCACGGATTTGGATAAAAAAACGAAAAAGGTTCTGACTAAGGTCTTGGAAAAAGCTGATGTTGTGATTAATCTAGCTGGTGCTCCATTGGTAAAAAGGTGGACGAACAAATATAAAGGGATTTTATTTAAATCACGAATTGAGGTTACAAAAAATATAGTAAATATACTAAAAATAGTAAAGACCAAGCCTTCTCTATTTATTTCGGGTTCTGCAATTGGCTACTACGGTTCAGGTCTTCAAGACACAGAATACAGAGAAGACAGCAAACCAGGCAAAGATTTTCTAGCGAATTTATGTGTGGCTTGGGAATCCGAGGCAGAAAAAGCTCGAGACTATGGTATTCGTACTGTAATTTTGCGTACAGGTATAGTTTTGGATAGAGATTCAGGAGCACTTCCACTGATGGCAAAACCATTCCAGTTTTTCTTGGGAGGAAGGATTGCATTAGGCAAACAATGGCTTTCATGGATTCATATAAACGACTACGTGCGCGCTCTTGTGCATTTGATCAAAACTAGTGACAGTAAAGGCGCTTACAATCTAGTCTCTCCAGAGCCAGTGCAGAACAAAATTTTCACTAAAAAATTGGCAGCCGCTTTGAGGAGATTTGCGATATTTCCTGTTCCAGAATTTGCACTGAAATTACTATTCGGAGAAGCAGCGAGCGTTCTAACCAAAGGACAAAAAGTATTACCCACTGCCCTACTCCACTCCGAATTTTTCTTCCACTACCCTACTCTATCCAGCGCGTTGGAAGATATCTATAGCAGCTGAGTTAATTTTCATCTACAATCTATTCTATAATTATAAATTTCTTTTCAAATAACGCTTTCATACGTTTCGCTTACTTTTAGAGCTAACTTCTATTTATCCCAGTTAAAGCAAAGAAGTACTTGTAAAGCAGTACTTGTAAAGCAGTATGATTTCAATAGATGCAAGTGCATTAATACTGTAGTATATATTTGCAATACATAATAAGTGATATTATAATGATATATTAATAATATCATTGTAAAATAATATGGTTATTGACAGAATCGACATGCAACCATTTGTGACCTACAGAGACCCGGAAATGTTAAGGGTACAGGTAACTAGTGATGATGAAGCAAGAATTATAGAATCAGTCTCAGGGCAGATTACTATAGAAGCTAGCGATAATACTTTACTAGTGCCAAGACTTGTCATACCGAGGCTAACTAGTATTGGTGAAGATGGAGTGATAAGAGAGATACGGTTTGTAGAAACAGTTATACATTGGTCAACTAATCGCGATCTATTTAGCGAATCCCTAAAAATAAGAGGCCAGCAGCTATACACTTTGGGAGATGGATTTAGATATACATATATGAAGTTAGAGAAAGAAATGCAAGGTTTACCTGCAGCATTTACAGAAAGACCTAGCGCTTTAAGTGAATTAATGTCAGAAGTTGCTACAGTATATAGAGAATATATTCAGGTTGCTCTCGGGATCTGCAGAAATAGTACTCCACTTCTGGGTGAAGATTATGACAAATACTTTGCAAGAATTTATGAAGTCTTACTACGTAATAACACGAATATGAGTGGTTCAAATGATGCGATAACTGAAGTATATAGACCTGAATTTCATATGATGTTCCAGGGTTCTTTTTCTTTATTGATGGAAGAGAATCTCCAACTATTGCCACAAATTCATCAAGTAATATCTAAACTTAGAGAGCATTTTTCAGCAGAGGGGCTGAGTTATGAAGAATTGATTAAAGAAGAAAATTTATCACAGTTAATGGACGTATTAACCAAAGGTCCAAATGGTTTCGTGGTGCCACTCCTGAGAGGAGTGCTAGAGAATCGTAATGACCAGAATTCACCAGAACACGTAGGTAGTCTTTTTAGACTTTGGAGAGATGAACTAAGCGGTGAAGTTAAAATAAGAGCGTCCGAAAAACTAATGAATATGTTTACTCAGGTAGCGGTGCTTCATAGGGTAAACAAAACACTATTTACACTGGCTAAAAATATACTTTTAGAAAGATTAGGTGATGATGTTTACGTGAACATAAGTGCACATCCGAAATTACTACATGCATTTGGTAGACAGCAATCCTGTGCGGCCCACTCCAATAGTTCATTAGTTGATACTTATTTCACCAATGGTTTCAACGAACTTCTTAGAGCTATACATAGTTCATACTACTCTAGTTAATATATTTGGTATAGAAAGGGTAATTTCAACTCACGAGATTATTGTCTAGAAAAATAGTAATTACCTATATATAAAGTATATTGAATTTTTAGCATTAAACTGGTAGTATATATAGCTATAATATAATAAACTTTCTTAATGAGTTTTGAACAACATGGTACACTTCCCTATCTAGAAGGTTATAGGATATCCCCACAGGCTTATGAAAATATTATTGTGGAATTGGAAAATCAGATCGGTGTTGATTTAACACAAAAACAATTACTACACCCTATGTATACTAGTTTCGGCTACCTCCCTATTGCAGTAGAACTCGGCCATTTTCCAACATTAGTAAGGAATCAAAGAGCGTGGGACTTTGAGTCATATGATTTTATCCCACCTATATATGAAGATACTAATGTAGGGGGTATACTAACTAATCCTACCAGTGGCAAAATGTATTACCATATCTCAGCTGAAGATGAGAATCCACTAGGGCTATTTGAAAGTAGACCTATTAGTTTATCTCATCTCATGGCAGAAATGAGTGTCCCTTTTTCGGGCTTTATACAAAGCTGTTTAACTGAGATCGACAACTTAGGTTATAGAGATGAAAGCTACAATAATTACTTCGCTAATGCGATTGTTTCTTTTAGAAGACATGCAGGTAGCTACTTTCAAGGTTACCCAGGATTCAACTCTTTTGAAACTCCTGAATTTAGTATGATCTTTCAAGATAGCATAAAGTCTCTTGTTGTTGAAAATCTTGAGTTATTGGGATTAATTCATTCACTTATAACAGCCTGTATTAAAGATTCGCCTAACCAAGATATAACTTATGGCGATATGCTATCTGAACAGGTATTTCCACAATTAGTTGATGTATTAACAAAAGGACCAAATGGATTCGTAGGACCTATAGTACTTGAAATAATAATGCAACTCAGTGAACCTACTCCAAGTATTGGAATAGAAGATTTCTTTACTCTTAGAAAAGATGCTGAAACAGGTGACATTATATTTAATTCTACCCCCAAATATAAGAGTATGCTTGCACAAGCAGGACTTATACATAGAGTAAATCGGGAAATGTTCGCAAAAGCAGTTCAGAAGATGATAGTAGTAGGAGGAGCACGTCACTACCTACTGCCATTGGATAAAAAGATTATGCATCTTTTTGGTAGGCAGTCATCTTGTGCTGCACACACTAATCCAGACAATAGAGAAAAATATTTCACTAACGGCTTTAATCAGTTGTTTAGAGAAATACGAGATCATTATACCTCAAAATGATATCTCAAATAGAATGCATTTATAGTACCCTACTGTTCGCGCTTTCCGGCCATGTATTCTGCGATGCCGTCGAGGAAGTTGATTGAACTTTGCGTCCAGCCCTTTTTCACCATTTGCGGAATAGCTTTCTGCGATTTCCTCGCGTATTCGAGTGCCTTGGCATAGGAATATTTCAGAGAACCAGTATCGATTACTATTTTTCTAAATTCTTCTGCGTCATTCCCATCCATGAATTTAAACCCTAGGATAGCAAGTATGCGTGCTAATTGATCTTTGTTGGCATTTTCAATCGCTTTCAAAACCAAAAGTGTTCTTTTCCCTTCACGAATATCAGCAAAGTCAGATTTTCCAGTCTTTTCACTGTCTCCAAATAACCCCAGAATATCGTCTTGAATCTGAAATGCAATACCACCGGGATTTGCATACTCGGATAGAACTTCTAGATCTTCAGAAGTTGCACCAGCTAGGATCGCACCGATCTGTAGAGGGTTGCGGTAGGTGTAGATCGAAGTTTTACCGAGGTGTAGGTCGTATACATCTTGCTCGACAGCAGGAAGGCCAGCCTCCATTGAAAGATCAAATGTTTGACCATAAAACGTTTCGACAATACCTGGGAAAAGTAGCTGCAAAGCGCGGATTTTCAAATTCTCAGGGAAATCCGATTTCAATAGAATATCGTACCCCATTAGCATAACTGCAACTCCGCCACCAACAGCCATAGAAACCCCATAGTGACCACGGTCTAGTGAAGTAAATCTAGAATCAAAATGGAATTGCTCGAAAAATTTATGTGTCGTAGGACCACCCCTTCTAACTTCGTCTTTGTCCATGAAATCGTCCAGCATAAGTATGCCTGTATGAATAATTTCAATACTACACGCAGCGTAAATAAGCCTCTTCTCTTCTGTTTTGGTTAGCTCTTCGCCGCGTTTAAGCAGTTTATAGCCCTCGTAGATAAAACCGGCTCGGATGCGTTTTGCTTTGCGTAAATTGTGTTCTTGCGAATGATCCAAAAGTGTCGCAACAATCCCCTGTAGTTTTTCCGAGTGCAGGTTAAGATTATTTTTTTCAGTTTCCCAGATTTCAGTTAGCTGTTTATCAAAAAGAGGAATCAAACTCTTTAGATGATCCCTCGCATAAGCCACATTATTTTTCGAATTTTTCATTAGACTATTGCAATTGCTGCAACAATGTCACTTGCGCGCAGTCTGATCAATTTAACGCCTGAGGTTTGTCTGTTTCGTTCTGGCAGGTCGTCAGTTTTGATTCTGACTGCTTGCCCATCGGAAGACATAATCAATAGCTCTTTTTGTGGATGATCAATAAGCCTTGCAGCAACTAGTTTCCCAGTTTTATCTGTTAACCTTGCTGCAAAAATACCTTGGCCACCACGTCCTTGTTTAGTAAATTGCTTGGTCTTTGTAACTTTACCAAAACCCTTTTCAGATATAGTTAACAAAAGATCCTCGTCTTTGCGAACAACATCTGCAGAAATCACAATATCACTAGCACTTTTCAGTCTAATTCCTCTCACACCCATACTTGCTCTGCCAGTTTCACGCACATCTTTCTCGCTGAATTTGATAGACCTACCCTCTTTCGTAACTAGAATCACAGTATTATCTCCTCTAGTTGGTTTCACCCATGTTAACTCGTCTCCAGCTGCAAGTTTGATTGCAATAAGCCCGTTAGAACGGATGTTTTCGTATTCAGTAAGCAAAGTCTTTTTAACAGTTCCCTTTGCAGTTGCCATAAACAAGTATTTGTATGGACCAACAGCAGCTTCTTTTTTAACTTCCCCTTCTTGTTGCATATCCTCATCGGTGATGTGACCTTCTTTCTTTTTTGTCAGAATGCTTGTAATTTTCTCACCTTGGTCGATGTTGATTAGATTTACAATTGCTTGTCCTCTTGCTGTTCTGCTAAATTCTGGGATCTCGTACACTTTTTGAATAAATACACGGCCCTTATTTGTGAAGAACATGATGTCATCATGTGTATTGCACCAGAATAAATGGCTGATCGAATCATCTTCTTTGGATGCGGTTGCTCTTTTACCTACTCCACCTCTTTTTTGTAATTGGTAGCTGTCGCCAATTACTCGTTTGATGTAGCCTTGTTTGCTTACTGTAACAGCAACATCCTCACTCGCAACCAAATCCTCTTCACTAAATTCCCCGACCTTACCTTTGAATACCTTCGTGCGTCTCTTGTCGCCAAATTTTTCAGAGATTTCTAACATATCTGCTTCGATGATGCTTAAAACTCTTTCAGGTTTACTTAGAATGTCTAGAAGATCTGAAATTAATTTTTGAATTTCTTTGTATTCTTCTTCAATTTTTTGTCTTTCGAGCGCAGCTAACCTTCTTAGTTGCATATCTAAAATTGCTTGCGCTTGGATTTCAGATAATTTAAAGCGCTCGATCAAATTCCCTTTTGCTGTTTCTGCGTCTTTTGAGCTACGAATAGTTGCGATAACCTCATCTAGGTTGTCCAGAGCAATCATTAAACCTTCGAGAATATGCTCTCTCTCCCTTGCTTTGGCAAGATCATACTCTTTGTTTCTGATGATAATTTCTTGTCTGTGAGAGACAAAATATTTCATGTAATTAACCAGAGTGATAACAATCGGCTCTCCATCTACCAGTGCAAGCATGTTTGCACTGAAGGATTTTTGCATTTCAGTGAATTTGTATAGTTTGTTTAGAACAGTCTTTGGTTTGCCGTCTCTTTTGATTTCAACAACAATCCTCATTCCTACACGGTTAGATTCGTCTCGAATATCACTGATTCCAAGTATTTTTTTGTCTTTTACAAGGTCTGCGATTTTAGCAACTAGTCTTTCTTTGATAACTTGGTACGGGATTTCTGAAATAACAATTTGATAACGTCCTCCTCTAACTTCTTCAATATTTGCAACAGCGCGCATGATTACACGTCCTCTTCCGGTTGCATACATTTCTTGAATTGCTTGTCTGTCATACATTTCGCCGCCAGTTGGGAAGTCAGGTCCTGGAAGGGCTTTCATCAGATCAGTAAGTTCCGCATCCGTCTCGAATTTCGGAAATCTATCCTTACTCAAAGTTTTTAAATCTTCCTCAGTTCGAATATTCTGTGCGTAAAGACCACTAGTGTCTTGGCTTGTATATACACTTTTACCCATTTTCAATGCAATATTTATACTTGCAACAAGTTCAGTAAGATTGTGTGGTGGGATTTTTGTGGCCATACCAACAGCAATACCGTCTGCACCATTTAGCAGAAGATTTGGAATTCTAGCTGGCATTAGAACTGGTTCGATGGTATTTCCATCATAATTTGAAACATAATCAACGGTATTACTTCTAAGCCCATCCAGTAATTCCATACTGATTTTGTGCAGTTTTGCTTCTGTATACCTCATCGCCGCAGGTGAATCTCCGTCGATAGATCCAAAGTTTCCTTGTCCATCTACTAGGAGGTAGCGCATATTGAACTCTTGAGCCATTCTCACCATAGCATCATAAACTGCAACATCACCATGAGGGTGATATTTCGCAATTACATCTCCAACTGTACGAGCTGACTTTTTGTATCCCCCACTCGGAACGATACCAAGTTTAAACATCGAGTAAAGAATTCTTCTTTGCACAGGTTTAAGTCCGTCTCTGACGTCAGGAAGGGCGCGAGCAACAATTACGCTCATTGCGTAATTAATATACGCATTTTTCATTTCATCAGTTATCGAACGTTTCATCTCGCGCCCAATAATCGGAGCTGGCTCCTGTGGCTCTTGATCGTTTATAAACCCTTCAGTGTTTGCACTTGAAGTGTCTTTTTCGTCTATGTTTTTGTTGTTATCGTTATTTTCGTCCATCTTTTAGTATTTTATATGTCTAGTTGCGCTTTTTCGCTATTTGATTGAATAAATTTCCTGCGTGGTGGAACTTCATTACCCATAAGCATTTCGAAAACTTGATCTGCTTCTGCCGCATCTGTAATCTCGATTTTTTTCAGAACTCGATTTTCAGGGTTCATAGTGGTTTCCCATAGTTGCACTGGATTCATTTCTCCCAGTCCTTTGAACCTTTGTACTAATTTTGGAGTAACATTTCTTTTTGCAAGCTCCGCTAATTTCTCGTCTCTCTCTTGCTCTGTGACTACCCAAATAATTTCGTCTTTGTTTACTTCTATTCTGAAAAGTGGTGGTTGTGCCACGTACAAGTAACCACGATTAATTAGTTCGCGGTAGTGTCTATAGAAAAATGTAAGCATAAGGGTTGTAATGTGTTCGCCGTCGACGTCAGCATCGTTCATAATGATGATTTTATGATATCTAAGGCGTGTTTCGTCGAAAGTTTCACCAATACCTGCACCCAAAGCGATAACTACGTCTTTTAGCTTCTCGTTTCCAAGTACACGGTCGATTCTATATTTCTCAGAGTTTATAGGTTTACCAGATAGTGGCAATACAGCTTGGGTGTGACGATCACGTCCCTGTTTTGCTGAACCACCCGCTGAATCTCCCTCTACGATGTATAATTCACTATTTTCTGGTTTTCTACTTGCGCAGTCAGCAAGTTTTCCAGGCAAAGCAGAACCTTCCAAAGCTCCTTTACGAATAACTGCGTCCCTAGCTGCTTTAGCAGCTTTCCTCGCTTTGAAAGCAAGGGTTGCACGTCCGATTACTGACTTGGCGTCGTTTGGATTTTCTTCTAGGAATTTTTTTAACGCACCCTCAACTACTTTCCTGACTGCTTGAACTACTTCTGGGTTATTTAGTTTAATTTTTGTTTGACCTTCGAACTGTGGTTGTGGGACTTTTACGGAAATAACTGCTGTTAAACCTTCACGTACGTCTTCTCCACTAAATTTCACCTCACCACTTGGCTCTAGGTAGTCATTTAGAGTTTTTGTCAAAGCGATTCTGAAACCTTGTAAATGTGTTCCACCTTCTGGGTTGATGATATTGTTCGCAAAAGTAAGCACTCTCTCCTGTATGTCATCTGTGTATTGTAACGCCACTTCCACACCTATTGAAGATTTCTCATCAGTTGCTGTTTCGTTTACATAGAAAATTTCTTTTTGGATTGATTTGTACTGTTTGTTTAGTTGGCGGACGTAAGACTTTACTCCACCATCAAAGTAAAAAGTGTGATTTTCTGCCGCAAGTTGAGTTGGTTTGCTTGCTATCGCACCACCATCTTCAGCTTTGACTTCGCTGCCACCCTCACCTTGGTCTTCTCCGGTAGATGCATTTTCTACATCACGATAATTCGTAATACTAAAAATAACTCCACCTGTAAGGTAGGCTTGTTGTCTAAATGTAGTTAATTGGCGTTTAAAATCAAATTCAACGTTTTCAAAAATACTATCGTCTGGATAAAATTCGATTGTTGTTCCCTGGAGGGTTGTTTTCCCGGGTAACTTTTTTACTGCGTATTGTGGAACACCTTTTTTGTACTCTTGTACGAATGTTTCACCGTCTTTGTAGACTGTGATTTTCATATCTGTACTAAGCGCGTTAGTAACAGCGAGTCCAACTCCATGTAATCCTCCAGAAACTTTGTATGCACCAGAATCAAATTTCCCACCAGAATGTAGACTTGTTGCAATAACTTCAAGGGCTGAAATACCTTTTTGCGGGTGAATATCAACTGGGATTCCACGAGCATGGTCGACAACTCGGATACCATTGTTTGGTAGGAATTCGAGTCCGACATAATCGTTGTATCCTGCTAGAGATTCGTCGATCGCATTGTCGACAATTTCCTTGACCAAATGATGCAGTCCATTTATGCCTGTGTCACCGATATACATAGCAGGCCTTCTGCGAACAGCCTCTAAGCCTTCGAGGATAGTGATGTCTTTAGCTGTATATGTTGATTTGCTCATTGATTATTCGTTAATACCCTCTATTCTACACCATAGAATTTAAATCAAGAAAGAATTTGTCTATCAAGAGCTTGATATTAGCATTATTTTCTAAACCTTTGTACAGATAATTCACCGAATCGATTATTTTCCTATCCTTTGGATTTAATTCTTGCAGGTTAATTTCTTCATACTCTTCTGTAATGGCTTGGACTAACTGATAAAGACATGTTCTTTGTTCAGCAGCTACTTTATATTTTCCAATTAGTTTAGTTAGATCTTGGTAGATTTCTTTGGGTTCGTGAGAATTACTATTTTTATTATTTAAACTAATAACTTTCTTTACTATTTCTTTTATTTCGCTACTTATATTTATTAAAACTGAATTCTTACTAAGTGAGGACAAAATGGCACGTGATCTAATCGTTTGTAGCAACTGACCGGGTCTATTAGTAGTTAAATATATTTTTAGGTAATATGGTGGCTCCTCAAGCAGTTTAAGTAATTTATTTTGCGCAGGCAGACTCAGTTTTTCGGCGTTATAAATAACCGCAAGAGAAATTTCTGCTAAATTAGGTTTTTTAATAGCAAATTGCTGTAATTCAGATACTTCCTCTACTCCGATTGATGATTTTTTGGTTGTTTGCAGAATGAAGACGTTAATTTTAGTTGACGACTCCTCTAGGAATTGAATGAGTGTTTTGCCACTCACAGGGTGTTTTTCCAAGTGTTTTTCAAACCCCTCTACGTTTTCTAGCGCAAAGTGTGAAATGTATTCGATTATTTTTTTTTCTTCTCCAACAAGGATTTCGGTAATGTGGATTGCTTTCATTGCTTATTAATTCTAAACTATAGTTATAATTTTAACCAACCGCTGCCCGTGGCTGATACTGCAACAAGCAATATTCCAGGTAGGCCTTTCAATCAGGCGGCGGGCGCTATGCCAAGTATATCAGGCTCAACAGCTTCAGCCCTACCCCCTCTTGATGATGGTGTAGGCGCACCACTCGGAGATTTAAATAATGGAAAGCAAGGGGCTCAAGATCCACAGCTAGGTGCAACATTAGGTGCGGCTTTACCTGATTCACCTAAAACTGGATCTTTGCCAGGTTCTGCAGAACCAGTTACCGCCTCATCACCGTCTGCATCAGTAGCACAAGTACCGCAAGGCTCGTCAGCGTCAACAGTAGTGCCAGCGTCGCAAACTCAAACATCTCAAATTAACGCCCAGGCTATTTTTCCAAGTCCAGCGCCTGTAAATTTGATTCAATATTTTGCAAGTCTTGGAAAGATAAACCCCGAACAAATGGCTCTGCTACAAAAAGATATTGCTTCGAATTCGAAGTCTCCAGAGGAAGCTTTACTGGGTATTGGCATAGAAGACAGTGAAATATATAAAGCGAAAGCTGCGATTGCGAATATTGAATACGTGGAGGTTGCGAATATTGATATTGACCAGCAACTACTGCAACTTATTCCTGCAGCAACTGCAAGACAGTACCACGCTGTGCCAATTGCAAAAACTGCGAGTGGTTTGAAAGTTGCTATGTCAGATGCTTTAGATCTGCAAAAAATTAAATATATAACAACCGTCGTAGGTCAACAGATTGTTCCAGTTTTTGCGAGCCCAACCCAGATTAACTTTGTAATTGACAATAAATACGGCGCTGCAGTTGGAGATGAGGTTGAAGAAGCACTTGAAGATGTGGGCGACCAATCAGGCCAACTAATTGGAGTAATAGGTGAAACAACCGACCTTGCTAGCGGGGATTTGGCAAGCGCTCCAGTTTCTAAAATAGTAAATATGATTCTTGAGTATGCGATTCGTTATAAATCATCTGATGTACATATCGAGCCTAGGGAAAACAAGGTTTCTGTGAGGTTTAGGATTTATGGTGTGCTGTCTGAAAAATTGACATTACCTAAAAAACTTTTAGCTGCAGTTGTTTCGAGAGTTAAAATTCTTTCGAATTTAAAAATTGACGAGCATCGTTTGCCTCAAGATGGTCGTTTCCAAGTGAAAATGGGAGATAACGCTGTGGATCTACGTGTTTCGATTGTTCCTGCTGTGTATGGTGAAAAAGTTGTAATGAGGCTACTAGAAAAAGGTGGAGGTGCTTTGAAGATTGAAGATACTGGGCTTAGGGGTTATGCTTTGAAAATTTATAGGCAAGCTTTGACTCGTACCCAAGGGATTCTTCTGGTAACTGGGCCTACAGGTAGTGGTAAAACGCAGACGCTTGCGAGCTCTTTGAATATATTAAATACGCCTGAAGTTAATATTATGACTTTGGAAGACCCGGTTGAAATTCGTGTTGATGGTGTGAATCAGGTACAGATTAATTCGGATTTGGGGCTTACTTTTGCGAGGGGTTTGCGTTCGTTTCTAAGGCAAGATCCGGATATTATTATGGTTGGTGAAATTCGTGATGGTGAAACTGCAAGTCTTGCAGTGCAAGCTGCGCTGACTGGACATTTAGTGCTCGCTACTCTGCATACTAATAGCGCCGCAGGCGCCATGCCTAGACTTGTGGATATGGGAGTTGAACCGTTCCTACTCTCTTCTACTCTAAACGTTGTGCTTGCCCAAAGGCTTGTAAGGCGAGTTTGCGTCCATTGTAGGGAGGCTTACTATGCAGCGCCGGAAATTGTGGAGCAGATTCATAAAATTATGGATGGGATCAAAACTTACAATATTTTCGAACTTCCAAACAACAAAGATAATGAACCAAATAATATAAAAGACGACCAAATCGTCCTCTACAAAGGCAAAGGCTGCGCTCAATGTAACAATACTGGCTACAAAGGCCGAGTCGGTATTTTTGAAGCAATTGATGTTAGTGAAGATATCGGGAAATTAATTCTTCAACACGCAGCAGACCAAGATATCGCAAGAACAGCAGTCTCAACTGGTATGGTCACTATG
Source organism: Candidatus Dojkabacteria bacterium (assembly GCA_041738875.1). Lineage (GTDB taxonomy): Bacteria > Patescibacteriota > Dojkabacteria > CALFHW01 > CALFHW01 > JBGSOW01. The sequence continues at coordinate 13,271 of JBGSOW010000049.1, forward strand.
GTACAAGACGGATTCATGAAAGCTCTAGAGGGCATAACCACTATCGAAGAAGTCCTGAGAGTCCAAACCAGCGGCTAGATATACATACTATACATATAAATATTTTTTGTGTAAGATGAATTATATATAAATTCATTAGACAATAAATCATGTCGTATGTACCTCCAGGTGAACAAGCTCCGGGGAATGAAATAAATCCGGGGAATAATATCAATATATATGCTTTAGCTAATGCAAGTGAGTTAGCAAGTGCGTTAGAGATTGCACACCCAAAACTATCAGAACGCATGGAACTTTTATTTAGACCAGGTTATAGTACAAATTTATTGACTTACAATGGTCAAAAATATGTAGCTATAATTGAGGAAGATATCCCTGGAGTTCCTTCAGAAAGTATAAAATCATATTTAGATCGATCCACGGTAATGGATCATGTGGATTTATGGGGAACAGCTCACCAAATCTCAGCTGCAATGCGTGAGAGAGTCGATGACGTGTCAGTATTAATGGGTACAAGAATCTCAACTGATGGGCCATCGATTACGCCTGACCAACGTCTCTATTCAATAAATTCTTCAGCAGAAAGTGGTGTGGTTACAACGTTTGACTTGGCATCTAGAGCTCATACTTTTGGACTTCCTTTTGAAGATTGTGTGGCTGAAGGACTAGATTATGAACAACTGAGTTCCACTGTCGCGGGCATAATAACAGTATCTAGTTCTCAAGAAAAAAGCATTCAACTTCTTACAGGACTATATGGTAGTCAATGGCAAACAGAGGAGGTACTAGGTAGATATTATGATATCCATCAAGTGAGGAATTTTTTTGGTGAAAGAAGCTTAACGCCTGAGCAAAGTTCTTTACTTGAAATGGACGAAAAATATAATAAAATAATACTTTCCGGAAATGAACGAGGTCCAGTTAGAACTCATCCATCTGGAGTCATTCCAACTGCAGAAAGGCACATAGCTCGAATAAATCACAAATGGCAAAGAAAAGTTGCTTTGAATATGGGACTAGGAAAATTGAGGACTCCAAAGGAAGTCTAATATATTACACTAAATCTTTACGCTGACTAATCGTTTAAATATCGAGATAATCAAGGTTCTTTTGGACTATCATAAACCGATATATCGTATACGGTTTTGAAACCATCGTTAAACTTATCTGCCTCTGTTACAATAGTAAGTTTCGTAGGGATACTGTCTCCTTTTGCAGCCATACCCGCAAGCGTCCGATCTTTTAGCCACGGTTTAAGTACCCTGTCGAGATCAGTGGATTTTATATTCTCGTCATAGCTAATATTTGGTTTCTTCCCTCCTACTACACCATAAATCTCACTTTCTCCATATTCATCTGAATAAGCAAGTCTCAATACCTGACCTGATACTAATAGTATCTTCCCACTATCTGGTGGTTCGGTCGGAACGACATTATGTGCAGAAGGTAAAGGTTCAGAGGCGGGAGGACTATGAGAAGGATATGCTGGATAAGATGGAGGATGATCTGTATGTGAATGTGGGCTGGATGCTGCTTCGGGACTACTCATAACAATATCTACGTAAAGTTATATAGCGCACTATATATTTTAACGCATTGGGTTGCAGTTTTATCACATTAAATTTGCACAATTAATTTACATAGGATAATCTGTATTATTAGTAACACTGCCTATGCCACTTATAAACTTAACAAACGATCAGAGTCAGGCCTCACAGGTAAATCCTGCTGGGCAGAATGATATTGCTGTTGATCCCAATTCAAATCCTAACCCTAGTTCTAACCCTAACGAAACCCAAGTTCAGGAATTACCTGCACCAATGGAGAACGCGGATATATCAGAAATAAAACCAGTTGATGAATTAGCGGAGATTAATACTCAGACGTTCACAAATGAAGCACCATTAGTTAGTGGGTCATCAAATGAAACAACTGTGATGCCTTCACCACAAGCGCAGGTAGTTGAGCAACCTCAATTGGAGCAGAAAACCTCAGAACAGCACATTACACCAGAACAACCGCAGGCAAATTCAATACAGCTTGACCCAATTCAACCTGCAGAGATGAATCCTAATCCAGTTCAGCAAGAAGTACAGATACAAAACGAGCAGCAAATGCAGCCAGAACAATCAGTTCAACAATCTCAACAAGTGGAACAGCAGGTACAAACAGAACAACCTCAACAAATGGAACAGCAAGTGCAGACATTACAGCCAGAGCAACAACCTCAACCTGAACAACAGTTAGAAAATACACAACCGATACAAACCGAAGAACAAGCATCACCTGCTCCGGTTCACCTTGAAAATTTACCAACGCAACATGCGTTTAGTGAGAATACTCTAGCTCAGGAGTTGGTTCCGGCTCAGTCAGAAGCACAATCACAAGGAAATGTAGACGTTGCTCCTGCTGGGGAAGTTGTAGGCGAGGCGATTCAGACACCAGTGAATGCAGAAGTAACAGAATCATTGGTAGATGCTCCAGTAAATGTAGACGCACCAGTAGAAGCAGCAGCAGTAGCAGCCGAGGTCAATTCAACAACAGGTCTACTTCCAGCAGACACAAATATCGAAACCCTTATGGCGCTTGCTGAAGAAAGAGGTGCATCAGACATACATTTCGCTACAAATTATCCGGTAATGCTCCGCGTACACGGAGAATTACAAGACGTTACAGAACAAATCAACCCAAAGCAAGCAGAATCACTCGCCATGTCTCTGGTTTCGAAAGAAAGACAAAAAGAATTCGTCGAAAAGAAAGAATTAGATTTTTCATATACTAACCAAAACAACACACGTTTCAGAGTTAACTTGTTTTTTGAAAGAGGTAACCCTGCAGGTGCATTAAGACTTATCGTCAAAGAAATAAAAACAATTGCAGACCTCGAACTACCAGATATTTTGTACAAACTACTAGAAGAACCGTATGGATTAATTTTAGTTGTAGGCCCGACCGGTAGCGGAAAGAGTACCACACTTGCTGCTATGATTAATCACATCAATACCCAAAAAAAAGAACACATAATCACAGTAGAAGACCCAATCGAGTATGTCTACCCTATCTCCAAATCAATGGTTGACCAAAGAGAAGTTGGTGCAGACACGTTGGAATGGAAAAACGCATTGAAATCAATTCTAAGAGAAGATCCAAACGTTGTTTTGGTCGGAGAAATGCGTGATCTTTCAACAATCGAAGCAACAATCACAATTGCAGAGACAGGACATTTAACCTTCGCAACTCTACACACAAATTCAGCTGCACAAGCAATTGACAGAATAATTGACGTGTTTCCTGAAGGCGCAAAATCACAAATCCGTTCCCAACTTGCAAATGTAATTACAGCCGTTATCTCACAAAGATTAATCCCGGTTAAACAAGGCGGAAGGCGTGCTGCGCTAGAAATCATGCTTGGAACCGTGGCCGTGCGTAACGCAATTAGAGAAGGAAAAACTTATCAGATAGATAACATGATCCAAACAAGTGGCGACTTAGGCATGATTACGCTTGAAAAATCGTTGGTTGATATGGTGAAAAAGGACTTCATCACCCGCGAAGAAGCAAAAGCATACAGCTCTAAACCTGAAGAAATAGATTCCCTTCTCGCTCGAGGAGGCGTATGATTAATTAGTAACGCTATAGTAACTAAATTTTATAATTATTGAAATAAAGTGTCATTAAATAACTACAAATACACAGCTACAGATAAAGTAGGACAGCAAGTTTCAGGCACTCACAAAGCTCAGACTCGAGATCAAGTTGCAGAATATTTGCAGTCGCAAGGGTATTTCGTTGTAAGTATAACTCAGGATCTAAACGCGACGTTTGAAAAGCTGGGCGACATACAGATTGGCGGAATTCCTTTGAAGGACAAACTTGTTTTGATCAAACAGCTTTCTGCAATGATGGGCGCAGGTCTGCCTGTATTACAATCGTTGGATATTTTACAAAAGCAAATGAGCAATAAATCAATTCAAGAGCAATTGCTACTCGCAAAAAATGCAGTTGAAGGAGGTTCTTCACTTTCGGTTGCGTTTCGCAAAAATACTGAGCTTTTTTCAGAGGTGCAATTAAATCTACTAAGTGCAGGTGAAAAAAGCGGAAATATGGTCGAGGTTATAAGGCAAATTGGTGTAGATATGGAAAAAAGTTATCAATTGCGTTCGAAAATTAGATCAGCGATGATTTATCCAGCGATTATATTTATTGCAATTATAGTAGTAGTTGCAGTGCTAATCGTATACATGATTCCAGCTGTTGAACAATTGTATCGTGATTTCAACGCAGCTGATCAGATCCCAGATATCACAAAATTCCTAATCACATTTAGTGGATTTTTATCCAGCCCAGTGGGATTAATAATCGTTGCCTTGATTGTGGCTGGTGGAATAATCACCTTTAGATCATTTAAAGCTACTGAAAATGGACGGATGATTCTAGCGAGGTTGTACCTAAAAATGCCAGTTTTTGGGAGTCTAATTCAAAATATTCAACTTGCTGAATTCGGAAGATTACTTGCGATGCTTATGCAAAGTGGTGTGCCGATTATGGAAGCACTCCGTATTGTTGCACTTGCCCTTAGCAATCCCGTATATACCCAAGCAGTTATGGACACAATCCCAGAAGTTTCCAAAGGAACTCCGCTTGCTATTCCACTTGCAAAATCAGGCATCTTCCCCTTACTTTACGTCCGTATGATTGCAACTGCCGAACAAACTGGTAATCTAGACAAAATACTTGCAGATTTAGGTAAATTTTATGAAGCAGAAGTGAACGAAATTACCGATAATTTGACAAAGTTAATGGAACCACTTATCCTTTTAGTAGTTGGTGCTATCGTTATGTTTCTGGCGGTGGCGGTATATTTACCAATATATCAAATAGGAAACGTTATTTCTTAATTTATTAAAATAAATAATATGCAAAGTAAAAAAATGCAAAAAAAAGGATTTTCTTTACTGGAGCTACTAGTGGGTATGGCAATTATTGCTGTTCTTTTGGGCTTAGTTGCTTTCGGTATCTCTACTGTGCAGAGAAACTCACGTGACACTCAAAGAAGACAGGCTGTTGCTGATATGAGGCTTGCAATCCAGGATTTCCAAATTAGATATAATCAATTCCCAACAGAAGCAAGAGTTGTTGGGACTGCTGTATCTTTCAGAGATTCAACAAATACAGCAAATCAAGTTTCAGTTAATTTGACAGGTGCAGCAGTCACTAGAGGTATCGCTGGTGCCACGGACACAACTGCAAGCGAAACACTATACGTATATAGCAGAACTGCAACAGGTTATTCGCTTTGTGCGAAGCTTGAAGATGGCGCTTGGTATGATCAATCACAAGGAAGTATTAATTGTGGAGGCGCTCCAGCAGGAGGTTTCATAACAGTCTAAAAGAATATAAAGGTGATTGAATTAGTTTTTATAGTTTTAGTATGTTCAATAGCTGCCGCATTATGCGGCAGCTATTTTAGTGTAGTGTCCGCGCGCGGTTGGCGCGCGAGTCTTTTTCTACCTTCAGTATGTGATTTCTGTGACAAAAAATTAAAATGGTATCAATTAGTTCCTGTGTTTTTTGCTACCTATACTCACCTATTTAACAAGTCTAAAACGAGCTGTTGCGGCAAAAATCTGAGCAGAACTTATCTCTTATCAGAAATTTATTCACTGATCTTTGGCTTTTTCACTGGACTCGTTTTGCTACAATTGCCACCCGCCAGCTGGCCAATTTTTATAACAATTGCACTAGTACTCTTCTATCTTGCAATTTATGACATTTGGAATTACAGCATAAATTTTCTCTATATTTTATTGTTGCTTTTTATCCTAATACTACTTACAACAACTGGCACTATTCTGCCGTTTCTCACCGCCCAAAATCTATTTGAGAATCTTCCTGCTGCGCTCACCTACTCTTTTTTGACTGCTGGGTTGATTATTTTAAGTCGCGGACGTGGTTTGGGTAGTGGGGACATTGGGCTTGTCTACTTGATCGGGATTATACTGGGTTGGACAGGCGGTTTGGTTGCTATTTTAATTGCGATCTACTCTGCTGCTGCGGTCGGTTTGGTTTTAGCAGTTGCAAACCGCAAATTCAAGGGCTTAATCGTACCATTAGTACCTTTTCTAGTACTTGGTTTATTAATTGCGACCGCATTTTCTACAAATATCATTGAGCTATACAACCATCTTCTTTACAGTTAAACTATATTAATCAGCTAGTTAATTAATTAACGAATTAGTTAGTGAATTAATAGTCTTAACTTTAGCTATATTTAGTAGAGTCTGATGTATCAAAAACCTGCCTTTTCTCTGATCGAACTTATTACAGTAATGGCAATTACGGCAATCCTCATCGGACTTGGACTTTCTGGGCTTGTGAACCTCAGAAATTCAACTACAGTGAAAGGTGCTGTGGACGAATTTCTAATTAATTTCAATTCCACCAAAAATGCTGCTAGAAATAGCGTAATCACAGGACTTGATGCGAGTGCGAGTGATCAAGATAATCTGGCAATTGTGGGACTTCTAGATTACTACGGTATAGTAATTCGTAATAATACTTTTGCGCGCGGAACGTGTACATCAGGTTCAGTCCCACAAAATTTATCTTGCCAATATTCAGAGCCACTAAAAACTGGGAATTATGAGGTGATAAATATCGCTCTTGACGGCAGCAATCAAACCGGCTGTAACTTCATCCGCTTTAGCTTGACTAGTGGTAGACTAGCTTTCGGCGAAGATAATGTTAATAATGTAGTAGTAAACAACAACACAAGTTGCATATATGTTTTTAGTCATTCACAAAGCCCAGGAACTCAGTTGCGAGTTGAAGTGAATAGACAAGATGCGACTGCTAGGATTTTAAATTAGTTCATAGATTAACTTTATAATTAGCACAGTTTTAAGATGGGTTTAAACAGTAAAACGAAATCGAAATCGAAAACAAAATCGCAATCGAAATCGCAATTCAAATTCAAAGCATTAGGTTTGGTCGAGGTGTTGATTGCAATTGCAGTTACGGGCATACTTATGACTGCCTCTATCACAGTTGCGACTAGGGCTTTGATGCTGATTAGAGGTAACGAACTTGTGGATTTGGCAAGTAGTATTTTGGTTAGATCTCTAGAAATAAGTCGTTCGCCGGCAAATTTCAACTTTTCTGACCAGGTCAACCAAGGAAGCTCTGCAAATTTCAAACTTAGCTCTGACCCAACCACCCAACAATACAGTCTTATGCCGGCGCCAAATGGCCCTGAGATCACTGATTGCACGTCGAGCACACAAGCCAACTACCTTGTTGAAATCGGGCTCAGAGGCAGCAACGAGCTTGCCGCAAATGTTATATGTAACCAAATCGTTATTACTGATGTAACCGTGTCTGCAAACACCGCAAGCAGGGTTTTCCAAGTTAAATCCGTTGTTGTTTATGAGTATCTTGGCAATATTTCTAAACAAGAATTAATATCTTACTCGACTGAATTTATACCGGTTTAATATGAAAGAAAACACTAAAAACAAATTAGCAGTGGGTAGTAAGAATCATAATAAAGGTGCATATTCTCTTTTAGAACTTTTGGTAACTTTGGTTATTACAAGTATTATTATGATTGCTTTGATTACCCTCTTTACAAACGTACTTCGTCTTTCTGCAATTAGTTATGGCAGAGCTGAGGCGCGGGAGGAATTAGTGAATTTTTTGGAAGAATTTGAAAAAGATTTGAGAAATGCGAGTCAGGTCGGTACTTGTGAAGGTTTCATCGTTGCTGGCGAGTCAGATAGCTCTTTCTTGTGTGAATTTGTGACTGACGCGGAATATCGCTGGGCTAGCTGTCCTAAACCTGCAGTTGGTTCGTCAGGACTGCCAAGTATCTGTAGTTCAAATAATTTCGACTGTAGACCTGGCGGACTTACTATCTGTAAATATCGAGGTGATGAATTAATCTCAAATTTCAACTATTTCTATAATATCGAGCAGTTTGGTGTTAGTGGTTTTTCAACAAATACCGATTCAAGCAATCAAACTTTGTCAGTTGTAGGAGTTGTTTCACATCCAAACCAAACTTTTGAAATTAATAATATCGTTCGTCAATCAGTAGTTTCTACTAAAAATTTTGAGAGAAACGTAAGGGCGCCTTAATTGTTTTAATATAATTACTTTATTGCTAATATAAGTTATGAATCTGCCCAAATTCTTAGGAATCGACATTGGTAAAAAAACAACTAAAGTAGCTTTGGTTGAATGGAATGGTACTAGGCCAACTCTAACCCATATTATGCAGTTTGAGACAGGGCAAGGTAGTTTGGCGAGTGAGGATGCAGTTAGTCGTGGGGATCTAGCGCAAAGAATAAAAGGCGCCATAGCAAAAGCAAAAATTGGTGTAAAAAAATGTATAGTAGCGCTCCCAGAACCTGCTGTTTTCAATAGACTCCTTACCTTCCCTGATCTACCTGAAAAGGAATTAAATGAGGCGATCCATTGGAATGCAAAGCAATTTATCCCAATACCCGTCGATGAAGTAAACCTCGAATATATAAAAACTGCTGATCTCGAAAAAGATGGAAAAAAGATGATTCAGATTCTTCTTGTTGCTGCGCCGAAAAAACTGATTAACCAGACGATTGATATTTTTCGCTTGTCGGAACTAGAACTTATCGCAATTGAAACAGAATCTATTGCTACAGCGAGGCTTGCTGCCCTAGCCTCTACTGAAGATATACCACAGATGGTGGTTGATATTGGCTCTTCTGGAACAGATTTAAGTATTCTTGCACATGGGAAACTTATTTTCTCACAGAGTTTAGGTACTGGGTCTGATGCTATGACCAATGCGATTGCATCTACTTTTTCAATTGATCAATTCCAAGCAGAACAATACAAATTGAAATTTGGTTTATTGAAAGACCAAGGCGACGGAAAAATTTATAACGCAATCCTCCCCGTTAGCAATGTAATCACTTCGGAGATCACAAAAACTCTGAATTTTTTCAGATCAAAATATCAACAAAATACTCCACAGAAATTGGTTTTAATTGGTGAAGGTGCGAGATTGCCAGGAGTTTATGACTATTTTAAAGAATCGTTAAAAATTGAAACTATTCCAATTGATTATGCAGCTGCAATGGATTTTGATAAATCCATCGCAAATGACCCGAATAATTTAAGTCAGTACGGTGTCGCACTCGGCTTAGCTTTGAAAACGAACTAATATGGCTGGAATCTTTGGACTATTCTCAAATAAAGAGTACGAGTTTGCTTTCAACCTTATGCCGGCGAATACAAAAGCGACCGTCAAAGAAACTGCCAAGCGGAAAAAACAAATATTCACAGCAATTGCGGTTCCTTTGGCATTTATTTTGCTGACAATTCTAATTCTTTTGATTAATCTAATCCCAGTCGCTTTAACTAGATCGGGCTGGCAGAGCGCGATTGGCGCGCTCGAAAGTGAGTTAGCAGATAAAACTACAATTCTCGGCAGAGTAAAATTAATCAATGGCGAATTAAAGATTAAAACTGACTTTATCGTTGATCCGGTGGGGAAAAATGTTGATTTTAAAATTATTTTTAATACTGTGGAAGAAGCTTTCCGTTCCAATGCAAGTGGAAGCGTGATAACAAGTTATGGGCGTTCTGACAACGGACAATTCCTTGTAAATGCTACGTCTACTGCCGAATCTGGACCTTCTGAGATTCTGTCGAAATTTAAAGCAATCGAGGCGGTGCAAAGCGCTGATATTGTGACCGTAAATCGAGCTACAGACCCAGATCAGTACCGTTTTACAATTGGTTTTATTCTTAAGCCACAAACAACTTAGACATGAAAGAGAAAGAAACTAAAAACGATTTACAGGAACTTATGAGGTTGTATATTCTACCTTTCGGAGGTTTCGTGGTTGCTTTGTTAATTGTGATATTTGCAATTATCCCCCTTCTCAACGAGACGTTTGCTGGGATTGAGGAGATTAATAGACTTCGCACTAGGCATCAGGAATTGATTGGGGAGCGGAACAACAGAGTTAGTATGCAAGCTGGTTTGCCAAGGCAAGAAGCGGTTTTGAATAAAATCAGGGAAGTTATTCCGCAGTCACAAACTGCGGTTGCTGATTTCAGTGAGAGGATTAGTGCTTTGGCTGCGCAAAATAACGTGAGATTGCAGAATTCCAATGTTGGAGAGTCGGTAAGAGTAAATACGGGCGCAGCAACAGGTTCAGTTGAGATTGCAAACCTCGAACTAGTTGAACTGCCTGCAGAATTCAGCGTAACGGGCGAACTAAATAGTATAATTGAATTTCTTTCGAGTATTTATAACGCGGGTGATTTTATAGTCATTCGAAATATGGACCTGCAGAAAAGCGTGAGGTCTTCCTCTAGTAGCAGTGATGCTAGATTTAGCACGCAAGCAACGGATAACTGGAATATGAGCATGACTCTAACTAAATTCCAGTTTAGAGTTTCAGGCAGCCAAGCAGAAGAAGCTTTAAGTGATGTGTACTTCGGTGTTCCAGACAGCTCAAGACCAAACCAACAAGTAATCAACTTCGTTGAGGAGAACTATTTATAGAGAGAGCTTTTATATATTTTTAAGAGAATTATAGAGATCTTTAAAGGTCTCTAGAGAATTATTGTAGTAATAAGTGTGAACTAATTATTTACAGTCTATTTACTGGTTATTCCAAAATTTCGAGGTGGAATTTTGTATCGTGGAATTTGTTGTACAAGTAGACCATTTCTCTGATAGCTTTGATATTTCGTCCTGATTTACCAATAAGTCTGCCCATATTTTCAGCTGGAAGTTTAACAGTTATTTCTTCTCCTTCTACATTTACTTCTACACCAATATCTTTTCCTAGTACAGTTGTAAGTAGTTCTGTGAATGTTTCTTGCACTTTAGCTTCCATATGAGTATTTTTACTTATTTTAGACTAATAATTGTATGCTTAAGCAGCAGATTCTTTGTTTTCAGATTCTGCCAAAGCTTTTCTCTCTGCAGCTTTTCTACCAGGTTTTGCACTGTATTGTTTTTTTATTGGAGCTACGATTTTCTCTTTAGAAAGATAATATCTAACAGTTTCTGTTGGTTGTGCACCAACTCCTAGCCAATATTTGACTCGTTCTGTGTTGAATGTAAATTTCTCTTCTTTGATACGAGGATTATAGAAACCAAGTTCTTCGATCACTTCACCATCCCTTTTTGATCTAGCTTCCACAGCTACCAATCTGAACGAAGGCTGATTCTTTCTTCCAAGTTTTTTAAGTCTTAGTTTTACCATGTGATGATTATAGCATATTGTCCGCTAGCATTTGCAAGCTTGTTAGTGCTGCTGCTTGTTCTGCTTCTTGTTTACTTTTTCCAGAACCCGTTCCCATGCCTTTTTCGTTGATTATTGCTTGCACTGTGAATATCCTTTCGTGATCTGGGCCTTCCTCTTTTATCACGGTATAGGTCGGGGTGTATTTGTATTTTTCTTGTGATATTTCTTGCAACTTGGATTTTGGATCGATATCAAGCCTCTTCTCTACTATTTCAGGAATTTTGCCGAGTAACGTGCTTTCGACTAGTTTCTCACATTGTTTTAAGCCTGCATCCATGTACATTGCCCCCAAAAGTGCTTCATAGGTATTCGCCAGAATATAATCACGGTTCCTTCCACCAGTTGCCTCTTCGCCTTTACTCATAAATATGAATTCGCCCAAGCCCAGCTCTCTACTTGCAGCGGCTAAACTTTCAGTTCTGACGACTGCAGATCTAAAACTAGTTAACTCCCCTTCTGGCCTGTTTGGGTAAGTGCGAAATAAATGTTCGGTAATTATTAATTCTAAAACCGCGTCTCCCAGGAACTCAAGTCTTTCATTGTGCTCTTCGCGCACGGATTCGTTGACGTAGGAGCGGTGGACAAGCGCTTTTTTAAGTAAAGCAAGGTCTTTGAATTTATATTGGATTGAGGTTGTGACTTCGTCTAAACTACTGGATCCATCTGCGTCTATTGGATTAATCTGTGTTGTCATGATTTCATGATTGTTAGTTAATTAGTAGTTAATTTTTCTTTAATTATATTCCAGTTGATTGTATCTTTGAAGCTAAATATTTTGCCTAGAACGCCACTTACAAATTTCACGTTATTTTCTAGGCCGAAGTCTTTTGCAAGTTCGATTGCTTCGTCGATTGCTACTTTTTCTGGGATTTGAGTGACTACGAAGCCCTCATAAAGAGCGAGTCGCATAATTTGTAAGTCCAGCCTGTTTATTTGGTTTAATGGCCACTCAGGAGCGTATTCGGAAACTATTTGATCCAATTCAGCCGAGATACTCTCGATTTGAGAGGTAACATCTTTTATATACTCCATGCTTTTATCGATTCTCTTCTTCAACTTACTTGAGATGTATTCGAGGTCCAGTTTGTCGGGGTCTATTTCTAGCTCTTTTTGGATGTCAAATTCTTTGTGATTGTCTGCAAAATCGCGGGTATACAGATTCTGAACTATTATTTGTCTGACCACATGTCGGTTATCTAGTGTTTTAGATCCGAATGATGGGCTTGTAGGAGACATTGAACTTAGTCTTTGATTATTTTACGGCCTTTGTAAGTGCCTGATTCAAGATCTATTCTATGTGGCAAACGATATTCACCACTCTTTTTGTCTTTGACAATAGTGATTCTTTCAAGTGCATCGTGAGACCTTCTGCGGTCGCGTCTTGCTTTACTTCCTCTTTTTTTAGGTACTGCTGGCATTTCTTACAAATTTATAGCTTAACTTCGTGATTATAGCATTAAATACGCTAATTGAAAATCTGAATTTGATTGTTTAACTAAAAAATAGTAATTTATTTTCACCAAGGATTTTTGTGCTTGTTTCTTGATTTGGAAAGTCTTTGGGTACTTTTAGGATAATTAAATCTGCTTTTTCTTTGAATGATAGTATTTGCATGGCTTTTTTGGTTTGTGCGAAAG
>JBGSOW010000051.1:0-11858 GCA_041738875.1 Candidatus Dojkabacteria bacterium
TTGGTAGACTTTCTTAAATCTCTCGACATAAGATTTGATGTCAGTGAATTCAACACCTTTTACACGATTGTTAATTGCGTACCTGAGGGTAGGGTAGTTAATAAATATAACTGGCACTTCATCTGCGATAACTTCTTGGAAAGTATTGTAGTATCTAGTTCGATCGTCCACGTTGCTTGTTTTTCTTGCGTCATCTAAAAGTTGATCGACTAAAGGAATCCTCACAGGTCTTCTTTCCACTGGGTCGATAACGACTGTAGTTCTTTCTGAGGAGTAGCCACTGAAATTAAGTCCATTATCTCGTGAACGTGACTGTGAGGAATGGAAAAACTCATAGCGGTCTGGATCAATAAATGTATTAACACCCAAAAACATAAGTTCAGGCACCGGGTTATCTAGATAGTCACCGTACAATTGCTCCTGTAAGATAACTGGGGTTGGTTCAATAACAATACCTACTTCAGCAAGGTCAGAAATTATTGAACTCACGATTTTTTCTCTATCAGAACTATCGATATATCTCAAAGAAAGCCTAAGCTCAATCCCATCTTTCACGCGCACTCTAGTTCCTTCACTATTTATGGTAGCTTCCCAGCCAGCTTCATCAAGAAGTTTATTGGCAGTGTCTTTGTCATAGCCTAATTGCTGATTGTCTGGAGAGTGAAAATCACTAATCGGTGGAATTGGTCCGTATGCAGGCTCAGCTTTTTCATACACTGTCTCGACTAGCAGCCTTCTGTTTATTGCTGCTGAAAAAGCTTGGCGAACTTTTTTATCTTTTGTTTGCGCAGGTCCCTCTTCGTCAAAATTGAAATATATTGCGAAATATTGATTGTAGAGAACGTTTGAAGTGATAATCTGTAAATTTTGTAAATCTCTTACGGAAGTGACTAGATCACTACTTGGGTTTGCTAGTCCGTGTATTTGTCCGGATCTAAGTGCGTTCGCTGCTTCTCTTTCGCTACTAAATAATTTGAATCTGAATTTATTCAATTTAGGCTTGCCCAAATAATAATCTTGGTTTGCGTCTAGTAAAACTTCATCTGGCCTTACATTACCAAGTCGAAACGGTCCGGTTCCAATTGTCCTAAGCGATTGGCTACTTCCCGTTGCCACGATTGCATCTCTATATTGATCAATCAAATGCGCAGGTACAATTTTAAAAGTCATTAGTTCGTAAAAATTTGGTAAAGTTTGCCCTTCAACTGTAAACACACAGATGTAATCATCAAGGACCTCAAGCGATACGTTTTGTGCTGCTTCACCTCCATATATATTTTCAAGTCCGTTGGAGCTTAGCTCTTTGATTAATTCGAATGTCGCGCGTACGTCATCAGTTGTGAAGTCCTCTCCGTCATGCCATTTGACGTCGCGCCTCAAACTAAATCTGTAGGTCGGCGCGCGGTTAACCTCAGTTAAACTATAACTTTCTGCGAGAACTGTTTCGATTTCGCCAGCTTGGTTGATTCTGATAAGTGGTTCGTAAACGATTTCAATTATATCTTGGTCCAATTGTGGGATATTAACCTCAAGTGGGTTTAATCTCTCTGCACCTCGGAAAGTTCCTCCTGGACCTACTTCCACGATTTTGCCCTCGGTAAATTCGGAAGTGTTGTAGCTAAAAATTGTAGGAGTATTGGTGACAACAATTGATACAAATAAGACTGAGATGATAATTGTAGTAATGATAATACTGAATGGTCTTGCGCCTAAATAAAAGTCTTTAAACCTGGAGGCAAGAGAAGATTTACCCAAGAAAATATACTCTGGGTAGTTCCAGAATTGATCTCGAATCTGGGCGAGTTTCATTTTTTAGCTAGCTGAAGTAATAGTAATTGCAATACTGTTCGCTACAAATATCACAGCTAGGAATATTGAGCTATTGTATAGAAATGCTTCGAAACCTCTTCTTGTTCTAAACGCTTCTGTCACACTACCTCCAAACAGACTACCTAGACCACTGTCACTTCTTTGCAGGAGTATAAAAATCGTTAGTATTACAGAAACTATAAGTTGTATTACAAATAATGCTTCCATTCTTTATTATACCATCAAAATCATTTTGTATATTAGTTAATTATGCTTAAACTATTTACTTATTCTGCGGTAAATCATTTGCAAAAGTGTAACTAAAACTGCAAGTGCAATTGCACCTAAAAATGGGCTTTCGATCAGGATATCCACAGCTAAAGTGCCTTGTTCACCGAAAAGATTGCCAGTCTGTATAATCGCAAGTCCTGGGAATATGCCTGCAGCTAGTAGTAAAAATAGAATCATATTGAAAATAAATCCAACCAGAGAAAGGCTCCAAAAATTCACCGGAAATTTAAAAAATTTAACCGCGTATTCTGTTATCACGAAAAGAAGAGACAATAGTATACCTCCTATGAACATTGTGATATTCTTCCCCGAGCTACCAGGTCTAAGTATATTTGTGGCAGCAACGACTGTAAAATATATCAATACGTTTGTAAATACAGCGAGTGTTGTAGGCATATGTTTATATTAGCTTGTTTATTCGTTAGAAATCAATGTACCGACAAAATCATCACCCAGTATCGCGTTTTCCATGTTATCGAAGTTTCGTGCGTCTAAAATATAATACTCCGCGCCGTATACATCTGCTTCTTTGGCAGCAATAGGGTCGACCGGAAGATTATCACCAGGTTTGTGCGTATCTTTGTTTCCGATTAATTCTAAATATTTTGCCCAAGTTAATTTGTCGTACCTTTTTGCTTTGGGATTTTTCTTCGGATCTTCATTGTAAACGCCATCTACATTTTTCAGATCGAATATTTTATATGCTTTTAGTCCTTTGGCAATCTGCAATGCTACCCAATCAGAACTTTTGCCAGCCTCGAATCCGCCTGCAAATACGATTGGTTTTGTGAATTGCAATTTATCGATTCTGTCTTTGTCATCGTATTTCCAAACCCTGTGTTCTGCAAGTTCATCTGTGAAAAACGCTCGCACGATTGTGGCGTTCAACGTATTTACTGCTGTACCAATCCAGTGCAGGTCCTCTTCTTCAACGATATCTCCTTCCTCAATCGCATAATTCATATAGTTTCGCATTGCTTGGCCACCACCGATTGTTACTACAAACTTTCTACCTGTAAGAGTCAGATTTGCAAGTAAATCACGAAATTCACGTAAATAGTCAAAATCAATTAATTTATTGCTGTGTGATAATGTTGAACCGCCTAGTTTAAGAATGATTAAAGATTGGTCTTCCACGTTTTTTGAGTTAGACTAAATTAACTATTTAAGTGCAATTGTATCAGAAATGACAGCGAAGACTAGAGTAAATGTAATTACAGGTTTTTTGGGATCAGGGAAAACCACGATTATCGGGCATTTACTTGCGCAATTGGCGGAAAAAAACAAAGCTGAGGGTGGGACAACTCCTGCGGATAATAAAATTGTCTGGCTAAAAAATGAATATGGTGATGTAAATATAGATAAAGCGATGTTGGATAATACACATGTAAAGCCAGTTGAGATTCTGAATGGCTGTCTATGTTGCGTTTTGGTGGGTAGATTGGGAGATGCAATTGAAGAGATTTTAGAAAAATATGCTCCAGAAAGAATCATAATCGAAACTTCTGGGACGGCTTATCCTGCCCCAATTGTGCTGGAATTGAATAAATTAAAAGACAAACTGTTTATTGATAGCGTTGTTTATGTAGTTGATGCATTGAATTTTAATGGTTTTGAGGACACTTCATACTCTGCTAGATTACAAACTCAGTATGTGGATTTGATTGTGATCAATAAATATCCGAAGGCTTTGAACGCCGAGGAGGAGAGAGAACTCGAAAAGAGGCTTGATGATATCTATGAATTGAATCTGCAGACTTTGAAGGTTAAATCCGTCGATGGTAATGTACCTTTGGATCTTGTATTTGGACTGAATTCAGATACTTTGTCTAAACTAAATTTAGCTGAAGGGCAAGAAAATCTACATCTGCATTCACAAGACAATAGCCACGATGACGATGTGCAGGTGAGAAAGTTAGAAACGAAAAACGTGATATTTTCTGAAGAAAAACTTAATAAATTTCAAAACCTCGATGTAAGAAGTATTTTCCGTATCAAAGGCGTACTCAGGACTGCTTCTGGTCGACAGATTTTTAATTGGGTTGGCAATAGATTCAACCTAACTGATTTGAACACAAAATTTGCAACTGAATTCCCACAGGATTTTTTAATCATAATGGGAAAAAAGCTTACAGATAATGATATTCATGATATTGAAAATATAATCTTCTCTTCATAATTTCTTAAGAACTGCGTGTTTAAATTAAACATGCAAAAAACGAATTCTTCACTAAGTAAAAGCAGATTCAACAAAAGAGAGTTCGGGCGTGAAGTTGAGGATTTGGCGAGGAGATTGGTAGTTGAATCGGGTTATGTGATTTTGGACTATAACTGGCATTTTGGGAGACTTCTAGAGCTAGATTTTGTGGCTAGATCTCCGGACGGCGTTATAGTTTTCGTGGAAGTTAGAACTGGGAATAGAATAATACCAGGAAGCGAAATTATTTCCTATAAAAAACGAGAAAGGATTCGTCTGGGCGCACGTATCTGGATGAAATCAAATGGGATAAACGAGTTGCAAAATTTCTGGAGAATTGATTTGATAATTTACGATAAGTTATCAGGCAAATTTACCTGGTGGAAAGGTGTTATTTGAGGACTTTATATCTAATTAAAATTGTATTTTCATCAAGCATTTCAGTTTTCACAAACTTGAGATCAACTAGATTTTGCTCAACATTATTTTCATTATTATCAGTCTCAAAATTAACGTCATCTAATTTTATTGCAGGTATTCCGCCGTAAGCTATTTTGCTCGCGATAGATACTTCTACGTAATCGATTAATTTAGCCTCCAAAAAGGTTCTGTAGATATTTGCGCCTCCTGCGACTACCACTTCACCCACACCTTGGTTTTGGAGTTCCTCTAGAAGTGCAATGGGAGAGGTAGAAGTGAAAGTAAGTTGTTCAGATTGGTAACTGCTATAGTCACTAGGAGTACTAGTCATAACGATGGTTTTACGATTTGGTAGTGACTTCATACCCATGGCTTTAAAAGTATTACTTCCCATAATCATAGTTCCAACTTCCAGAGTGCGGTTCCTAAAGTGGCTTTTATCTGCTTTACCTCCCCAATCCAGCCTATCTTTAGGACCTAGAGAAATAATACCGTTTAGTGTTTGCAGTAATATCAGTGTTACATTCATGCCTTATTCTACTATAGAAAAGACTGTGTTAAAATATGCGCCATGTTCCAAGCAATATCTCAAATTAAAAATTTATACGCTGGCAAAGAAAAAAGAAAACAGGGGATTTTGCTTGATATCGACGAAACTATCTCTGTCACAAGAGATAAATATATTGAAATTTTTGCGAAAGAGTTAGGTAATCCTGAGAACCTTTCAGTGTCTGAAATAATTGCGAAATATAAATATACGTGGAATGTTCCTTACTGGAAAGAGAATGAACGTTATTCTGAAATTGCCCAAGGACTAGTGGTTTCACCTGAAATTCACAAAGATCTAAACTTGATTGAAAATGTAGCAGATTATGTAAAGAGATTAGGGGAAATAGTCTATATCGCTGGGTATTTGAGTGCAAGGCCAGCAGTTTTACAAAATATCACCGAAAATTGGCTTAAAGAGAAGGGATTACCCGCTGCACCTGTGATACTTAGTCCTAGCTATGTTACAGGGTTTCATGCGTGGAAGGCTAGCATTTTGGAATATTTATATCCCGAAGTACTTGGTATTGTCGATGATAATCCTGGTATGATCGCTGAACTTAATTCTAGCTACAAAGGCACACTGTTTATTTATGATTATGCTGGCCAATCAGATAGAACTGACATCGATACAGTGCCTTGCCCAGATTGGGAGAGTGTTTTAGTAGAGGTTGAGAAAAGAATTAAAGCAGCGTAGCCACTTCAGAGCTAATAATTCCTGGTATTTCATCTAGTTCTAAATACTCTATGAATTTAGTTGCTACTGATTTCAGTGCGCTCGAATATTTGCTACTTTTCTTATATATACAAATAATTTCGATATTGTGTGAATTCGCCCAGCCAAGCTCGATGCCTTGTCCTGTCGATGGATAGCTAACTTCTGCAAAGATAAGTTGAAACTGTTTAATGTTGCGTGCGTCTGCTAAAAAAGGGTTTCCTGAGTATAAATGGGGTAGAGATATATCGGTTTCTGCGTAGATTTTGTGCTTCATTATAGGATCGTATAACTCTTCCGTGTAGTTAAATCTAGTTGAATGTGAAATATAAATCTTCATATTATTTTCTATTTAATTTCTAAATATTCAAGTAATAACAGGATATAGCTTCTTTAATTCACTCACTTTCCCATTTTTGATCATTTCGATCTCTTCATTGTTGTCTTTACGGCTGGCGACAGAGTCATTTTTGTGATATTTCGCTTGTGCAACACCATGTAACTTAGCTTCAGTTGGGTTTATATTGCTCGCCAGTTGTTCAAAAACGATTTGGCATATGCGCTCGCCAGGATAAATCCGGATGATTTGGTCGTTTGTATTGTTCATCAGTGGCATAACCAATTTGCCTTTATACCCAACATCGATAATTCCACTTAAATCCAAAGAAAGCCCCCTGCGGTTGATTGAAGATCTGGGATATAAAACGGCCATAAGGTTCTCTGTATTGAGATGAATTTCCTCCATCGTAACTGCGATGATAAATTCTTTCGGGCGTAACTCAAAATACTGCCCCGGAGTGAGTACAATTTCTTCAAAATTATCTTCGGGGCTTTCCAGTGGGTCAATTGTGAGAACTTTTCTACCTTCCTTTTCAAGCTTCCAGCTTTTTGGCAGGCGGAAATTATAACCTAGTCTCAAATCAACTGCGTGTGGTTGCAGCTGGAACTGATCCAATACCGGAGAAAAGCCAACTCCTTTTTCATTTATTAATTTTAGAATTTCCTTTTTTGTCAGAACCATTTTATTTTACTTGTCTAAAGTCTAAATTGAGTTATTTAGCAATCTCCATTTTGCCGACTCCTGGGAGTGGATGGTACTGTGATTCGAGGTTTGCCAAAATTTCATCTACAACTTCAGAATCTTTTTTCATAGCGCGGTCAAATGTGTTCTCCGGAAGTTGCAATGTTATGTTTTCATGGTCATGGATTCTGGTTAATAATGTTGCAGCTTGCCTGTAATGGTTCTCATAGACGTGTGCATGTGAAATCGTGTAGTGTAAAAATCCGAGTTTGAGACCAACTTTTTGTGCAATAATATGCTGCAACAAAGCAAAGCCGGCGACATCGTGTGGTAACCCAAGCATTATATCGTTTGATCTGAATACCACGTGGAAATTTAATTTTCCTTTTACAACATTGGCTACAAACATTGGCACACAAGGCACATTTTTCTTTTTTGGGCTCGCAAGGCCATCTGTGACTGGATCCCATGTCATCACAACACCTTGTCTGCTAGATGGCTCTTTTTGTAGCATTTCTATAAGACTTGCAATTTGGTCGCGCTCGAAAAAATTTCTCCAGCGAAAACCATATCCAGAATCAACAGTATTATCTTCTTCCATAAAGTCGTTCCAGATTTTGGAATATTTTTGAAAGAAATCTAATTCTTTATCACCCTGCAAATACCAAATTTGTTCAGCAGTAAATAGTTTCAAAGGTATTTTACGTAAGGTCAAAAGTGGGAATTCATTTACGTCAAGGTCGAAATGTACACCAGTCAGAATTAAAACTTTAAGTTTAGTGCGCGCGTTGTAGTCTTCTATTCCTGAGGCAAATAGTTTGCTCAGTAAATCTTTATAAATTTTATCAAATGTTGTCATCATAAAATGATATCATCAGTTTATGAATTTATGGAAAAATTTTGTAAAACCTATTGTTGGACTTGCACCTATGGATGGTGTGACCGACTATGTTTATCGTGAAATTCAAAGTGAAGTTGCAAAACCCGACGTTACAATTACTGAATTTATTGCAGTTGAGGGAATTGTGCGTATGTCTGAGGGGTTACTGGCTGATTTTTGGTATAGTGCGAAACAAAGGCCAGTTATTGCGCAGATTTATGGGAACGACCCACAACTTTTCTATGCGGCAGCTCAACTTGCATGTGAATTAGGATTTGATGGGGTGGATATAAATATGGGTTGTCCTGCGAAATCAGTTGTACATAGGGGCTGTGGGGCGGGGCTAATAAGAACTCCTGAACTAGCAAAAGATATAATCACTGCAACTAAACACGCCGTAGAGGATTGGTATACTCACGGCATAAATTGGGAAAAGTGGCCACTTATTTCAGGTAGCACAGCGAAATCCAGGTACCTCAGATTTTTAGGGAACACCAAAAGTTTAGGTGTAGAAAATATATACGACGATATGGAGAAAATTAATTCCACAAGAAGACTTATCCCTGTGAGTGTGAAAACACGCATAGGCTTTGATATCCCTGTAACTGAAGAATGGATTAAAACAATTGCGGGTTGTGACATTGCAGCAATTGCAATTCACGGCAGAACACTAAAGCAATCATATAGTGGCAATTCAAACTGGGAAGAAATCCGCATCGGCGTTGATGCTGCAAAATCTGTAAATTCAGAAATAATTGTTTTAGGTAATGGCGATATAAAAGATTTACATTTTGCGCGTGAGGTAATAGCTAATTCAAATGTCGACGGCGTTTTGGTCGGCAGAGGAACCTGGGGTAATCCTTGGTTAATTAGTGAAATTAAGCAAGATAGAGAATTAACACTTACTTTAGATGAAAAATTTGAGGTTATGCTCACTCATGCAAGGTTGCATGAGAAAACTAAGCCAAATGGATTTGTGCAAATGCGCAAAAACCTTGCTTGGTATATTTCAGGGATTCCCGGCGCTGCAGCACTCAGATCAGAATTAGTTCGCGCAAAAGATGCAGGTGAAGTCGCGCGCATCATTAGTAATTATGGTAGAATCAGCCCTAGTACAAACATAGTTTAAATATTATAAGAAAAATAATGGCTCAAATAGCAACAAAAACATCAGAAGATACAAAGTCAGCACAAAATGATTCTGGATACACATATGAAACTACAAAACCAGATAAAACTTCACTTGAGATTGTAGTAAAAGTGGGAGCTAAACTTTTTCAACAGCAAAAATCAGTTGAATTTAATAAATTAGCTCCTGAAGTTAATATTTCAGGCTTCCGCCCAGGTAAAGCACCGAAAAACCTTATAGAGGCAAGGCTAGGCGCGCGTTTATTCGAAGAAACAATAAATTCACTTATGCCTATTGTGACTGCGGAAATTGTTGAAAATGAAGAAATTAACCCATTGGATTATGCAAAATACACTGTGCAAAAAGTTAGTGACGAAGGCTTGGAATATAAAGCTTTATTCAGCGTTTTGCCAAATATCGAAATGCCAGATTTTAAGAAATTAGCTGTAAAAAAAGGTGACGTAAAGGTTGCTAAAGATGAAATTGATAAATTATTTATGCAGCTTAAAGAAGACATTCTGAAGTCTAAAAAGAAAAGTGAAAAGGTAGAGGAAGATTCAAAGAGTGAAGAATCTGTGAAGTCAGATGATTCCAAGGACGCTGTTAAACCGGTTAAAGCAGAGAAGTCAGATGAAAAGATCGATTGGGCAAAAGAATTGAATGATAAATCTCTAGATAGTGAAGAAAAAGTACGTGAGCAGCTTGAGAAATCTCTCCAAAGTAGAAAAGAAGGTGAAGTAGAAGACCAATATGTAAACGATTTGGTGAAAGCTGCAATTGAGAAGGCGGAGATTACTGCACCTTCTTCATTGATGCATGCTGAAGCGCATAGACGTGAGAGAGATTACGTTGGTAGAATTGAAAAACTTGGCTTGAAAGTTGAGGATTTCCTCAAAGCGCAATCTATTGATATGGAGACTCTTAGAAAGAATTGGCATAGTGATGCAGAACTCACAATTGCGAGCGACATTCTGTTTATATCAGTTGCAAAAGCGCATGATATAAAAGTTACTGAAGAAGAGATTGACGCTGAAATTGCTAAAGTCCAAGACGAAAAACTCAGAGAACAATACTCATCACCTGGAGGCAGAAATTATATCAGCTCTGTAATCATACGCCAGAAGGCAGTAAACAAGATGAAAGAGCTTGCAGCCTAAGAAATAAGTTGCTAACTGAGTATAGTCTTGTTACTAAGCACATAATACTTGAGTATGAGTAGTAATACGCGTTATGCTGTTAAAACATCAACTCTAATACGATGTTTAATACAGTTATAAACTTATGTATATTAGCAAAATCGCAATTAATAATTTCAGAAATTTATCTGGTGCAATCGAATTAGATAAAGGAATAAACTCTTTAGTTGCCGCAAATGGCGCGGGTAAAAGTAATTTTCTAGAATCGATTGCGTATCTGGCAAATGGAGGTTCGTTCAGAGGAGGGAATGATTTAGATTTACTGCCAACTAAGCTTGCTGGTGATTACATTCGCATTGCTGCTTTGGTTGAGGAGAGGGGGCTTTTGAATCAAATTGAACTTGCATGGCAAATTTCTGCAATGAAGAAAAGTTATTTTCTCAATTCGAAAAAGACAAATATAAGTCAGATCCGCAAACAAATTAAAGTATTTATTCATGCACCGCAAGACATTGATATCGCTGCCGGTCCAGCTATTCTCAGACGTGGATTCATAGACCGTTCTCTTGAGTTATTTGAACCGAGTTACAGTGTGGAATTAAATACGCTGAAAAAGATTTTGACGCAAAAGAATAGGCTTTTATCCAGCTTAGATAAAAATTACGTGTCTTCAAATTCAATTAATTTCGGGAGTGAAAGTAGCGATTTTACAAGACAAATGAGTTTTTGGAATAGTAAATTAGTCATTGTTAGCAGCAAAGTTGTTATAAAACGAAATAAACTTTTGCGCGCTATCAAGCCGATTATGCAGGAGATTGCAGCCAATGTATTTAATTTTCAAAATTTCGATATAGATATAAATTATATAACTAACTATTTGCCGAGTGATTTCGAGCAATTAGCTAATGGTGAAAGTGTGAATTCGGATTATGAAAAAAGGTTTGAAATTTTATTTATGCAAAAGGTAGAAGAGAATTCACTTAAAGAAATCGCTGCTCGTAAAAGCCTTTATGGTCCACAAAGAGACGATATAGAATTTAAACTATCAGCAAGACCCGTCCGTAGTCAAAGCTCCAGAGGACAACAGCGTTTATTTAGTTTAATTGCTCATTTAAGCACACTGAAAATTCTAATTGCAGAAAAAGAGGAGAGTCCGATATTGTTACTTGATGATATTTTATCTGAGCTTGATCCGAAACACCAGGCTTTAACTTTGAAATATTTGAGTGAAATGGCAAAGACTTATAACTTGCAATTGATAATTACAGCGCCAGATAAAAAACACTTATCCAGTTTGAATAAAGAGGCAAATCAGTTAGATATATCTAACTTCGGAGTTGCCAAAGATTTTTCTGGCAAATAACGACTTAAAACATCACTTTTGCAAAGAATAGTGTATGCTTCGAGTGCTTCGTTTATGTCAATTGCGTCAAATTCTGTGAATTTTGATATTTCTTCTGTTGTATTAAGGTCTAAGTTGATTCCACTTTTTGTCGATCCTACCACACCTTGCATCGGAGAAAAGATATTTAGCATGTAAGAATTATGGCATTTACTACACTTTAGATGTACAACCATTTGTCCATTTGCATTCCTCATGACATGATAGTCATTCTCGCCATATGCGTTGCCACAGTTGTCACAGTGCTTCGGTGCAATAGTTTTGTAGTTTGCGATAAGTGATTTTATATCCATAACTTATCTTATGTTTTTT
>JBGSOW010000065.1:0-8675 GCA_041738875.1 Candidatus Dojkabacteria bacterium
TTAAGCTATGTTTTACCTAAAATCACAGAAGCTAAATTCTTCCAAGCTGTTCTCGACTCCGCTGCTAGCGAACACTCCAGCAGGATGATTGCTATGAAAAATGCAACTGACGCCGCAACCGATATGATCGATAGCCTTACTCTTGAATACAATAAAAGCAGACAAGCTGCAATTACGCAAGAAATTGCAGAGATAACAGCAGGAGCTGAGGCACTTAACTAATTAAATTAATTTATTATTCATAGTCATGGCAGAAAAAAATATTGGAAAAGTTATTCAGATTCTTGGTGTAGTTGTCGACGTTAAATTCGAAATAGAGATTCCTGCGATTTATAATGCTTTAGAAGTTACTTTGCAAAGTGGTGAGAAACTAGTTTTGGAAGTACAGC
The DNA here is from genome assembly GCA_041738875.1 of Candidatus Dojkabacteria bacterium. Lineage (GTDB taxonomy): Bacteria > Patescibacteriota > Dojkabacteria > CALFHW01 > CALFHW01 > JBGSOW01. Next base: position 390 of record JBGSOW010000065.1, read on the forward strand.
AGCATCTAGGAGAAGGTAGAATCAGAACAGTAGCTATGGGATCGACTGATGGTCTAGCACGTGGAACAGAAGTTTTAGATACAGGGTCTGCCATACAAGTTCCCGTTGGCGAAGCAACTTTGGGACGTATGTTTAATGTTATTGGTGAGCCAATCGACGGAAAACCAGCGCCTGAGGTAAAAAAACGTATGTCTATTCACAGAGAAGCGCCAGAATTCAAAAATCAATCCGAAAATACCGAGCTTCTTGAGACAGGAATCAAAGTCGTCGACCTTCTCTGCCCATTTCTAAAAGGTGGTAAGGTTGGATTGTTTGGTGGTGCTGGAGTTGGAAAAACAGTTATTATTCAGGAATTAATTAGAAATATCGCACAAGAACACGGTGGTTATTCTATGTTTGCTGGAGTTGGTGAGCGTGTACGTGAAGGTAAAGATTTGCATCTAGAAATGGAAGAATCTGGTGTTTTGGATAAAACTGCACTGGTCTTTGGTCAGATGAATGAACCTCCTGGAGCTCGCGCTAGAGTTGCGTTGACAGCGTTAACCATGGCAGAGCATTTCAGAGATAACGAAGGTAAAGATCTTCTTCTTTTCATCGATAACATCTTTAGATTTACACAAGCCGGAGCTGAAATGTCTGCCCTTCTAGGTAGGATGCCTTCAGCTGTAGGATATCAACCTACTCTCGCAACAGAAATGGGAAGATTGCAGGAAAGAATTAGTTCAACCGACAAAGGTTCAATCACATCCGTGCAAGCTGTTTACGTTCCTGCAGACGACCTTACCGACCCTGCACCTGCGACAACCTTTACACATTTGGACTCAACTGTTGTACTTAACCGAGCACTAACTGAAATTGGTATTTACCCTGCTGTTGATCCGCTTGATTCGACTTCCACTGTTTTGGACCCTGCAATCGTTGGCGAGGAACACTATAATACAGCTCGCGGAGTGCAGAAAATATTGCAAAGATACAAAGATTTACAAGATATCATTGCAATTCTAGGTATGGAAGAACTTTCAGATGAAGATAAACTAACAGTTGCTCGTGCTAGACGTGTGCAAAGATATTTGTCACAGCCGTTCTTTGTAGCTGAGAAATTCACTGGTGCCAAAGGAAAATACGTTACTATTGCGGAAACAGTTCGCGGTTTCAAAGAAATCCTCGAAGGCAAACATGACGATAAACCAGAAAACTCTTTCTACATGAAAGGCGGAATCGACGAAGTTACAGCGGAATAAAAGAATCTCCACTGTAATTTGGTTGAGTTTTAGATTTTAAATTAATTAGATAACTAACCTGCAATGTTAAAGCTTAGAATCGTAACACCTGAAGGAATAACTTACGAGGATGACAACCTTAAAAGCGTTACACTCCCTACTACATCAGGAGTTATAACGATTATGGAAGATCATGAGCCACTGGTTTCGGTTATTGATATTGGGGAGATTGTGATCGATAAGGGTGATTATAATGTGGAACTTGCAGTTGCTGGAGGTATCGTTGAAGTTAGAGATGGGCAAAATATAGTATTGCTTGCGGAAAACGCTGAAAGAGCTGAAGATATAGACCTTGAGAGAGCTGAAGAAGCAAAAAAACGAGCTGAAGAATACTTGCAAAAACTAGAAAATTCAGCTGACGTCGAATTTGCAGAAGTAGAGGCAAAGATCAGAAAAGAACTTGCTAGAGTTCAGGTTGGTATGAGGAAAAAACGCGGCACGACCCGAGTAAACTAACTCAAATAAAAACAACGGAGTTGTTACGGCTAAATAACGGTAGTTGTTACGGCTTAATAACGCGTATTTGCAGGTACCTTAGATCTGCCTGTCTTTACCTGAATGCGCTCCGAAGATTCTGCGCATGGCTGAGACTGCGCGCCAAGCGATTGAATTTTTATCGCGAGACTGATAGCGCGCATACAAACCAGCAGTAATTGCAGGCAACGGGATGCCAAGTCTGAGAGCTTCTTCAGTTGTCCAGCGGCCAGTACCTAAATCACCTACTTCACTGGAATCTTGGTCAAGTTTAGAGTTGCCCTCTTCCATAAAACCATCCCTTAAAAACCCAACCAGTTTACTTTCAATAATCGAACCATGATTCCAAACATCTAAAAGTTTAGGATAGTCCACCTTCAGACTGCCTTCTTGTACTTCTTTTGCATTAATCAAAGAAATACCTTCAGAGATTGACTGCATCATCCCGTATTCGATACCATTATGAACCATTTTTACAAAATGCCCTGAACCAGAACCGCCAAAGTACCCATAGCCACCGTCCACTGAGGCGTCTTTTAATGCAGGCTCTATGTAATCAAAGGCAGTTTTATTGCCCCCTACCATCATACAAGCGCCGTTCCGTGCACCCATCGTGCCTCCACTTATCCCTATGTCCAGCATTTCAATACCTTTCTCTGCTAGGCGTGCAGCTCGTTTTTGTGAATCAGAATAATGCGAATTTGCAAGATCTACAATTACATCACCAGGATTTAGAAAATTCGCAAGCCCACCAGAGCCATCCGACGCCTCATCCCCAAAAATCACCAAATCTACCGCTGGGCCTGCAGCAACAAGCAGAAAAATAACCTTTCGTTCTTCGCTCTTTAGTTCGTTTACCAGTTCCTCCACAGTACCCGCTACAACAGCGGCACTTTCTGATCTAGCCCTTTCCCTTGGCTCATTCCCACGATTCCACACGACGACATTATGCCCATGATCCAACCAATTTAGCATCAAGTTAAAGCCCATATTCCCAAGTCCTATAAGTCCAAATTTCATAATTAGTGATAATATTAAGTTAATTATGTTATACAAATACTACCATTAATATTAAGAATTATCAGACTATGGACTGAAAGAATTTGTTAATATAAAGACAGTTGTTTTGGAATTAAATTTAGTTATAAGCATCATGAAAATTTTCTTAGACACAGCGGATATAGAGGAAATACGAAAAGGGGTAGATACTGGGCTTGTGGATGGTGTCACAACCAATCCAAGTTTAGCTGCGCAAACAAACCGCAATTTCGACGAGGTCAGACAAGAAATTCTAGACGTAGTAAAAGGACCTGTGAGTCTGGAAGTGATTGCAACGGATTATCATGCGATGCTCGAGGAAGGGCGAAATTTGGCGAGGTTAGCTGAAAACGTAGTAGTGAAATTGCCAATGGGAGTAGACGGGTTAAAAGCTGTACGGACACTAAAAGAAGAAGGCGTCAAAACAAACGTAACGCTAGTCTTCTCAGCCAATCAAGCAATGCTTGCAGCAAAAGCTGGCGCCACATACGTAAGTCCATTTATTGGCAGAATGCATGACGCTGGACACGATGGGATTGGATTAATCGAAGAAATTCGTGAAATTTTCGACAATTTCAGCTTCTCAACCTTTATCCTAGCCGCATCAGACAGATCACCGCTTGACACAAAAAACGCAGCACTCGCAGGAGCCGACGCAATCACCATAAAACCAGAAAACTTCTGGAAACTATACCAACACCCCTTCACCGACCAAGGTCTAGCTAAATTCTTAAATGACTGGAATAACAAAAATGCCTGAAATTGACAATCCCAAAAGCCAATCTGTTACAGATGCTATCAACCTTCTCAAAAAGTATCCTATACACGCAATTGATAGTCAAAGCATTGCTCTTGGCAATAACTCCATTCCATTAGGTGGCGTACACCCTTTGCAGGCAGTATCTATTGGACTCTCAACATATGTTCCCAGACAGGGAGAACGTGAATTGAGAGTTTCTAATACTGGCGTATATATAACAAGTAATACTGGGGCTATAGTATTATCAAACCAAAGCGTAACAAGTACAGATTTTCCACCACCCAGTACTGGGAGTGGTCCAGAGCTAGCTTATAAAGGTCAGTTTAAACTAGACAGAATCCGAGTGAGTATAAATGCTACGAATTACGAGCTGCCAGGACTTTCATATTCAGATAGTGGCTCTGAAGTAAATGCGTATGTTATTCCACTAAATGATGTTGTTGCGCATCAAGGTAATCAAGGCTCTGCAACGACTGAGTATGAAGAATTTAATGGTAAACTGATCAATATCCTAAATGGATTGGGTTTTGAAACAGACAATAATCGATTAGACGCTATCTTAACCAGTGACTATTATGAGGATGATAAAGACGGTGTTCTTATTGTCACAGCTACTAATAATACAGATACCCTCAGTCTAGTCAGAAGAGGAAATGAGTTATTCCTCGCGACGACTGAATTAAATTTTAATATTGATGTATAAATCATGACTATCGAACAGACTCCTGACAATACTTCTGGAGGAGCTGAAATAAATAATCACCCTACTCTAACTATGGTCGTTGTTGACGAGCTAATATCAACTATTAGAGAAGGAGTAAACCATCCACTTCAAGAACTAAGTGATGCTATTATTATGAACCCAAATAGAATCTTCAAAGACGAAAGTGGCATACGGTACACAACTCCACACACCCATAATCTCAGTCTTTTCAACCAAGAAGATGATAGAAGAGGAATTATATTCCCTGGAACGACATCAAATATATCACATAGCCGTTTGACTATTGTTACTTCAAAACGCAATCTCACATACACTTTTCCTACTCTTGACGTGCAACTTGATGCCGGTCAAATAACCATACTACCAGAACTACTTACATATGCTATGTTTAATCGAATTCCAGAAAAGGATAATATTGACAAAGACCCGCGTTCTACTGATCCGAGATTAATATATAACTATCCTCCTAGACCTATTCCTAAACTTGCAAGTTATCTAGCTCATATAGGATTTGATATCTCAACACCACAATTTGAGAAAATTATTAAACCGGATAGCCCTGGAACACCAAATAGTGAACCAATTCTATTTTATTCACCCCAGCAAGACCAGTGTGTGGTTAGGTTGGGTAGTCAGCTATTCTTAGTTTTTGCTACTGATAACTAGCCGCATGTTAAACTGAACTATGACATATCTATATATTTTCGGGGCGGCGGGTGATTTATCTCAAAGGAAGATCTACCCTGCTCTTGCGGAACTTTTTGTTAATTATGAAGACGTGTTTTCCAACGTAAAAGTTATTGGTTGTGCACGAAGAGAATGGGATGACGAAAAGTATAGGGAATTTATTCATGAAAGTATTGGAAGTTCGGAAAAATCGAAATTGGATGATTCTAAACTTCTAGAAAATGCGAATTTTCTAAATATTGACTTCGAAAAAGACAAAGATATATTGAAATTAAATAATTCAATCACACACACACACCAAGACGCAGACAGATACATCTTTTATTTCGCGGTCACGCCAGAGATATTCCCACTTTTAACCGAGAAATTGGCCGGACTAGCAATCTATAAGGATATAAAATCGAAAGCCAATCTTCTGATAGAAAAGCCTTTTGGGGAGGATTACGACAGCGCAGCTGACCTTTTCAGCTTATTGAAGGAAAACTTCAATCAAGAAAATATATTGCCTATTGACCACGTATTAAATAAAAAGGCGTTGATTGATATATTACACTTCAGAAGATTCAACCAAATAATCGAGAATATGCTGAGTAAAGAGCATATTGACCATGTGCAGATTACGTATGCAGAGAAACGAGGAGTTGAGGGGCGCGAAAATTTCTACAAAAAAACTGGTGCACTCAGAGACATGGTTCAGGGGCATATATTTGAGGCTCTAGCGGTACTTCTGGGGGACATTCCTGATGACTACACCGGAAGTGTGTCGCAAAGTTCACGCGCTAAATTATTGAAGGATTTGGAGTTTGGAGGCAAAGACGATTTTGTTATTGCTAATGCGTCTGAATTGGAATCGACCGAGACTTTTGTGGCTTTGAAGCTAAAAATCTCTCCACAAAACCAGCGATTTGGAGACATGCCAATTTATATCCGCACAGGGAAATATATGAACGATAATTATTTTGACGTGAATATCGTTTTCAAAAAAAACGAAAAACAACCTGATAGTAGAAACCCAGTTTTGACGTTTAGAATCAGCCCAAATTCTGGAATCAGTTTCAACCTCTGGACCGCTGAAAATAGCTATACGCTTGAATCCCAGCCTGAGCAATTAATCAAATTAACACATTGTTACCGTGGAAATGAAATGAAAGATGCATATGTAGCACTATTGTTTGACGCAGTTGTAGGCAGCCAGACCTTCTTTGTGAGCGAGGACGAGATTTTAGCAAGTTGGAAAGTAATCGACTCAATCCGGAAACATTACGAATCCACAAAACTCGGCACCTACATACACGGAAGCACCGGGCCTCTGGCAAGTTATGAGCTTATCCAGCAAGACAACCGCGATTGGATCGAACAAAGCTCCAGCGATTTTTGCTGAGATACTATTGTGTATAAGCACCAGTAGGAATAATATTTACGGCTTCATCGACTCCTCAAGATACCTTTGCAAAAGCCCCAATCTTTGATTAACCCACTCTAGTGTAACTGGAGTGATTTCTTTCTTAAGCACTCCTCTTTCCCAAAATTCACTAAGACGGTTAGCTCGAGTCAATTGCCTCACAAGTCCAGCAAAAGTATCTGGAATATTGTTCATATCTTCAGAATGGACTAAGATATCGTGATCTGAGTATTCGATGACTACTTCCAGGAATCTCTGTATACCTTTATATACCCTTGTAGGAAAGTGAAAGACTAATTCAGTATAGAAATCTGTTTGATCACCTACTATAAGACTATTTGCAGTAATTCTAATAACACTTTCAGCTGTGGGAACGTAACTTGAACCTCGTCTGAAATCGTTCGGACTTTCATAGGGATGCACGACTTTGTAAAAATAAACTACTGGTGGTGTTGTAGTCCAGTCATCTGGCAAAGTAAATCTCGCGCCTCCAATCCTTTCTGGGTATACAGAGTTTTTATAACCCTGAAGATTAATACTACCATCTCTCCCAAACTCAATCTTGGTTGTTCGTTGAACTGCAGAGTGGGCTATCTTTTCAAAACTCGCTTTGCTGACTGGATAAGGACCAACTACTTCTGGTGTTGGTCGGATTGAATCAGTCTCAGGATCATTCGCAGCATTGAATACAACAATATGTCCTGAATCTGGTGTAAGTACAGCAGGATCAAGAGTCAATGTTCGCAGAGGCGGAAGAGTAGTTAATCCTTGTGAATCAGTACTTTTAGCCAGATTCAATTGCAATCTTAGATACAAAAAATCATACTCCCTCGGCTTTAAAGCGAAGATAGTATCCTTCATGATTTTTTCTTCTTCAGAAGGACCTTGGCCGTATTCAGCTGAGCTCATTTTTGGTCTTTCGGTCTATGTGCATCTAATATAGCCTTTAATTCCGTTGCTATTTGATTATCGTAAACAGATCGTATATTAATATCATTTACTGGGCGCTTCTTAGCCAAATCTATGAGTAATGCCGAAATACTACTAATAAAAGTTACAGATTGTGTAACTACAAAGTCAGCAGTCAAGCCAGGAGGTTTTTGAGCAAGCATATTGGGAAAGACACCTACAAGTGATGGTAGATCAGATATAGCGAAACTGGTATATATATTATGAAACCGGGTTACATCAGGGACAAGGATAACGTGTTTTAAACCTGCTTGCTTGGCCACATCAAAAGCTAATTTAGTACTTTGTGCAAACCCAAATCCTTCAATCCCCTTATTGGTAATCTCAGGTGTAGCTCCCCCATAAATCTTTCTAAGAAAATCATCGCGCTTTGTGTGAATCGAAATACCTATACCTCTTTCTTCCCTAGTTGGAGGTTTTAATTCACCAAAATCTAAATATGCTAACAATACACCCTCAGGCACACCTCCGTATTCAGGTTCCGCTAAACGTGAAAGGTGGGGTAGCCATTCAGATAAGCCACTCAGTCCAGCACCAGGGAAAGCAAACATTGCTCTATAACCTCTATCTTCAACTACTAATTGTGTATCTGATTTTTCAACATGTAGATCTGCATGTAAGCCTAATCTCTCAGCATTTGATAAAGCCATAGTTTGTTTATTGTAAAAATTAAATTAAACTCCTTGTATTGTTTCTTTCTATAAAATATTAGCTATCTTGTTGTAATTAGTTGTTTTATTTGTTCGGGTGTATCTGGATTTTGGGCTCCGTAAAGATGTACACCAAAACCACGCAGAATTGCTCTTGTAAAAAAAATTATCGTGAATGTTACATCATCTTCTGTAGGCATATCACCATCCATAACAACACCCGTAACTAACTTATACGCTGGATTAATTCCTGTCATCGCCCTTACTACATCTCTGTAAGCTGCGGAATAAGTATATATGCC
>JBGSOW010000018.1:0-3881 GCA_041738875.1 Candidatus Dojkabacteria bacterium
GAATTGAAAAAGATAACTCTAAACAAAAAACTCGAGGGTTTCGAAAAAAGATCACCATCTAGATTAAATAGGACATCTAAACCACAGAAAAAATTAATTGGTACAGATGTTGGAAATAGTGAGCAGCCCCAAAAAAAGGCAGGCAGATTAAAGAAAATTCTTAAAATTCTAGGTATATTTGCTCTCATTTCTATAATTATTGCTGCAATTACAGTGGCAGTACTTTTTTATATAAGGCAACAAGCACGTGGAGGCGCAAATTCACCCCAAGTAAATAGCCAAGGCGAAGTTGTTGAGGTGTGTATAAACATACTTGATCCAGATTGTTGGACGCAAGCCTTTAAACCAGAACTAAAACAAACAAATGGCAAAACCACTGCATTAATAGTTGGCATCGATACCAGAGCAACAGGAAGCGGACAAGGCCTCGCAAATACGGATACAATTATGCTTGCAACTGTCGATAACGAAAGCGGGCAAACCAGATTAATATCTTTCCCAAGAGACCTATATGCTCCATATGGTTGTGCCGGAACAAACCTACCTTTCCGCATAAAAATCAATGCAATTTACGCTTGGGGTAGAAATAATTGTGAAAAAGACGGAATGTCCACGCTAATCCGCACAGTTGAAAAAATTACCGGTGAAACAGTAAATTATCACGTTCTAGTTAGGATTGAAGGTGTAATGAAAGCAATTGACGATTTAGGCGGAATCACAATCGATGTACCTGAAACATTTACTGATGTATTTCCATATGTCGAATTGCCAGAAGAATACAAGCAGCAATGCAGACGTTCGAGAACTCTACCAGCTTACTGCGAGTTCACTTTCCAAGCAGGACCAAATAACCTGTCCGGAGAGCAAGCACTGATATATGCACGTATGAGACAATACTCATCCGATTTCGTAAGAGCCAGAAGACAACAACAAGTAGTTACAGCCGTAAAAGATAAAATCTTGGGTGATGATTTATCAACAACCCAAAAAGCACAAAATCTGCTTAGCATTTACGGAAATATTTCGGAAAGTGTAGTGGTTAGCGCTTTCGATTTAGAAACGGTTCTTGCCTCACTTGCACTTGTAGATGAAGTAAATACAAACCCGCTCCAAATAGTTCTCGATCCACTATTTGGTGGTGGTGGACTAATTTTCGCAGGTAGTGGTAGCAATTATAACTTTAGAGATTATACTTTCAAAGAAGTTCAGGATAAATTAAAACTAATATATGCCAATGCTGATATTTACCGTGATCAGGCACGCACCTACGCAGTTAACTACACTGGAAGAGCTTGGACAAATGATAACCCAGTTTTAAAGGTTCGTAACTCCGGTCTTTGGTTTATAGACACAGTAACTGACACAAAGAGACGTGAAGCAAATCAAACTGCTCTCAAAGGCGTTCAGATTATTGATTATACGAATGGCGAAAAGAAACTAACAGTCGACTACTGGCTGGAGAAGTTTGAAGGTTATAATGTTGAAGTTATTATCGCTGACGAAGAAAATGGATTAATTCCGACAACCCAATACAAAGAAGAAATTAGAATCAACATTTTTGACTTGGAACCACCTGTTGAAGTTGTTGAGCAAGATACAACTACGACTAACGCAAATTAGATCCCAATTGGACTATAATGTAGGATGGGAATAACCGAATGGGCAGAAACTTTTGCTAGATTACCTTTGAGCGCAATCGCAAGCCTAGTTATTTTATTGATTTTTGTGATAGTTTTTGTAGTTTTCGAGACATATAGGAGTTACTTTTTGGAGAAATTGAAAAAAGATCGTTTTTCGAAAAATGTGATGCCTTTAGAGGTTTTGACAGAATATGTTTCAAGCAATAAACAACAGGTTCGACTTGATATTTTGCCAGATGAGTTCGCTACCGAATACAAATTTTCCTGGAATGCACGTAAAATTCTGTTAAACAAAGAAATTGCCTACGAAAATTATTTCTACTCCCACGCACTGATCATCTTTCTAATCTATTTAATTAATTATAAAGCGAAACCCTATGCTGACAGGTTGTTTTATAAAATTAATATCCTACTCTCTGCTACTTCGATAATTATTTTAATTCTGGGAGTGGTTAATTTAAATATAATTTTAATTTATTCTGGTTTTTTGTTGCAAGTAATTTTATTTGCCTTAAATGTGCTCACCTCAGTCATTTTAAAAAGTAAATGGATGAGGAAAAATTGGCAAAGTGAATTAAGCGATCTAAATGATAATGAACTTAAAAAAGTTAATCAATTTTATTATTGGAGATATTTAATTGTTGTGATTTTTTCTAGTATTTATAGTTTGAGTGAGTGGATCCGTTTTTTTAATCCTATTTCTTTGGGAAAACTTTTTAGTACAATTAAAACTAGTGGGTAAGCCGGATTTAGTTCACCGAGCACTAAATTTTTCAACTTAGATACAAGGTGTGTGACTATTTATCTATGCCCCATACGGGTTGCTCCAAGCAAGGGTTACCTTCGCCTGCCGATGTTACCACCTGCAGCGGTGGGCTCTTACCCCACCTTTTCACCATGACCGTCGAGCACTAAATAGGCATTATCTGCCAAATAACCTGCTTAGTGCTCGACGGCTGTTATTTTCTGTGGCCCGATCTCTAAGCTCACACCTAGCCGACTACTGCATCAATACGACATTGTCGTACGAATGCCTTTGTCGGTGCTTTTTTTAAAGAGTCCAGACTTTCCTCACCCCGATATAATCGGAGCGCAGTCACGTCCACTAGTTCCAATTGTAGGTTGATTTTACTATTTTTGAGGATAATTTACTATGAGTGCGATAGGACTCGAACCTACAACCTAGCGGTTAAGAGCCGCTTGCTCTACCATTGAGCTACGCACCCAAGTGAAATTTATGCTTATTAAGCCCAGACATTCTGTCAGTGGACCAAAACCACGTGTTTGATTATACAATAAATCACAACTAGCTACTAAAATACCTGAATACATTGTAGGCCTTTACTGATGGATTATTATTCTCGATAATATGCATGAACTCTTCTAAAGAAAGTTTAACAAATTTCCCGTCGACTACTTTCACAGGTTTTAATTCTTCAAAGCTTTCAATACAAACTTCCACTCTTGTGGCCATTAGTGGCCACTTCCCACTGAATTTATCTCCAAAGCGCGCGTTGATGTGTGACATTAACCATTCAAATCCATTTATTTTTGGATCGTAAACCATATAAGCTTGATTACCTTCTTCATCTTGGAAATATGGGGCACTGTCGATTAGCCATGGACTACTATGTCCTCTTTCATTCGATATTGGTATAGTTTCGCCCAAAACACTGAGCCTTTTGTTTGGATCCAAAGCCCATATATTAATCAAGGACAAGAGCTGAGAACCATTGTATTGGTAATGCATCGGGTTCAAAGCAATATTTAGTCTACCATATCTATCGTTATACCCTATTTCATTCATAGTTCTAACAGTTACTATACTAAGTTTATCGCCTCTCGTTGCCATTTTCCCCTGCTGAAAACGTTCCTTCCCTCTTGGTTGTACAATAGATTCGGGAGATATCGGCACGAGTACAGCTGGTTGACCGCTAATGTTTCTAATTTCTACACCTTTATGCAAGTAATCGTCACCATAGTCCTTTATCAACACTTCATGTAGTTCTGCTTCATCCATATATCCTTTGCCAAATAGCAACCTACCTAGCTTAAGGCCTTCTTGTTTTTCATACATGTTGGCTGGTGAAAAACTCGTACCAGTGCTAATACCTATACCAGACGTGGTCTCTAATACCATAGGGATAAGGTAAGCATCCATGCCTTGATCAAACCTGATTCTGTAATTAAATTTATTATATCCCAAACGAACCTCATCTTCTTCAATCTTATTTTGCAAAA
>JBGSOW010000067.1:0-5693 GCA_041738875.1 Candidatus Dojkabacteria bacterium
GCAGGCTCACCTAGAGCCGCCCGCGTCGTCGGAAGTGTCCTAAGAGGACTTGGACTTGAAGAACGAGAAATTGCTTGGTGGCGTGTGGTAAATTCCACAGGCTATATCACGATCAATCATAGCGGAGGTGGAATTGAAAAAGAAATGCAAAAAATAAATCTAGAAGTAGAAGGTGTCAAGGTAAGTTCAGATTTGCGCATAGATCTTACTTGCTTTAGTTGGTAGGCCTTTTTTTCTGGTACAATTTGTGAGAAAGATTTAGAATTAATTAAGCTAAATTAATAAAAACTAAGATTATGGCAAACACAAAATATCAAGCAAAATGGAACGATAAAGTAGTGGCTGAGGCTACAGACAGTGAGATTCTAATGATCGAAGGCAATGTCTATTTTCCAAAAACAGCAATTAAACAGGAATATTTTGTTGACTCAGCTACCCATACAAATTGCCCGTGGAAAGGGGAAGCAAGCTATTATACGCTTAAAGTGGGTGACGATGAAAATGTCGATGCTGCATGGTATTACTCAGAACCTAAAGCAGGTTCAACTGATGTTGTCTCAAATCAAAATTCTGGCAGAAATAACGGCGATTTTACAAACTACGTCGCGTTCTGGCGCGGCGTCAAAGTGGAGAGTATTTAAATATTTTGGTTGTAATTTTGGAGTTTTCTAGTTGAGGTTTAGAATTTTTGATTCGCTCAATATAGTGTTCTCTAGTCATTAGCTTTGTATAGTCTTGGATCTTTTCTGTAAATTCAATTCCAACCAAATGGTCGTATTCATGCTGGATTGCTCTTCCGAGCAAGCCGTCGGCTTGGAACGTAAATTCTTTACCTTCTAGGTCGCACGCTTTAACTGTAATTTCCTTTGGTCTTTCAACTGGGCCAAATAGATTGGCGCTCGCCACACTTCCGCAACCTTCATAGAGAACTGTTTTCGTGTCTGACAATTCAATTATCTCGGGATTTATAAAGACTCTTAAAACATCACTCTGATCTGCGGGTCGTAACTCGGTTTCTCTTGGCTCTGTCACAAATATTTTAAGATTTACACCAATCTGCGGAGCCGCCATACCAATCAAACCACTCTCCCTCATAGTATCAGTAAGGTCTTGGACAACTTCTTTTACAATTTCTATGTCTCGAGGAAATACGATTATCTGGTTCTCGGCTTTTAGCTTAGGATCACCGATTTGAAGTACATTTCTTACCGCCATTTAAAGCACTTGTAAAGCTTAAATATGATTGAGTTTACCATAGTTGTTTATCAAATGAGCCTTCTAAGGTAACTATGAAAAATACTATTTAATTGGATTAAAGCCTTGCTTTATCGCGTTTTGAGTAGAAACTAATAGTGGGGAAGGAAGATTTTCCCAGTCAAACCATTTCCATTCAGAGCACTTATCAGGCTCAAGTAATTGCACGACACCTGATTTGTAATCGGTGATCATATGTATAGTAATGTAATGTTTTGAGTCCTTCTGGAATATGTCATTTGTAACTGTTCCGAATCTAATATTCTCGATTTCTATCCCAACTTCTTCGGTAACTTCTCTTGTAACACACTCTTCCCAGCTTTCTCCAAACTCCAAATGTCCGCCAGGTGCAGACCAGTCACCTTTTGCGTGAGCACCTTTGCGCTTCCCAAAAAGTACCTGTTTTTTGTCGTTGATGATATATACCCCTAAACCCACTCTGACAAATTTCTTATTCTCCATAAGTAATTTTACTAATTCGCCAAGTTAATTTAGCTTTCTCTGTTAACAGTAATTGGAGCTTGGGGGATTCGAACCCCCGACCTCTTCTTTGCAAAAGAAGCGCAATAACCAGCTATGCTAAAGCCCCAGACGTTAATTGTATGAGTATTATATCAGGAAATTGGTATACTCTGGTATGCTTTTCTACAATTATATAAACAAAATAAAGAACTATGAAAATTAATATCTTAGAGGTTGGAAGACCCAAGGCAAACCCAAACTCAAATCAATTAGCAGGGCAGGCTGCATACTACCTTGATCTAGCAGCCAAAAAAATTGGAAGGATAAAAATAACACAGAACTATATAAAGGGCTTCCCTGAGAATAGCAGTGTTAGTGCAATTGAAGTAGCTAAAGAAAAGAAATTAAATATTAATACTACATATTTTCTAGCCGAATGGGGTAAGTTACTAAACAATGAAACTCTATTTCAACTTTTCGACAAAATATACGAAGAAAGCGGCGAAATATCTATTGTAATTGGAAATGCGTGGGGTTGGACTACAAAGGAAAAGGATATAAATTATATATCTTTGAGTCCACTCACATTCTCACATGAAATCGCAGGTATCATGCTATGCGAGCAAATATTCCGCTACGCAGACAAAAAAAGTGGTGGCCGCTATAGCAAATAACTTTAACTGGTGTATAATTGACTCATGTCGTTAGTAAAACTAAATAACAATAATAACAATTCTAACTAGCACGCTAGGGGTTGTATTATTGCTTGTAATCCCCTAGAAATAGGGGACTTTTTTTATTAATAATTAAAATTAAATATATGGAGCGAACAATTATAATTCAAACAAAAGATAAAATTGGAACTGAGGTGTTTTTACAAGGTTGGGTGCATAGTATCAGGCTTTTAGGTAAAATCGCATTTTTAATTCTTAGAGATAGAAGTGGACTTTTGCAGGTGGTAATTGAGGATAAAGACATGCTTAATTCTATAAAGGATTTGCAAGTTGGAAGTGTATTAGAGATCTCAGGTAGTGTTTCTGCTTCAGAAAAAACAGAGCTTGGTGTTGAGGTTTTAGCTAGTAAATTAGTTGTCATAAACAAAGTTACTGACGCGTGGCCAGTTGAAATAAATAAACCAACTCTAAAAGCAAACTTAGATACTATTTTGGATAATCGAGCACTAACTTTGAGACATGAAATAGCAGCTGCAATATTTCGCATACAAGGCACAATGGCTCAAACATATAGAGAATATATGATAAATGAAGGTTTTGTCGAATTTTTTGGGCCTGCGATGATCGCTTCTTCTTCTGAAGGTGGGGCTGAAATATTTAAAATGAATTATTTTGGCAAAGAAGCGACACTAGCGCAAAGCAATCAATTGTATAAACAGATGATGGTCGGTGTTTATGAACGTGTTTTCGGGATGGCCAAATGGTTTAGAGCTGAAAATTCAAATACCAGAAGACATCTTACAGAAGGTATGCAGTACGAATTTGAATTAGGCTTCATAAAAGATCTAGACGATATTCTCGTTCATTTAGAGGCCGTCTTACGCGAGATGCTTGCAAAAGTAGAAGAAAAAAATACGAGAGACGTAGAACTTCTGAAGTCACATGGATATTCACTAGTTAGATTCCCAGAAAGTACTGTGAGGTTTCCAAAATACAAATTTACAGATGCAATCAAAATATTTGCAGAAAGAACTGGTCAAGATACAACCGGTTGGGACGACCTCACAACTGAAGCAGAACGTGAATTATGTGAGTATGCAAGAGAAAGGTATGCAACGGACTTTATTTTTGTAACGAATTATCCAAAAGGAAAATTCTACGCATACAAAGATGAGAACGGTGTATTCCAAAATTTCGATTTACTGTGCCGTGACGCTGAAATTGTAAGTGGAGGAAGAAGAGTTGATAACTACGATAGTCTAATTGAAAGAATTAAAGCCGAAGGAATGGATCCAGCTGCATTTAGCGAATATCTATCAATATTCAAATTTGGAATGCCACCACATGGAGGTTTTGGCTTGGGTTTCGAAAGATTTACCATGCTTGCTTTGGGATTAGAAAATATTCGTGAGGCAAGTCTGTTCCCGAGCGACACTAAAAGAGTCGCATCCCAATCTCTAGGCGTGCAAGCTACAACCGGAGCTGATTCAATCCAAAAATCAATCAAACAGCTATTTGTCGAAGCAGGGTTGGAGTTTCAAGTTCTCAAACACGAAGCAACACCAACAAGCGAGGACGCAGCAAGAGTCAGGGGGCTTTCTGCTGAAACAGGAGTAAAAGCGTTAATCTTAAAAAATAAAAAGACTGGCGAAAACGTATTAATCAACATACCGGCTCATAAAAAATTAAACATAAAGAAGTTTTTGAGCATTTATGAAATAACTAATCCAGGTGCAAAAGTCGAATTTGAAAAGCCTGAAGTGATAAAAGAAAAATATGGACTTATAGTTGGAGGCGTTCCACCGTTTGGAGAAGTATTTGGAATAAAAACCTATGCAGATTCCGAGGTGTTTTTGCCCAAGGTAGTTGCATTCAATAACGCCGAACAAACAGAATCACTAATAACATCTGGTTCTGCTCTAGAGCAAGTTTTGGATGCGGTTGAAGGGGACTTCATAGATTAAATTAATTTCTGATTCTATGTATTATATAGGTCACAAAAAAAAGGCTCCGTAAGGAGCCTTTTTCAAATCTATAAACAAACTAACTTTTCTTTGGGTATTTTTTCATTACTATGAAATAGTAGATGATTGCACCTACTGGGAAACCAAGGAAGATTAGAAGAAGTAGAGAAACTAAAAGCATATTGCTGTCAGCACCATAATCTCTTTGGAATGCGTCAATGATCAAATAAATGAAAATTACGACAGAAATTAGAATGAAAATACAAATACAGCAATAAAACAAAATAAAGAAAATTCCTGCAGCTCCATCAGCTTGTGAAGAGGATGTTGTCCTCATTGTTTGCGCAAGCACAGGTGTAAGCATCACTAACATACTAAAAATAACAAAACTGAAATTTCTTACTAACTTCATCATAAATATTTCCTTAAATAATTTAAATATTTTTAATTCTAATCAATTATCGCACAAATGTACATATAATCTAAACTGTTTAATGAATCCTGCTTAACGATTGAATTAATTTGTCTTAATAAATCTCGTAGGAAGCAAGTAACTTTTTGTTTCCCTGTATTTGATATTTGAGAAGTGTAGAATAAATTCCTTTTCTACCTGCAAGTTCGGAAGGGCTGCCAGAGTCGATAAGTTTACCATCATCCAAAACCAGAATGCGGTCAACACTTTGGATTGTCGATAATCTATGCGCAATTATAATAACAAGTTTACCTTCCATTAATTTTTCCAGAGCGTCTTGCACTTCTACTTCCGTTTTAGAATCCAAACTACTCGTTGCTTCGTCCAGAATCAGTATTGGTCTGTTTGCTAGAATTGCGCGAGCGATTTGAAGTCTTTGTTTCTGTCCTCCGGACAGTTTTATTCCTCTCTCACCAATCTCAGTCTTAATTCCTTGCGGCAGTTTCTGCACAAAACTCCAAGCGTTTGCTTGACGGAGTGCAGTTTCAATTTCTTCGCTATTTGCATTTAGGTTTGAATACGCAACATTTTCGCGGATTGTAGTTGAGAAAAGTTGGTTGTCCTGGAAAACAAGTGAAATGTGTTGCCTTATAAAATTATGCGGAAGACTAGTATAATCCAGAGGTGTGGTAGCTTTCGCCCTGCTTTGATCAACAAGAGAGATAGTGCCAGAATTCGCATTATATAATTTTAGAATTAAATTGATAATAGTACTTTTTCCTGCACCACTTTCACCTACTAGTGCAACTTTCTCACCAGGCTTGATAGAGAAAGTTATTCCGTGCATAACTTCTTCAGATTCTGCATAACTGAAATGAACGTCTTGGAATTCGATCCCTGGTTGTTTGATTAATTCGCCCTGTTTAT